>ONMH01000164.1:387-8474 GCA_900318875.1 uncultured Lachnospiraceae bacterium | reverse complement strand
GATAAAAGTACAGCACCACCTTCTGCCCCCGAAAGTCTAAGAGGCGGCGGATCGTTCCGTTCTGATCCGGCAGTGCAAAGTCCGGTGCCATCGTTCCCATTTCCAGCATATCTTTTCCTCCTAACTGTTGTCTCTTTCTGCCCCGGTGACAAAGAGCGCATCCGGTTTGGGATCCGTCTTCAGAAACCAGACGGTCACTCCCGCCTGCTTTGCCCTCAAAAGGGCCTGCCCGAAGGAGGGCTGGATCCTATCATTGGGGAGGACCCGGTCCACACCCTTCATGCAGATGACAAAGGCGATTCCTGCGCGGATTCCCTCTTCCGCAGCCCGGGAGAGCGCATTCAGATGCCGGATCCCGCGCTCGGTGGGCGCATCGCGAGGGTGCAGCCCTTGACCTCCAGAAGATACGTCACGTCTCCCCGGCGCATCCAGAAGTCAATCCGCGAGCTTCCGCAGACGGTCTCCGGGCGGATCTTGTCAAACCCGCGCGTCCTGAGCCATTCGAATGTTACGGCATTGGGCGCCTGGGAATCGATGTTGTAGAGTTTACCGCCGTGGTAGACGCCGATGAGGTCGTAGGCGGTCCTGCGGTTTGCGTTATTGCTCTCTGTGAGGATCACATCTGCCCCGGGAAGCAAAAGCTTGAACCGTGATCTCCTGCTCCCCCAAAAGGACCTCCGCCGTGAAGCGGTTGTTCCTGCGGACAAAGACCGCCGGGCAGACATTGTCGTATCTCATCTCTGTGATCTTGCCTCCTGGAGCCGGTACTGCGACATCCGGGTGATCAGATTTTCCGGCAGCGGCTGATCCAGGGGAAACTGTACCGCACCTTTGGAGGTCCGATAGGGGGCAAGTTCCTCCCGAAAGGCCTCGATGGGACCGGGCGTCGGGTAAAAGCCGAGATGGTGCTTCGCCGCCGCGTAGTACACGAGGACGACCGCCTTTGGATTCTTTTCTCCGGTATCGGGGAAGATCCGAAGCGCCGGCATCGAGTAGGAGATGCACTCCGAAGCCGCTGGCAAAGCTGCCTGCAGGATCCTTTGCATTGCAAGGAGCGCCTCCTGTGCCTGTTTTGTCTGTGCCATAATATACTGCTCCGTGCTCTCCCAGACTGGCATCCGACACCTCCTGTTTCACTCTATTTCACGCTATTTCACTTTGCGTTTCAACAATATTTCAGTTCTATTTCAAATCGTGCGCCAGATCTGCGCAGCAATCCCCTGTGTTTGTCCCGTATTGTCCGGACAACTTTCGATATTCTCTCTTTCCTGTTGCGTTCATTCGGAATTTTCTCCCAAATTCGTCCGCGACAGATCCGCTTTTTCCGGTATAATCAGGGCGAAACCTTGTGTAACGATTTCAGGCAAGAGCGCTGATTTCTGCGCTTTTGCGCAGGAGGAGTATCTATGAGCAGAACCTGGACCAGAGAGGAGCGCTACCGCGTGCTGCAGGATGCGGAGGAACTGCGCCCGCTCCACGATGCAATTTCCCGATCCCCCTTTCGGCAGACCTGCCACATCCAGCCGGTCACAGGGCTTTTGAACGACCCCAACGGCTTTGGCTACCACGACGGACTCTGGCACCTGTTTTACCAGTGGTGTCCCTGGGGTGCCGTGCACGGTCTCAAGTACTGGTACCACGTGACTTCGAAGGACCTGGTCACCTGGAAAAATGAGGGCGTCTGCATCCGCCCGGACACCGAGTGGGACAACCGGGGCGCCTACTCAGGCTCTGCCCTCTCCGGGCACGGAAGCCTCTACCTGTACTACACGGGCAACCACCGGGATCCGGACTGGACGAGAAAGTCCTACACCTGCCTCGTGCGCCTTTCGGACGACGGCACCGCGGTCAAGGCAAAAGCCCCGCTCTTCGGGCCCAATCCCGACTACACGGAGCATCAGCGGGATCCCAAGATCCTGCAGGACCCGGAGACCGGACTCTACTGGATCCTGCTCGGCGCCCAGACAAAGGATCACCACGGCTGCGTCATCTGCTACAAGTCAAAAGAGCCCTTCTCCGGCTGGACCTTTGCGGGACAGCTGAAGGTCCCCGGCTTTGAGGATTTCGGCGACATGTGGGAGTGCCCCTCCATCGAGCGCATCAACGGCACCGACATCCTGCTCTTCTGTCCCCAGCACCTCACCATCGAGGGAAGGGGAAACGCGCAGAACCACAACGGGTACCTTCTGGGACACATGGACTTTGATACGCTCACCTTCACGCCGCTTGGCAGGTTCCACGTCCTGGACCGGGGCTTTGACTCCTATGCCGCAGAGTGCGCCGCGACGATCCACCACAACAAGGACCGCGCGATCCTCGTCGCCTGGATGGGCCTTCCGGATGTGGCCTACCCCACGGATGAGGAAAATTGGGCCAACTGCCTGACCCTGCCCAGGGTTCTGCGCATGCGGGGAAGGCGCCTGATCCAGACACCGATCGAAGAGCTTAAGCTCCTTCGCGGCGAGCCGGTTGCCCCGGAGGCGGATACGCTTCCCGCCGCGGCGGATCTCGAGGTCCTGTGCGGAGGCGGGGATCTTGCCCTCACCCTCTTTGCAAAGCCGGATCACAGCGGCGGCTTCCGGATCACCTGGGACAGTCAGAAAAAGGTCTTTACGGTAGACCGCTCCGGCATGACAAACCGCTTCAACGAGGCGGAGGGAGAGACAAGATCCCGGAACCTGTCCGGTCTATCCCACCTCCGGATCTTTCTGGATCACAGCTCCATCGAGATCTTTGTCAACGACGGCGATGCCGTGTTCACCTCCCGGGTCTTCCCGACAAAAGAGGAGCACGGGTATGTCCTTCAGGGCGACGGAAGGCTTCGCGCCTGGGAGATGCTCCCCGCCGTGCAGGATGACTTTGTCATCTGAGCCGGCTTTTTCCCTCCACAACCGCATATCTCCGGGCCTGGAGCCTTGCGTGCTCCGCCCGGTTCATCAGATCATCGAGGTCCAGGGGTCCCTGCTCATGAATGGCGTAGCCAATCGAGAGCGGGATATCCTGGGCCTTTGTCTCCTCCTGAAGCCTCTGGGCAAGGAGCTTGGCCCCGTCCTCATCCATGTCGTACTCGGCGAGGAGAAACTCATCCCCGTCGATCCGAAAGATCATGCCCCGGTCCGCAAAGCGGGCCAGGGTGTCTGCGGTCTTCTTCAGGAGCCGGTCCCCGGCCGCCATCCCGGCGACCTCGTTGACGCCATCGAGCGAGAGGATGTCGCAGACCAGGACCGCAAAGCTGCGCCTGCCGTCATAGGCCTTGGGGAGTCCTGCGAGCGCACGCCGGCTTCCGACGCCGGTCATGCCATCGGTAAAGCCGTCCTCCTGAAGCCGTCTTGCCTGACTCTCGCACCGAAGAAGCACCGCTAAAAAATCCGTCAGCGTGAGCAGCAGAAGGCTGGCACTGCGGAAGGTCTCCTGCGCGGAGTTGATGACCAGGGCAAAGCCCATCGGCTCCCCGCCGATGAGGAGCTGCCCCGAGATCACGTTTTTGATGTCCGGAATCGGGATCTCCATGGCTGGGTTCTTCCGGACAAACGCCGGATAATCCGGAATCAGCACGACCCTCCGGTCGGAAAAGCCCTGCACCAGGGGCGACAGCTTCCGATTCACAATGCTCTTCAACTCGGATCTTGCCGGGATCAGCCCCTCCCGGCACCACTCATGGGTGCAGGAGACAGCACCGCCGCCTGGCTTGTTCTCCATGATCAGTACCCGCTCTGCCCGAAGGCTCTTGGCGATGCCGCGCAGGGTTGCCTGAATTCCCGCCTCAGGATCAGCCTGCGAAAGTCCCGACTCGATCGCCTCGTTGGTTCCGTTCTCCTGCAGAAGCAGTGTGTTCCCGCCGGCAGCAAGCCGGATATATTCGCTGATCGGAATGCCGACGCTCATCACCGCGGTGTTCCCATGCCAGGGGATCAGAAAATCGCGGTTCAGCAGCATGTGTTCCCCCTTCCATCTGCGGTTCCAGCACACCACCCGGGTCCGCGAGAGGGAGCTGTTGCGGCAGGTGTCGCAGGGGGTATCCCGTCCCGCCAGGGCCTCATAGCAGCGCTTGTCCGAAAAGGTCTCGTCCAGCCCGGCGCCGATGGCCTGCCGCATGGCGGGGTTCATGTACAGGATCCGATGGGTGGCAGGATCGAGAATCACGATGTTCTCAGGTGCGTCGTCCAGAACCCCCCGGCACTGAAAAACTCCTGTCCCTCCACACCGTAGGCAATCCCGCTCTCCATCGCGATCCGGCAGGGAATCCCGTCCACATCGGTGAGCTCCTGTGCAGTTCTCTCCAGGGCATGCTCCGCCTCCTTTAAGTGCGCAAGGTGGGAAACCGCCGCGATCAGGACAAAGCTGCAAACCTGGATGCGGCCCACCGCCACCCGGAAAGGTCTGCCTTCCGAAGGGTTCCCGCCAGGATCTCCTCCAGATGCTCGAGAAAGCTTGCCCCGTACTGGGCGGAGAGCTGCTTCAATCCCCGGGGCGCCAGGCTCAGGATGCAGTAGTCCGTGCGGCTTGTGCGCAGCGCGTCGTCAAACTTTGCCCCGGCGGCAAAGACGCCGCACAGGTCCAACAAGCCTGTGGCAGGATCCAGAATCGTCTCTGCTCTGGCCAGGTCAAGGTCCGCCGTATCGGTGATCAGGCACAAAATCCCCGCCGTCTCATTCCCCGAAAAGAAGGGGATGCCGGTCAATCTCACCTGGTGAATCGCCCCCTCCCGGATGACCGAGCAGGGGACGGTGCACTCTTTTCCAGTCCGCCGTACCTCCTGCTCCTGTTCCACCAGCTGGCGAATGTCCAGAAAGAAGGGGACAGACTTTCCGGTCTTGCCCTGTACCTCCTCCAGCGTCAGTCCGCTGTAGGAGGCAAAAGCATCCGAGATGCCCTGTACCGCGCCGGTCCTGTCCACCCAGAAGAACTTGAGCGCCTTGCTGTGCTGCAGGGCGCTGAAGAGCCCGCAGCCGCTTTCGCTCCCCGCATCGCAGGAGATCTTCCCGGCGTCCGACGCCGAAAAGGTAGAGGCAAAGGTCTGAAAGAGCTCCTGCCTGTTCTGTTCCCGCTCCCAGATGTCCTCCCGCTCCAGAAGGAGCACATCCCGAAAGGGGTGCTTGAAGAACACAATCGCGTGGAAGACCGTCCAGTGGTAGCGGCCGTCCTCCCGGTGCACGCGAAACAGGCCCGTCGCTTCCGATCTGCCGGAGGCCTGTGCCTCCTCGCAGAGGCGGTCCCGGTTCAGAAAGGCGCGAAACCGCTCCCGGTCCTCCACATGGACCAGTGCCTGTGCATAGGCCTGGATCTGGCTCTCCACCCCGGGGGCATCGATGTCCGTAGGGATTTCTCCGTGAATGGAACTGTAGGTGTGAATGCAGTTGTGGGTATAGTCCATGTAGTAGACGCCGTCGAAGATGTCCAGGACGTTCCGGTAGAGGTTGTCCAGGAGCCGTGCCTTGCTGACATTTCCCTCCTCGCCGATGTCCACAAGGCTCGCCTTCCCGTACCCCGTTGTCCACGTAGGTCATGGACTTTGCCCTGCCGTCAAAGACCTTCTGCAGAAAGCTGCAGATCTTCTTCTGCGGTCCCCATGCCCCGGAGGCGAGGTTGCCGTTTGCCATCTTCTGGTCCAGGGTTCCGGTCGCCCTGAGCACGTTCAGATAGACCTCATTTGCGGTGAGCAGCGTCGGGATTTTTCCATCAAAGCGAAAGATCGCCACCGACTTTTCGGTCACGGTGTTCACCAGCCCGACCCGGGAGAAGATCCTGCGCTCCATGGTGGTCTCGCTGGTGATCCCCCTTCTCGTCATCCGCTCCATGACCACGGCAAAGGGCTCCGGCTTTCCGTAGTACCAGCCCTGGATCCGTCCGCAGTCGACACTCTTCAGGAACTCCAGCTGCTGCGCATTCTCCACACCCTCAGCGAGGGTCAGAATTCCCAGAGACTTTGCCATCATGACAACGCTGCGGATGATCTTGCGGCCCCGCTCATCGAAGTTGCGGAAGAACTCCATGTCGATCTTGAGGACATCAAACTGGAAGTAGTGCAGGGCATTCAGCGAGCTGTACTCGCTGCCGAAGTCGTCCAGCCAGACCTCGAACCCGGCGGCGTGAAAGTCCCGGATGATCCCGACGAGTTTTTCCCGGTCCCAGGCCATCACGGTCTCCGTGATCTCCACGTGGATGCTCTCCCGCGGCAGATCGTACCGGTCCATGAGGCTCACCAGCAGTTCCAGCGGATGGATCAGCTCAAAGTCCAGCTTGGAGAGGTTCACGGAGACCGGCAGGATCTGGTGTCCGTTCTGCAGCCGCTCATGCAGCAGGCGGCAGACGTTCTCGATGATGTAGGCATCCAGCTTGCCGATAAGGCGCACTTCCTCCAGAAGCGGCACAAACTCCGCCGGGGAGATCATACCCTTTTCCGGGTCCTCCCAGCGGGCCAGCGCCTCAAAACCGCAGAGCTTTCCCGTCAGGGTCCGCACTACAGGCTGATAGTAGACATGAATATCGCCCTCTGCCAGGGCGCTCTCGAAGTGGTTGAGCAGATAGGTGCGCTTTTCGCTCTCCTCCTGCATCCTGCTGCTGTAGACCGCTGCATCCTGGGTGGCATCCTGGCTGATGGAGTCGCAGGCAAGTCTTGCCCGATCCAGTGCTGCCTTCAGAGTGTCATCGTCTGCCCCCTCCTCCGGCAGGTAGATGCCGGTCTTGAGCTGGATGCTCTTGCTGCGAACGCCGTCCCGGATCTCCTCCGTCACCCTCCTGATGCCGGCCTTCGCCTCCGTTCTGCGCACGATCGCCGCAAAGTTGTCCGCTGAGAGGTGTCCGATAAAGCCATCCGGAAAGCAGGCCTGGAGGGTCTCCGCGATCCTTTTGATGAAGCGATCCCCAGCCTCCACACCGTAGGCGCGGTTGAAGGAGCGGAAGTTGGTGATGTTGAAGTAGAGGCAGCACCAGTCCCCGAGGGTCTTCTCCCCCCGCTTGGTCCTGAGCAGATCCAGGGAGGAGGCGGTGAATTCCTTCACCCCGGGAAGGCCCGTCAGGCCATCGCTCATTAGGCTCGCCTTGCGCATGGCCTCGGTGAAGATCTGGCAGAGGTAGACAGGCGTATTCTCCCGCACCGCACAGGTGATCAGCATCTGCGCCGGGCGGATGGCACCTCCCGCCTCCGGGATCTGATAGTACCAGGTGGAGTACCTTGCCCCCCGCACCACATGCAGGGAGAGGGGTTCCCGGTCGCTCTCCTTCGTCATGCCGGCGAAGGTGCCCCCGGTTCTTTCATAGAACTCCGCCTCATCCCTGCAGCCGTAGAGCTCCGGAACGGTGCGGTTGACAAAGAGGATCTGCTCGCTTTCATCCGCCCCCGTCCATCTCGTCATAAAATTCGTGGTATCGATCCTGATCCAATCGTAAAGACATCTCTGCCTCCTGTGCACCGGCGTACAGAGGAACAGCGCCAGAGGAAGTTCGCCGATCTGCTGCCGCTTGCTTTCTCTGCGTTTTTCCTCCCGCATATTCCTCCCCACGCGCTCACAGGAATCATTATACCATCGGTTATAAGAAAATACCGCCCCATCCCCTGATTGCGTTCCGGCTTCCTGCTGCAGGTATGTGTCTGCCTTCGTTGATCTTTCGGATCTGCCGGCGCATGAAGATGTTCACGATGACCGCAAACAGGGCCGTGCAGGTAAGGGACAGAACATAGCTTACCGGGCGGACCGTGATGGAGTAGGTCATGTTGTCGAGGAGGATCCTGCTCATCACCGCGTGGGTGAAGAGGTACCCGAGCGGCATGCCAAGAACTCCCGCAAGGACAGAGAGCACCAGGTTCTCCCGGAGACAATAAAAGCGCACCTCCTTTGGATAAAAGCCCAGGACCTCCACCGTTGCGATCTCGCGGCTCCGCTCTGCCAGGTTGATGTTCGTCAGGTTGAAGGTCACGATGAAGGAGAGGGCCCCCGCAAAGGCGACAATCAGCCAGATGATGACGTTGAGACACGATACAGACCGGTCCACCTTCTGGCGGCTCTCGGAGAGCCTTAAGATCCCGGTGATGCCGGATATCTCTCCCAGCTTTTCGCACAGCGCCTTCTCCTTTGCCCCGGAGAGCG
>ONMH01000164.1:0-374 GCA_900318875.1 uncultured Lachnospiraceae bacterium | reverse complement strand
CACTTTTTTCCGCTGTCTGCCTCCCAAAGGTTCCAGAAGCCGGACAGATCCGCATCCTCTGCAAAGGCGTAGACGGTGACAGCGCTCATGGAAGCGGTGTCCGAGGAGACATCGACCGTCCTGCTCACCGCGGGAAGGACAGCGGTCACCCCATCCTCCGAGAGGACGCTCCTTTTCAGATCCTCCAGATTCGCCTTGTCTTCGTCAATCGTGCACTCGAGCTGATAGGTCTGAACCCCCTCGTACTGCTGGCTTCCGATGTCAATCATGGAATCCCGCACACCAAAGGCCGTGACGATCAGGGCGGAGGAGCAGCCGATGCCGACCAGCATCATGACCATCCGGATCTTGTACCGAAACATGTTTCTTAAGGT
>ONMH01000174.1 GCA_900318875.1 uncultured Lachnospiraceae bacterium | reverse complement strand
CTTCTCCTCCTGCCGAAGCTCATAGAAGAACGAGTCCTCTGCCTCATCCAGCCGCTTCTGGAAAGCGTCATGCCCCTCTCCCTTGATGAACTCATCCGGATCCTTGTAGGGCTCCAGGTTCACGCACCTGCCGGTGAGACCTGCATTCTGCAGGATGCCGATGTTGCGCAGTGCTGCCTTGACGCCCGGTCCATCGCTGTCGTAGGAGAGCAGGACATGCTTTGTGTAGCGCTTGATCACCTGTGCCTGACCGTCCGTGAAGGCTGTGCCGAGGGAGGCGATTGCCATGTCAAAGCCCGCCTGGTGCTGGGCGATGACATCCATATATCCTTCACAGAGAACGAAGTACCCCGCCTTGCTCTTTCTTGCGATGTTCAGGCCGTAAAGGTTTCTCGACTTATCGAAGATCGGCGTCTCCGGGGAGTTGAGGTACTTGGGCTTTCCGTCGCACCCGGTTTGTCGTGTCCATGATGGGATACATGACCCGGTTCCAAAACTTGTCGTGCAGGCCCCGCTTCTCATCAAAGGACGCGATTCCGGATGCCAGGATGTCGTCATCGGCAAAGCCCTTTTTGCGCAGCATGGCAATGCAGTCATTGTTGGCGCCGTCCGCATACCCCAGCCCGAACCGGTTCATCGTGTCCATGGAGAGCTTTCGGGACTGGAAGTACTCCATCCCCTTCTTCCCCTTCGGGGAGCGAAGGAGCTTGAAGTAGTAGGTTGCCGCCTCCTTGTTGATGGCAAGCAGGATGTCCCGCTGCTTTGCCCTCTGTTTTGCCTCCTCGGAGTAGTTGGCCTCCGGGAGGGTGATGCCGGCCCGCTTCGCCAGGACCTTCAGCGCCTCCTGGAAGCTGTAGTTCTCATACTTCATCAGGAACGTGATCACCGTTCCGCTCTCCCCGCAGCCGAAGCAGTGGTAGAGCTGCTTCCCCGGGGAGACATAAAAGCTCGGAGACTTGTCCGCATGGAACGGGCACACCCCCTTGTACTCCGAGCCGGACTTCTTGAGGGTGATATACTGTCCGATCACGTCAACGATGTCATTCGCTGCGGTGACCTCACTGATTACTTCATCCGAATAATACACTGTACACTGCTCTTCCTTCTCTGTCTCCCTGCCATCTACTGCCAGCACTTCGGCACGTAGATCTCCTCATACCGTGCGATGGCAAAGCGGTCTGTCATAGAGCTGATGTAGTCGCAGACAATCCGCTCCCTGGAATCCCCCAGGTCCAGCCTTGCGAGGAGGTACTTCGGCAGCAGCTCGATGTGTTCTATGTAGTAGCGGTAGAGCTGCTCCACGACGCCCATCGCCTTGGACTCCTCTCCCTTTGCCTTGGGATTCGTGTAGACGTTCTCAAACATGAACTTCCGGAACTTCTGAAAGGTATCATAGATTCTGGGGCTCATCTCCACAATAGGCTTGCCGTAGGATGTCGTGATGATATCGTGCACAAAGGTATCGAGCCGCTCATCCAGAGTCCTTCCAAGGACCTTCGCAATCTCATCCGGCACATCTGCATCCGTCAGGATCTTTCCGCGGATGGCATCATCCATGTCGTGGTGGAGGTATGCGATCTTATCCGAGAACTGGATGACCTTTCCCTCCAGGGTGTGGGGTGTACCTGCAGTCTGGTGGTTTAGGATCCCGTCCCGCACCTCCTTTGTCAGGTTCAGGCCTTTCCCGTCCTTCTCCAGAAAATCCACAATGCGCACGCTCTGCTTCGCGTGGTCAAAGCCCTCACTGCAGAGTCTGTTCAGCACCCGCTCTCCGGCGTGCCCAAACGGCGTATGCCCCAGATCATGGCCCAAGGCGATGGCCTCCGTCAGGTCTTCGTTCAGGCGCAGGGCCTTTGCAATCGTTCTCGCATTCTGAGAGACCTCCAGCGTATGCGTCATGCGGGTCCGGTAGTGATCCCCGTCCGGGGTGATGAAGACCTGCGTCTTGTCCTTGAGCCTTCGAAACGACTTGCAGTGGACGATCCGGTCCCGGTCCCTCTGGAACACGGGGCGCAGATCATCCTGCGGCTCGTCGGTGAGTCTCCCCTTAGACTTCACGGAGAAGCTTGCCCACGGAGCAAGGATCTCCTCTTCTCTCTGCTCAAGCTGCTCTCGGATCAGCATTGCTTCTCTCCCTGCATCAGCATGCGAAGTACAACAGGCGCCGCCGTGAGAAACCAGGCGGTGAAGATAGAGGGCTCCTCCTCGAGCCTTAGCTTTAGATCTCCGGGACGGATCCACTGAAGGTCTCCGATCTCCCCGGCATCAGGATGGATGTCCCCTCGGTTTCCCCTGTAGACTGCAAGGAACACGTGATCCAGCTCATACTCCGCAAGGTCCCCGAAGTCCCGGAAGTAGAGAAACGAAAAGAGCTCTTTTGGCACCACCTCGATGCCAAGCTCCTCCCTGGTTCTTCGCACCACCGCCTCCTCCAGCGTCTCCCCGCGCGGCTGGTGGGAACAGCAGGCGTTTGTCCAGAGCCCCCCGGAGTGGTACTTTCCCTCTGCGCGCTTCTGCAGAAGGAGGTTTCCCGCCTCGTCTGTGACAAACAGGGAGAAGGCGCGGTGCAGCTTTCTCTCCCGGTGCACCTTCAGTTTTTCTCCATATCCGGTCTCCCTGTCGAACAGGTCCACCAGAACGATTTCCTCCGCCATCGGAACGCTCCTGCCACAGGGCATGGTTCGCCCCGTTTTGGTTTTCATTATATCATAGCAAAATTGCTGCGGAAGATGGGACTTGAACCCACACGGCATAACTGTCACAAGAACCTTAATCTTGCTCGTCTACCAATTCCGACACTTCCGCATTCAATTAAACTTGCTTTAAAAAGCAATGCAGAAGAAGGGACTTGAACCCTCACCCTGTTGCCAGGACAGGCACCTGAAGCCTGCGCGTCTACCAATTCCGCCACTTCTGCAAGCGATTTATCTCTCGCAAGCAAGACATATCTTAACGCGTGAGTATGGGTTCGTCAACCGCAAATTTATTTTCGTAATATTCTCACAACTATGTAAATTTAGTCCCGTCCTGTCTCCTATTTCGCATCCTCCTCTGCCAGCTGAACGGCACACTTCTCCGCGCTTGCTGAGGTGAAGTACCGCATCTGAATCCCGGCGCCGCGGCAAAGTGCCGCGATCTGGTAGAACTGGCTGTGTGACATACGGTTTGTCTGCAGCCACACGACATCCGCATTCCGCACAAGGTCCGGGCTGAAGGTCGATCGGCCGGCATCCACAAAGCGCACGTCCGGAAGCAGGGGTTTGATCGCCTTCCGGAACGACTCGTGCCCTCCGAAGACGACCGTCTTTTTGCGGACCGAATAGGGGAGNNTTTTTTCCGCAGTGCTGCAAGCTCATTCCGGAGCGCTTCGTTCTCCCTTTTTGCCTCAGACAGCTGGTCCTGCAGATCCTGAATCCTCTGCTTTTCCTCTTGGTCTTTGGTGTCTGGTGTGATTCCCGCCTTCCCGGCAAGTTTTCCCCAGTACCCGCCAGAAGGCACTCTGGCCGCCTGCTGCGCTTCCTCCTGCTCGGCAATCTGCTGATAAACAGCACGATCTTCCCTGCAGAAACGGGCAGGGTTCTCCCGAAACGCCTGCAAAAAGCTCATCTCTGCCATCAGGATTGCAAAGTCCGCCGTTTTCTCATCCACACCGCCTTGCATCAGCTCTTTTCTCTCCTTCTGGAACGGATGGCAGTAACCAGAAGGGAGCACACAGTGGGAAATACCATAGACATACTGGGCAAGATTCAGCCCCCGATAATAGGTGTGGAAGAGATCTGGGAGCTGTTCCCTCTGCGGCTCATCGAGCCAGCCGTTGTAATCGTACGACAAAGGGGTCAGCCACTCATCGATCTGCTCTCCTGTCCAGTTCCTCTGATCCCGTACCCAGGGAAGCATGAGGCATGCCTTACACACCATGAGGTACCCGGAGTTCATCAGCCACGGCGCATCATCCTCCATGTCCGTGAGGTAGTACAGCGCAAAGCAGATCTCATACGGGTCATCCACGTAAAAGTCGCCCAAAAGATCTGCAATCTCTTTCCCATACCGTTTTCCAACCTCTCTTCGGTCCTCGGTAAGGATAGTCGGCAGAACGTGATCCAGGATTTCGTTCTGCTCCTGCAGTTTTGTGAGCTGGCCCGTCAATTCCGACCGGTCATCCAATAAATCCGCAGATCCGGAAGCGGTTCCCACAAGTGCCATGTCAAAGGCATCCCGTATTTTCTGCTCCAGGGCATGGTGACATGCCATTACACGCCTTGTCAGTTCCCATTGCTTGTCCCGAAAGGCGCGGCAGGCCTGTTCAACCTCATCCTTGGGCAGAAGCTCCAGGATCTTCCGATATCGTTCCTCCGGGCGCTTCTTGCGTGCCGCCTCTGCGCAGAGCACGGGATTGTTGTCCCCATATTTTCCGGTATACCGCTCCCGAAAAACGCGGATCACACTTCCAATCAGTTCTTCGGAATAGCAGCTGTGGAAGAACTCCAGCGGAAGCAGGTCAAAGAAATTTTCATCCTGCGTCTCATCGGGAAGGATTTTTTCCGCCTCCCGCAGCTTGTTATTTTTTCTCAGGGCATCGAGCACCCACAGGGAAGCGGCGATCTGAAGATCTCCTCCGTACTCGTTCAACACCTCATAACTGGCATATGGCATCAGCTCGAATGCAGAAAAGCTGCGCATCCCATCCTTCAGTCCCAAGCCGCCGAGTTCTCTTCTGACCTTGTCCCCACGATGGAGGATGGCATCCGTTCTGCGAGAGAGATACGGCTCCTCCAAAAACGGAGTATCCTCTCTCTCCACCTGCTCCCAAATCGACCGGTCCTGTTTGAGCACACTCTCAATGATCTTCTGATCTTCCCTGAATGCCTTGCCGGCGCCTGCGTTTTTCCCGTCCTGTCCCATGTCTCTCACCAAGTCACATTTCTTCCATGACACTTCTTATATTTCTTTCCCGACCCACAGGGGCATGGATCATTCGGGTACACCTTGACAACCTGCTCCTCTCCATAGGCATTCATCTTGACGAAATGCCCAGCGTTTGCGTTAAAGCGAACCTTCGCCCCCATTTGCTCCAGCTCCGGCGCCGCTTCTTTGAGCATCTCAGCCATCTTCGAGGAACCCGGCACGATTTGCAGCGGTCCGCTCGGCTTCATTCTCTTCGCCAGCTCCTCCGGCTGCCACCCCCTTCTCACGCGCATGTTGATGCGATTCGTAAAGTCTGTGACTTTTCGGGTAAATGCATTGATCTCTTCCAGACTTTTAAACGTACCGGCCTGCTGCACGATCATCATGATGGCCTCCGAGCCATCCATGGCATCTGTGGAGATTTTTGCCCAGAGCGCTTCCGGAAGCGAGGGGTCGCCGCCTCTTTGGCGGATCAGGTTCTCCAGGGTGGTCATTTCCGGAGTCCGTATGTATCCGGAGGACACGATCTCACTGATCTCCTGCCGCGTCGGCAGATAGAACTCCACCTGTGCCTGCTGGCCAAGCAGCTCCTGCTGATCTTCCCTTCGCAGATGGACTCCGGCATAGGGATTGCCCTGCTCCTCCTGTTCCTTCATCATCGCATAGAGCTCCGGGTTTTCGCTTTCCGATATCAGAGTCGGTGCAAGGTACGTCCTGCACGCGCGATAAGTGCCGGAGGGATCCGGAAGGGTTCCCTCCTCCAGGTGCATCAGGATGGAGTCTGAATTTCGTACCGCCTCCAATAGCTCCTGCGTTGCTGCCTGGTGCCCCGCCTTGGACGCATACATTCTCTGCAGGAGATCTGCCGGGAAGATTCCATACAGAAACTCTCCCGCTTGTACGCACGTATCCAGCCATTCCTGATCCACCATCATTCTCCTCTTTCCAGGGAATGTCCTGCGCCACGTTCCCATCCGCTTTTCTAAAGGGCGCGCATGGCATCCAGGATTCCCTATATCTTTTATGATATCATTTTTGTGTGCAGTGATCAAAGCCGGTTTTGATTCGTTTCATGCCGCAAACAGCCTCCACTCCGGCTGATGCCAGAGTGGGGGCTGTCTTGCATTTGCTTATATACCTGCTGCCAGGAAGGCCGCATGAGCGATAAAGGCAGCCACCCAGGCAATGGCACACTGGAAAACCACAACCCCAAGTGCCCACTTCCCGCCGAGTTCTCTGCGGATGGAGGCAATGGCTGCTACACAGGGCGTGTACAGCAGGCAGAACACCAGCATGGTCGCTGCCGTGATCGACGAAATAGCCGTGGCGACACTGCTTCCAAACAGGATCTGCATGGTGGAGACCAGGCTCTCCTTTGCCATAAAGCCGGAGATCAGGGAGGTCACAATCCGCCAATCCCCCATATCCAGCGGGCGG
>ONMH01000163.1 GCA_900318875.1 uncultured Lachnospiraceae bacterium | reverse complement strand
TCTGCGCCAGAAGCCGGGTCCTAAGCCGGGAAGCCGGCGGAAGACCTCCGCTTAGGGAGCAAAGTTAGTCCCAAAATCCAGGAAGTTATCGTTTAAAATGCTTCTCCCGCATGGCAATGACCCTGCGGTACATGAGGATCACGTAGAGTCCCGCCGTGATCCAGGCAGCCTGGTGGGTCCAGCAGATCGCAGTAAAGCCCAGCGTGCCGATCATGGAAAGACTCCAGATCGTCCTTGCTGCCATCTCGATGACGCCGGAAAAGATTGCCTTCCCCGGGCAGTCCATCGCCTGGATGGCGGGCCGGAATACATTCACCGAGGATACGAGCCAGAAGGTAAAGCCGACAGTCCGAAGGAACTGCGCCGAGACATCCAGAATCTCGTTTGTACCGGAGCCTGCAGAGAGGAACATCGAGGCCGCATCCCTGCCAAAGATCGCCATCAGAGAGCCAAAGACAAGGCCATAAATGTGTGCCATGAGGATCGCCTGAAACACGCCCTTCCGGATGCGGTCAAACCGGAGCGCCCCGTAATTCTGCCCCACATAGGTTGCCATGGAGGAGGACAGCGCAACATACGGGCACATCACGAACTGCTCCACCCGCTCTCCCGCCGTGTATCCCGAGACATAGAGGCTTCCAAGGCTGTTGTTGCAGGCCTGCATCACCATGGAGCCGATGGCCGTGATCGAGAACTGAAGACCCATGGGGATGCCCATCGCGAGGAGATTTCTTGCAAAGAGTCCATTCCACCTGCGCTCCTCCCGTCCCACATGCAGGATGTCCATCCTCTTCCTGATAAACAGAAGGCAGAACAGACCAGACAGAGCCTGACTTGTGATCG
Organism: uncultured Lachnospiraceae bacterium; assembly: GCA_900318875.1. Lineage (GTDB taxonomy): Bacteria > Bacillota > Clostridia > Lachnospirales > Lachnospiraceae > CAG-791. The sequence continues at coordinate 2,723 of ONMH01000163.1, read as the reverse complement.
TCGCGATGGCAGCGCCTGCAACGCCCCAGTTCAGGACCGCCACGCAGAACAGATCCAGAAAGATGTTCAGGCACGAGCTCAGGGCAAGGAACAAAAAGGGCTCCCTGCTGTCTCCCACTGCCCGCAGGATCGAAGCCTGGATGTTGTAGAAGATCGTGAACGGAATTCCAAGAAAGATGATGAAAAGATAGCGCACTGCATCCTGGCGGATGTTATCCGGCGTCTGCAGGACTGAGATGATGCCGCCGCAGGCAAGACAGGTGGCAACGGTCAGAACCGCCGCAATCAGGGCCGACATCGCCAGCATATGGTACACATACCGGCGCATCTTCTTTTCGTCCCCCGCGCCAAAGCTCTGCGCGGCATAGATGGCAAAGCCATCGCACATGCCGCTGCAGAAGCCAAGAACCATGAACTGCACCGAGGAGGAGGCACCAACGGCAGCAAGTGCGTCTGCGCCGAGGAGCCGCCCCACGATGATGCTGTCAACCATGTTGTAAGTCTGCTGAACGAGCTGTCCCAGAAGGACCGGCACCATGAAGATGAGGATATGCTTTAGGGGCGACCCCTCCGTCATCACATGCACATGTGCCTGTTTTGTCTTGTTTTCCTGCATGATCTGCTCCCTGCTGTCTGCTGCGCCGCTTTGAAGTTTTTCGTTTATCGGAGCTTATTCTACGCGGATTGCCGCAGATCGCAACCGATAACTTTTGCTTTTTTGCCGCAAGTTCCAGGGCCGCACACGGGCGGCCGAAGAGATACCCCTGTAACTCCCCCACGCCAAGACTGCAGAGGAGGTTCCGGACGCTTTCCGTCTCCACGCCCTCGGTGCAGACCTTCTGCCCAAAGCCCGCGGCAAGGGACACGATGCTCCGAATCATCTCCTGGTCCCTTTTGCTGTTCTCTATGTCCAGGATAAAAGACCGGTCCGTCTTGATGACATCCGCCGGGATCTTCCGGAGGATCCCGAGGGAGGAAAAGCCCGTGCCAAAGTCGTCAAGTGCAATCTTCATCCCCTCGTCCCGGAGTTTCCGGAGAGTCCTCGACAAAAGGTCCGGATCGAGGATCCTGCAGCGCTCCGTGAGCTCCAGGCAGAGCTGCTCCTTTGGAAAGCCCGCCGCCCGTACCGCCGCAAGGAGCTCCTCCGCAAAGTTCTCCCCGGCAAGCTGTACCGGACTCACGTTGACGTGGAGCAGGATCCCGGGATAAGCCCTGTCGAGAATCCTGCCCTCCGAGAGCGCCGTCATCGTGATCCACCTTCCGAGCGCAGGGAATACGGGATCCTCCTCAAGGAGCGGGATGAAGAGTCCCGGAGAAACCTCTCCAAAGCGGCTGCTCTTCCACCTTGTCAGGGTCTCTGCCGCGATGTACTTTCCCGTCCCTGCATCCACGATGGGCTGGAACACCACAGAAAAGCCGTGAAAGCCCTGCGCGATATCCCGCCGAAGCTCCCTGACAAGAAGGAGCCGCATCCTGTCCTTCTCAAGCTCCTCCCTGCTGCAGCGCACAAGGCTCTCCCCCACCCCTGTGCGCAGAAGCGCCGTCTCCAGGGCGTGGATCAGGGCGTTTTCATCCTGCGGAAAGTCCTCCGGAACAAGCGCAGCACCTCTGATCTCCGGGTATACCATGACCGCATCCCTGCGGATGCCCTGCCGCAGGCGCTTTTGGATGAGGCAGAAGGCCGCATTCAGATTCTCTGCGCAGAGTGCCTTTCCCGCAAGGACAAAATGCGCCCCTTTTGTGTGATAGAGAAGAAATCCGTGTGTCTTAGAAAAATCGTGGAGAAGAATGCCGATCTGGTGAAGAAGATCTGTCTCAAAGCCGCTCTGATAGCAGGATGTGATTTCGGAGAGATTTGCAATGCCGATGAGCAGATAGGACATCGGCTGCCGTGCCATTTGCCAGTGTGCAAGATCCGTTCGGAGCTTTTCTGTTCCGCAGAGGCCGGTTGCCGGCTGCACCGCCTCCAGCGCCTTTGCTCCTGCAAGGCACCCCGCAAGGTATCGCTCTCCTGTCCTTTGGTCCGTCACCGTTTCACAGGAGAGAAGAAGCGCCTCCTCTCTGCCATTCCCGGCCTGGAGCCTTATGGGGATGCAGGACATGCTCCCTGTCTTTCTCAGCATCCGGAGTCCCTCCGAAAAGGCAAGGAGTGTATCTCCGCTCCGGAGCCTGTCCCGGAAAAACGCCCTGGCATCCGGGATTTCCTGGCCTGTCTGGATGCCGAGAAAGTCCTCTCCCTCCCGCTTCCAGTAAAGCTCCCCTGTCCTCTCGCGGATCATGAAGTGGAAACGGTGTTCCGTGTCCGCAACCATGGCCAGAGCAGCTTGCGCAAATGCTGGTCTCATCAGCACTGCCCCTCCCTTCTCTGCGCGTCCCTTTCGCGCTATAAGACCTATTATGACACCGGGCGGATCGGATGTCACTTCCATTTGTGTTCTGCCCTGCGCGCAAAAAGGCGCACCCGGAATTCTGCTCTCCGGGTACGCCCTGCTGCTCATGTCATGTTTGTCTTTCCGTCCGCGAAGTCCGTGCTGGTGCCAAAGGTACTGTCAAAGCCGGAGCGGTCGATGTAATCCGTATCCTGCTCGTTTGCAGAGCTCGTGGTGACGGTATTGGAATAGCTTCCTCTGACTTACCCCGTGGCGAGCCACGGGGGTTCGCACGCGAGGGATTCTGGTTGGGGAAGGTGTTGATATTCCACACGGAGGTATTTCGTGTCGTAC
>ONMH01000161.1 GCA_900318875.1 uncultured Lachnospiraceae bacterium | reverse complement strand
AGAAGCTGCAGGGCCTTCAGGTTCTCCTCCTGTCCCTTCCCGCCGTGCAGAACGCCGTCCGGATCGTAGAAGAAGTCCGGACCAAGGACCACGGCCACCCTGTCCGTCTCGCTCCCTGCTGCCGGCGGCTCTCCCTCCCCGGGAAGGACAAAGCCCTGCTGCCGGAGAAGATCGCAGAAGAGCTCCCGCTCCTTCGCCCCGTGGGCAAGGCGCAGAAGGACCGGGGGAAAGTTCCGCTCCGCCGGCTCCTCCCGCCTGTCGAACAGGTATCTTGTGAAGGAGGCAAGGCTCCGGTTGATCCGGATGTTTCCGGAGAGCGAGAGGGAGAGGTTCGCCCGCTCCTGCATGCAGGTCAGAAGGGCCCTGCCGTCGGCATCCGCAAACCGGAACCTGGCGGCATCATAGCAGAAGATGCAGACGAGCTTTTCTTTCTCCACAAGGTCCGCAATCTCCCGGAACTTCTCCGAGGGCAGCCTCCCCGCCTCGTCCACGAGGAGGTAGTCTGCAGGGGCGTCTCCAGACTCCCTGTCCTCCTCCGAGGCAGGAGTACCGTCGCCCGAACAGATGGCGACATTTCGAAGCTTCCTGTCGAGGATCCGGTGGCCCTGGGAGAGGCTCCCGCAGTGGAGAATCCGGACCCTGTGCCTTCTCGAGAGGACCATTGCGAGGTCATAGAGAAGGAGCGTCTTTCCGGTTCCCGCGCCGCCCCCGATGCCGATCATGAGGGGGCGCTTTCCGGTGCGGATCGCAGTGAGGATCTGCCTTCGGAACTCATGCTGCTGGTTGGTGAGAAAATACTCCCCGTTCAGGAACTTCTCCGGCGTCGTGATCGGAGAGATCAGGTAGTAGACCGCATCAAAGAGGGCATCGATGTTCCCCTCCCTGGGAAGCAGAAAGTCCGGGTCCCGGAGGAGTTTCCGGAGGGCCTCCAGGGGGACCTGCTGCAGATAGCCGTGGGCGTTCAGGCAGTAGAGCCGGTGGAGGGAGGACACATATGTATAGGAAAAGATCGTGTCAGAGAGGTGTCCCAGGTAGTACCGGTTCTGCAAAAGCTGCTCCCGGATTCTTGTCCTGCCCACATCCGCACTCTTGAGCTCGATGTTGAGGACGCAGTTTCTCCCTCTTGGGAACTTTACGAGGTCAAACTCCTTGCTGATGTGCCGGATCGTGTAGGAGTAGTAGAAACCCGAGAGCTGCTCCGGCGAAAGGCCCTCCCCCTCCCGGTCGGAGAGGAGGTCCTCCACGAGAGCGCGCAGGGACTCCTGCTCCCTGCGGTTTGTCTGCCGGACCAGCTGCCTCCCGGACAGATGCCTCTCATAGAGGGCAAAAATGCCCGGATCCTGCTCCCTCGTCAGGAGGTAGAGACTGATGGGCTGCATGCCTACTCCTCCCCGTACCACTCCACTTCGCCGCGCTCGCGAAGGACGCCCTGCTTTGCGGCGCGCTGGATGTCCAGCACCGCATGGACGTAGTAGGCAGAGAAAGATCCCTCCGGCATGGAGATGAGTCCCCACTCGGTGCCGTCCTCGCTCACCCACACCATGCCCGGCGCACTGGTATCTCCCTCCGGGTAGTACTCGTAGATGGCCCTGCCGTCCTGTCTGTGAATTCTCTTATAAGCGACCATGACTTCCTCCTGTGCTGTGCACTGTCCTCATCATAGCGGCAGCCAGGAGGCGATGCAATGCGCTGTACCGCAGCCCCCGGTGCACGATTGACTTTGCGTTATATTTGTGCTATAACAGACTTGATTCAAGAAGAGATCCGACATTGTCAGAGAGGAGGCGGCAGATATGCTCACGTTGCTGACAATCCTTGCACTGGTTTGTTTCTTTGTTCCGGTTCTTTGCTGTGGCTGGTTCTGGCCTGCGGAGGCCTTCTGGACGCCCTGGGCAGTCGTCGGCTTCCCGCTCCTCTACAGCGTGATGGTGCTCGCATTCGGCGGAATGGTGCTCTTTATGGCTGCCCTGCCGCTGGTGCTTGTCGTCTGCATCGCAGCGCTTTTGTGTGATGGCATCCTTCACAGCAGGCGCCATCATCCGCACGGGGCAGCGCATACGGCCTGACGAAGAACATAAAAACGGGTGCATTGCGACCAGACAGAAAAGGCACTCTGCCGGGAGAACTTCCCGCGCAGAGCGCCTTTTGGTTTCTCTTTTGGTTTTTCTGCCTCATCAGCCGGGCATCCGGTCCTTCATCGGGACATAGTCCAGGGACTGGCCAACGTACTTGGTGGCAGGGCGCATGATGCGGCCGTCGTAGAGCTTGTTCTCGATGTTGTGGGCAACCCAGCCGGAGACTCTCGCGATTGCGAACAGCGGCGTGTACAGGTCCTCCGGGATGCCGAGCATGCTGTAGGCAAAGCCGGAGTAGAAGTCCACGTTGGTGGGAATCGGCTTGCCCCGCTTCTCGGAGACCGTCTCCCGGACCACATCCTCGAACAGGCGGTAGAAGTTGAACTTCTCCATCTGCTCCTTCTCCTCGGCAAGTCTCTGGCAGAGACCCCGGAGGAGTTCCGCCCTGGGGTCGCTCAGGGTGTAGACCGCGTGGCCGAAGCCGTAGATCAGGCCGCTCCCGTCATAGAGCTCGCCGTTGAGGATCTTCTCCACCTCTTCCCGGACCCGGTCCTTGTCGTCGGTGTAGCCGATGTCATCGATGACCTCCTTCATCATCCGGGAGGCACTGATGTTGGCGCCGCCGTGCTTGGGTCCCTTCAGGGCGCCCAGGGAGCCGGTGATGGCGGAGTAGATGTCCGTGCCGGTGGAACCGATTACGACATCCGTGAAGGTGGAGTTGTTGCCGCCGCCATGGTCCGCGTGGATTACCAGCAGGGCATCCAGGAGGTTCGCCTCCTGGGTGGTAAAGCTCCCGTCCGGACGGAGCATGTACAGGATGTTCTCGGCGACGGAGTACTCGGGGTGCGGGTAGTGGATCGTCAGGGACTTCCGGTTGTAGTAGTGGTTCTTTGCCTGATAGGAGTAGCAGACGATCGACGGATACTTCGCAATCAGGTTGATGCCCTTGAGGAGCGTCTGGTAGACATCCGTGCTGTCCGGATTGTCATCGTAGTTGTAGAGCAGCAGCGTTGCGGTCTGCAGGTCGTTCATCAGGTTCTTGCCGGGATCCCGCAGGATCTCGTTGACAAGGAAGTTGTCCGGCAGATCGTACCGGGAGGACAGACTTCTCTTGAAGTCCTCAAACTCCTTCCGGTTGGGAAGATAGCCGAACAGGAGGAGGAAGCAGACCTCCTCGTATCCCGCATTGCCCTTGCGGTTCGCGACCAGATCTTTCAGGGAGTAGCCGCGGAACAGAAGATTTCCCTCGCAGGGGGTCGGCTTTCCGTCCTCTCCGACCTTGTAGCCCACGACATCGGAGACCCGTGTGAGGCCGACGCGCACACCGGTACCATCCTCGTTGCGCAGGCCCTTCTTGACGTTGTACTCCGTGAACAGGCGGTTTGGAATCGTGGTGAAGTTGGAGGATTTGCCGTAGAACCGCGCAAGAACGTTATCATCATTGAAACTGGACTGGATTTTCATGGAGATATCTCCCTACACCGACGTCAGGAAAAGAAAAGGCAAAGATGGCTCTCACCTCTGCCCTCCGCTGACTTTTGCTGCTCTATCCAATTAA
>ONMH01000160.1 GCA_900318875.1 uncultured Lachnospiraceae bacterium | reverse complement strand
AGCGGGCGGAGCATGTGGTGAACGGGTACCTTCTCAGGACTGACTACTACTCCTATGGAAAGATGTTCTCGGAGTTCTATGCCCCGAAGGACGGAAAGGCGGTCCTGTATCAGCGAAGGTTTTACAATGAGGACGGAAGCACCGCCTATGAGGAGTTCGTGGACGGGGACCGGTCCCTGTTTCGGATCGGGGAAAAGCTCATTGACTCGAAAGAGCGGCTGATCGGCCTTCTCGTAAAATCGCTCCACCTTACGGAGAGAGATGTCTGCATCTGCGACCGCTCCACCGAGATCGGACGGGGACTCTTTGAAAACCGGGGAGCAGCTTACGACGCAGGAGGAGATCCTCTGGAACAACTACTATGAGTACGACTTCGCCATGGCGGGGGAAAAGAACGTAGTGTTTATCTCCTCCACAGAGGCGCAGACAGAGCTCCTCACAGAGCAGTTTGCCCGCTACTGGAACGTGACGCCCCGGATGGCAACCATTCCGGTGGGGGCACTGAAACAGCTCCGGCACCCGGCTGAAGGGAGAAAGCCCTTCTCGCTGATTACCGCCTCCCGGCTTGCAGGAGAAAAGCACGTGGATTGGATCGTGGAGGCTGTGGTGCAGGCAAGAAAGGCTCTGCCGGAGCTGACTCTGGACATCTACGGCAGGGGCGCTGCCGAGGGCGCCCTCCGGGACCAGATCCGCCAGGCAGGGGCAGAGGGGTACATCCACCTCTGCGGCCACAAAGACCTGACGCAGGTTTACGAGAACTACGAGGCCTACATCTCCGGCTCCACCAGCGAGGGCTTTGGCCTGACCCTGATGGAGGCGGTGGGGAGCGGCCTCGCCATGGTGGGCTTTGACGTGCCCTACGGCAATCCCACGTTCATTGATGATGGAAAGAACGGCTGCCTTCTGCCCTATTCCACCGACATTGACGGGAAGGAGGCAGCATCGCGCCTTGCGGTTGGCATTCAGCGCCTGTTCTCTATGGACATGACGGCACTCCATTCACGGTCCTACGAGATTGCAGAACCCTATCTGGAGAGACATGTGGAGGAGAGGTGGAAAGCACTTTTGGAATCGCAGAACGGGGAGGAGAAGAGATGAGCGGGACAGTATTGCTGCTTCAGGAACTGACGGGACCGGGACAGGAACTTCTGGACTCCCTGCAGCAGGCGGGAATCCCGGTAACCCCGGTGTTTCTCGAAGACGACGGGTTCCTCCCGGAGGGTGCCCTATCCCCCTATACCGGGGTGCTGCATCAGGAGGAAGAGGAGCCGGAGGGACGGCCCCTCTACTTTGACCGGGTGCCGGTGCCAAAGTACTGGGAGATCCGGGGCACCGGGAGCGGGGGCGAGATCGTCGACTGTGAGACCGTGCGCGGCAGGATCTGCTACTGCAGGCGGGGAAAAGAGGCGGGCGGCCGCTTTGTGCACATCGTGGACTGGCTGGACCGGGACGGGAAGGTTCGCTTTTCGGACCACTACAACCGGCAGGGGCGGCACTTTGCCACCACTGTCCTCTCGAAGGAGGAAAAGCCGGTTCTGCGCTCCTACTTCACGCCCTCCGGAAAAGAGGTGATCACGAGAAACCTCGTCACAGGCACGCTCCTTGTGCGGGAGCATGGCACCGAGAAGATCTATGCGTCCAATGAGGACTTTGCCGCGGCATTTCTGGAGGCGCTCTCGCCGGAGCGGATCTTCTACAACTCCCTGGCGGCACCATACTTTGCGGCCTCTGCCTACCGGAAGAATCACCTCGAGGTGCGGGATGCCCTGTTCTGGCAGGAGAAGATCCTCGACACGATCCCCGGAAATATGGTGCAGCTTTTGAACAGCCGCGGGGACCGGGCAAGGATCTTTGTGCAGACCCGGGAGGCCTATGAGAAGCTCCGGGAGAAGGTGCGGGATCAGAATCGTTTCGGAAAGGACATCAAAGACCCGGAGGCGGCTGGGCGGGCGCTGACTGCTCTGGGATACCTCTATCCCTACCGGCGGATCGGGAACCTGGGCTTTCAGGATATCCTTGTCATGACAAACAGCGATCAGATCTTTGAGCTCGGGGAGATCGCGGACAGCCTTCCGGAGTTCACGATCCACGTGGCGGCGGTCACGGAGATGTCGGAAAAGCTCCAGGCCATGGGAAGCCGCCCTAACATCCGCCTGTATCCCGGAATCTCTTCCGCAAAGGCGCAGAGCCTGTTTCTCTCCTGCGGGTGCCTTCTCGACATCTGCGAGGGGACCGAGATCCTGGGGGCGGTAAAGGAGAGCTTTCTCTCCTCGATGCTGCTCTTCGGCTACCTGGACACGGCCCACAACCGGCAGCTGGTGCCGGATGCCGCCCTCTTCCCAAAGACCGGGGAGGGAAGGCAGGCCCTCTGCAAGGCGGTGCGGCAGGCTGCGGCGGATCCCGCTTTCCGAAAGGCCGTCCTGGATGCCCAGAACCGGCACGCGATGGCAGAGACGGCCGACCGGTACAGGGAGCTTCTCGGGAACGGGTGATCCTGGTTTTTGAAAAATGCAAAGGGGCAGAGCGCTCCGGGTATCCGGTGCTCTGCCTCTTTTTCTGTCTCATCCCCTGCGATCGATTCTCCTTTGAAAGAAAAAGGCCAGGACAGCGAGCAGGAACTCGGCGACGGGGAGTGACGCATACACGCCAGGAAGGCCAAAGAGGGAAGGCAGGGCGAGAAGAAGAATCTCCGGCAGGACAAAGGCACGGAGGAAGGAGAGGAGTGCTGCGGCCCTCTTCTGCAGCACGGACTGCAGGTAGTAGATGGTGACCACAACATACCCAAGAAACAGAAAGCTCGGAAAATAGCTGCGCACAAAGGCCGGCGCCGCCTCCAAAACCTCCGGTGTCGTCTTCATGAACAGTCGGATGAGTGCTGTGGGAAACAGCTCCCCGAGGAGCGCAAAGGCAGCGCCCATGCCAAGGGCGGTCAGAATGCCGCAGCGGTAGAATTTCTCTGCCCGGTCCCAGAGCCCTGCCCCGCAGTTGACGGAGACGCCAGGCTGAATGGTCTGTCCGACCCCAGCAAACAGCGCCTGAAACAGGATGGCAATGGTGCTGATGACGCCGTAGACCCCGAGAACCGCAGTGCTGCCATAGCACATGATCTGCCGGTTCATGACAAGGGCAAGAACCACGTTTCCAAGATCCAGCACGGAGGCGGAGATCCCGGAGGAGATGATGCGGCCCATGGTTTTGCAGGGAGAAGAAAAGCGGGCGAGGTGCAGGTGGTTTTTCGGGGAGAAAAAGTGGGAGAGCATGATGACGCACTGAAGACAGGTGCCGATCACCGTGGCAATGGCAGCACCCTCCACCCCCATCCCCATCGGGAAGACCAGAAACCAGTCCAGAAACATGTTCAGGCACCCGCCCGTTATGACGGCGGCAAGTGCCCGGTGGGGATCCCCGTCCATCCGGAGGAAGGACGCCAGAAAGTCCGGGACGACGATCACCGGGAAGAAGCGGATGATCCAGATCCCGTATTCCGAGGCGACGGGGAGAATCTCCTCATTTGCGCCGAAGAAGACAAAGATCTCCCGGTACCGTAAGAGAAGGAGAATCCAGGTGAGGGCGGTCATGAGGGCGCACAGGACCAGGGAGGCGCAGAAGTAGGCGTTTGCCTCTCTCCTGTCGCCCCTTCCCAGGGCGTTGCCAAAGCGCACGCTCCCTCCGGTGGCGCAGAGGAAGGCGATGACGACCATGATGACATAGACCGGGTTGACCACGGCGAGGGCAGCGGTGCCCGCGGGCCCCGCATACCGCCCCACTGCCATCGTGTCCACGATGCTGTAGATGGACATCGCCAGGGCAGAGCCGAGGGTCGGCAGCAGGTACCTTTGGTATATCGTTCTGACATCACTCTTTAAAAAATCCATGCATCCTCCTGTGCGTCCGGCCTCCGGCAGGGCTGCCGCGGAAACAGGGATTTCAAGCCGGAAAAGAAGAGCAGGGGATATCGGTTTTTCGGATTTTATTATTATAGCACAAAAATGAGAGAAACGGAAATACACGGAGGACAAAAGAGGGATATGGCAAAATCAGGAGGGAAAAAGTGATTGATACCTTATCTCACAAGATAAACGGAAAGCCTGTGAAATGATGATTGAAAATCACGAAACAGAACAAAAGACAGGGAAAGAAAATGACAAAATCAAAAGTCTGCTGGGGAATATGAAGAAATATAGATTCTTTCCTGAGGAAATCATATATTTCCTTTAAGGAGAATCTGCTGCGCAGATCCGCACTTGTAATACCATTACCGGAGTAGGAGCAACCCCGGCGGGGGAGGGGACGTACTGCTCCCCGGGTACGGCGAGCCCTCCCCCGG
>ONMH01000158.1 GCA_900318875.1 uncultured Lachnospiraceae bacterium | reverse complement strand
CGTAAACAGTATGGTGACACTCTTTTGAAACCGTACTATTGGAAACCGTTGTTTTGGAGCGACAGCTATTTTGTTACTTCGGTCAGTGAAAACAGTCTGACCAATATCAAAACGTATATTCAGAATCAGTGACGGCATTCACCCACGCCCATTTTGACAAATGGACGTGGTACTCTGCCGTTTTTGATAGAACTCCCAGGGCTGCTGATCTCCCGCGCTGGGAGCCTGCATGCCGGCGCGAAGGAGCTCCTCGAGTTTTTCCCTCTCCACTTTCCTGTCCATAAACTTCCGCACACTGATTCTGTGGTAAATGCTGCTCATGTCTTTTGCCTTCCTTTCCGGCATCCTCTCCGGTGCACCATCTTTGTGCACTTCCTGTTTTGCCTGTAAGACAAATGTACCCGGTTCTCCGGAAAAAGAAAAGTACGCACAGTTACGCACCGCTCTTTGCAGAAGCTGGTTCCGGTGCCTGACCGGGGCACATCACCACAACAGATGTCAGAATGACGCCTTCTCCCCCACCTGTCTCCCCTGCAGAGCAAAGCGCCGGGAGGGCCGGCAGTAAAGAGGGCAGAGCAGAATCAGAAAAGCTGTGAGCAAGCGCCGTCTGCCTCCGGTAGTCCGCAAGCCGCTCCTCCAGGCGATCGATGGTCGCAGAAAGTACCTGGGAGCCCAGCACCATGCGGAGCGGTGCAGGGGCGCCGTCAGCTGAACCAATCTCCAGAATGACGATTTCTCCCGTTTCTATGCTCTCCCGGACTTCCTCCGGCGATTCCTCCTGCCGGATTTCCGTATTCTGTTTCTGCCCCATTCTTTCGCTCCTTTCCAGGGTTCTCTTCTCCTGGATTCTCCCTGTCAAAAAGACATCCGGGCCCCCGAAGAGGTCCGGATGTCCGCAAAGAACGGTTTTCGGATTACTTGTTGTCTGCGTCGATGGTGTTGGCTGCGGTGCGGCCGGAGACGAAGATCTCAACGATGGCATTTCCGCCGAGGCGGTTGCCGCCGTGGATGCCTCCTGTCACCTCTCCTGCTGCATAGAGGCCGGAGATGACACTGCCGTCCGTATCGAGCACATGGCGCTGGTCATCGACCGTGACACCGCCCATGGTGTGGTGCGTGGAGGGTGCGAGCAGGCGAATCTTGAGCCTGACCCCGTCGAGGGTATAGGTGTCCTCGATGTAGTTGCCGTTGTCATCCTTGTCTGCGCTGCCGATCAGAGAGGTCCAGCCGGTCTTGGGCGGATCGAGCTCCTCGGACCTGCCCTCCATGAGCGCCTTGTCATACTCCTCGATCGTGGCACGAACTTCGTCGCCGGTGCAGGTAAGCCCCAGCTCCCTGAACAGGTCATCCAGCTGATCCACGGTGCGGGTGTACTGGCGGTTCTCCACATCCATGTCGAAGGTATCCGGCGTATCCGGTGTGCCGTAAGGATAGGGTCCGGGGACGCTATGGCTTGCGTTTGCGATCTCGATGATGGTGCCGTTGGAGCCGTCGTAGGAGATGCCGTTCTTAAACTCTCCCAGGGAGAGGACATCGCGTTCGCCGGTCTCATTGACATAGCGCTTTCCGGTCTCCGGGGAGATGTAGATCGCGTAGTCACCGCCGCCGAATGCCAGGTTTCCGTTGTCCACCCAGGAGATGGGCATCATCTGCGTGAAGGCAAGGCCAGTGGTTCCTGCGCCGACTGCCTCTGCCATGTCGATGCCGTCGCCCTGCAGGGAGGAGCGGTTCGTGGTCCTGGTGCTGCTCGTGATGGATCCCTCCGGCCAGTAGTCGTCGGTCTCCATGACGCGCTGGATGTTGGCGGCATATCCGCCGGTCGCCAGCACAACGCCCTTGTTGGCGTGCAGGGTGACCTTGGTGCCGTCATACTGCTCTGCCTCCACGCCGGTGATCCTGTCGCCGTCCTGCAGCAGCGCCTTTGCCGTGGTGCGGAGCAGTCGCCGTCCAGATCGCACCCCATGAAGTCGTTCTCGCGGTTCCAGAGTGCACCGACGATGGTCGGCTGAATGGACTCGTTGAATAGGGCACCCTGGTCCTCAAGCCAGCCCTTCAGATCCTGTCCGCCGTTCACGAACTGGGAGACGAGATCATAGTCGCCGTAGACCCACTCCGTGCCCTCTGCGTTGGGCCGCAGTCCTCCGTAGTAGGTCTGGAAGATATGCAGATTGATCGTCGAGAACAGCGTCAGCTCGGTCTCCGCAATGCCCGCATCGAGCTTTGGCTGTGCCCAGTCGAGATAGGCCTGGATCTCCTTCTTGAGTGCCTGGAGTGTCGGCAGATACTCCTCGTGGACGCCCGCCTGGGAGAGGGTCTTGATGTCGCCCGCGACGAACTCGTGATCCTTGAAGTAGTCGGGATCAAACGGATCCTCCTTCCAGTCCAGGATGGTCTTCAGGATGGAGATGTTGCCGGACGCCTCCTTGATCTTGTCATACGTGACACCTTTGTACTCGCCGGTTTTGGCATCCGGATCGTCCTCGTCCCAGACCAGGTACTTCTGCACGGACTGGAACTGGCCGCCGGAGGCGACGGTGTTGCCGCCGATTTCACAGTTCTCCTCGATCACGGCGACGGAGTCCCCGTTCTGCGCTGCCTGCACGGCAGCGGCCATGCCGGCGCCGCCTGCGCCGACGACCACGACATCGTAAGTCTCGTCGATGTCCGCCTGGGCCTCATGCACCACCTTGTTGGACTTGAAGGCATCGAGGTCGCTCACGCCCGCCTGCTCTGCCGCATCCGCCAGCGCATTCCTGAAGCCCATCGACGTAAATGTGGCACCGGTGACAGAGTCGATGCCGGACCCGTTGGCTGCAATCGCATCCTCCACCAGGTAGGGGAAGGCGGGCGCGCCGATATGGGTCGTCTCCACGTTGTCGGAGTAGTCGATGTTCGTGATGCCGTTCTCCGAGAAGGTGACGGACAGGTTGATCGGCCCATTGTATCCGTCTGCCGTCCCGGTGTAGGTTCCCGCGGTAAAGGTGAGCGGTACTGCCTCAGAAGACTCCGTGGAAGCAGTGTCTGCTGCCGCAGTCAGGGTGCTGACATCCACCCCGGCAGACTCGAGGGCTGCCTTTGCCGCCTCGATGATGGCGTTGCTCGTGATCGTTGCGCCGGATACGGCGTCAACTGAAAGGGACTGGCTGTCCACGATCTCCTTCGGGACCGTCTCCAGGGCGCCGTCTGCAATCCCCTCTGTCTCGCTCTGCTCCGTCACCTTCACATCCGTGATGGCGGAGTCCGAGAGCGTAACCTCCACGGTCACATCTCCGTTCTTGCCCTGCGCGGTTCCGGTGTAAGTGCCTGCCGGAAAGCGCGCCTCTTCCGTCGCTGCAGAACTTGCTGCAGAGCCGGAATCGCCGCCTGTGCTGCTCCCGCAGCCCACGGCAGAGACTGCCATGGCAGCGATGAGCATCGCTACTACTGCTCTTTTCATACTCTTACCTCCCTTGTCTGTTGTCTGGTAACCAGCAAACCTGTATAGTGAAATCGTAAACCCTGCACCGGATACAGGGTCAAGTGACGGAAAAAGAGCTTTTCACGGGAGTGATTTTGATGAAAATTACAGAGCTTTCACGGATTTCCGGGATCAATGCGGCGACAATTCGCTCCTATCGGCTGAAAGGGTTTCTGCACCCGGTGAAGGAGAAAAACGGGTATTACGACTACACGGCAGAGGATCTGGTGAGCCTTGCCTATCTTAGGAAGCTCCGGGGCTTTTCCATGTCTCTGGAGGACATCGATACGCTCTTTGAAGCATCTGACCCTGGCCGGATGCTCTCGCTCCTGGACCGGGAGTCCTGCAGGATCCAGGCAAAGATCCATGAGCTGGAGGAGCAGCTCCGGTTTCTCGACTTTGAGAAGCAGCACCTGACGGAGAGCATGCAGAAAGATGGAGACAGCGTCCGGGAGTTCCAGGCCATTGACGACAAGCTGGACTTCTATGAGAAGGACATCCTGTCCGAAAACCTGCCGCCCGCATTTTACCGCATGGCAACGCCCTCTCTGCTGGTTGCGAAGGAGGTGCTGAACGGCCCTTTGGAGGACCGCACGGTTCCCATCCGCGCCGGTGTTGGCACCTACCAGTATCTCCTTGAGGAGATGCACATCCCGGCACCGGAGCACTGCAGTCTGGTGCCGGGCGGCATGTGCATCGGGCAGCTCGTATCCCTTCGCAGTCTTGACACCATCCGGGTGCGGCAGCTGTTCCCGATGATGCGCTATGCAAGGCTGCACGGCCGCATTTTTATCAGCGGCACCACCGGGTACCTTGTCGGCATCCGCAGGATGGACGATGTTCGGGAATACTGTTTCCGCATCCGGGCCTGCGTGGTGCCGGGCGATACATTCTGACCGCAGTTTCTTTCCGGTTCTGTTCTCCGTTTCTCTCCGGCACGGGGCGGATGCGTTTCTGTTTTTTCAGAAGGACAGGCGGCGGAGCACCGGTTTTTCGATGCCCCGCCGCCTTGCTGTCTTCTCCGTTTTCCGATCCTCACCGGATTTCATTTGCCCTTCTGTAGAGCTCGCTGTACAGCCCTCCCTTTTCCATCAGCTGCTCATGGGTTCCCTCCTCCACGATGCCGTCCTCGGTCAGCACCAGGATGCGGTCAGAGTGGACGATGCTGCTGAGCCTGTGAGCAATCGTGATCGTGGTTCGCCCGACAGACAGGGAAGCGAGGGACTTTGCGACCTCGTACTCGCTCTCGTCGTCGAGAGCGGAGGTTGCCTCGTCGAGGATGATGACCGGCGGGTTCTTTAAGAACACGCGGGCGATGGAGATACGCTGCTTCTGGCCGCCGGAGAGCTTGACCCCGCGCTCCCCGATGTAGGTGTCATAGCCGTCCTTCAGCTGCCGGATAAAGGCATCCGCACCGGCTGCGCGCGCCGCGTCCTCCACCTCCTCTCTCCGGGCACCGGGTCTTCCGTAGACGATGTTCTCATAGAACGTGTCGAAAAAGAGATAAACGTCCTGCTGGACCATGCCGATGCTGCCGCGCAGAGACCGAAGGCGATAGCTGCGGATGTTTCGGCTGTCCAGCGTGATCTCCCCCCAGTAACATCGTAGAAGCGGGGAATCAGGTTGCAGAGTGTTGTCTTGCCGCCTCCTGAAGGACCGACAATAGCGACCTTCTCCCTGGGATGAATCGCCAGGTTGAGCTTGCGGAACACCCGGTTGCGGTCGTCCGGGTACGCAAAGCTCACATCGCGGAAACAGATCTCTCCCCTCGAGTTTTCCAGGAGAACTGCACCAGGATCATCAAACAGATCCGTGGTAATCCGGCTCATGATCTGACCGACCTTGGTGCTGCTGAACTAGGTATCAGAGAGCCGAATCAGATGATGATCGGCATCGCGCCGCAGTCGGTCTCGATATGGGTTCCCATAACATGTCCCTGGTAGGCCATGTAAAAAGCCGCCAGTGTATCGACAACGCAGAGCAGAAAGTACAAAAGCGCCAGCTCCGCCACGATCTTAACCGAAAGTAGCGCGGCGTTCTCAATCGCCGTGTTGGTGAGATACCGGATGATCATCGGCAGCACGAGCCCTCATGATACCCAAAGCACCGTTTTTCTCCCAGTTGTACGATGATTCTCCAGGAAGACCTTCCTCTTCCGACAGGATCGCAGAAAACTGTCGCCCGAAAAGTGGGGAGAAACTGCACTCAAAGGCAGAATTCTGCCGATTTTTCCAGGATTTCATTGAATTTTCATTGAAATCATTTACATAGGAGTAAAATACATATTGCGACTACAAGCAGAATTAAGAAAGAGGTGCAGGATGTCCCTTGCTGCAACAAATTATCTGATCATCAACCTGAGCTGTCTCCTGTGCGCTGCCATCCTCTACTTTCACACCGGGAATGATCTCGCAGGCTCTCTGGAGATCCACTTGTTCAAACTCCTGCTTATCATCTTTGGACTGTATCTTATCAATGACAGCCTGTGGGAACTGGCCGCGAGCAGTCTCCTCCCCATCCCGTATCAGGTGCGCAGCGTACTGAATGCCATCGGCATTTCGTGCCAGCCTGTGATCTGCTATGTCTGGTTTCTGTTTGCGGAAGTCCGGCTCAAGCGCAGAAACCTCCGCAGCAGGTGGTTTTTCCCCGTCACCAGTGCTCCGATGTTCTTCTCTGTCATCCTGATCCTTTCCTCCCCGCGCACCAGCCTGATCTTTTACAGCAATCCCGCAGCGGATTACCATGGTCCGCTCTACGGCCTGGTCATGGGGCTGGACTTCATCTATCTGATTCTGGTCACCATCTCTGCCATTTCCGAATCGATCCATACAAAGTCCAGGAGCGCAAAGAAGGGCTATTTTACCATGATTACCTTTGTCCTCTTCCCGTTTGTTGCCGGTGTGCTCGACAGCATCATTCCGAATACCCCCGCCATGGCACCGAGCATTCTCTCCGCTCTCCTGCTGTTCTTCGTCAACGTACAGGAGATGCAGATCAATACCGATGCACTGACGGGCCTGAACAACCGCAGACGCTCAGACCAGATCCTGGAAGAGTACATCGAGAAGGTAACGCCCTCCGATGGCTTCTACCTATTCATGATTGACGTCAACTGCTTCAAGCTGATCAACGACCGGTACGGACACATGGAGGGAGACCGGGCGCTGCAGACTATTGCGGCGTCCCTGATGGATGCCGCTGCAAAGTATCCGTTGTTTCTCTCCCGCTGGGGCGGAGATGAGTTCCTGATCCTCTGTCCCCGACAGGCGGCAGAACCTGTGGACGCCTTTCGGAAGTTTCTGCAGAAGGAGGTGGCAGACAGCGCCAGAAATAAAGATCTGCCCTATGACCTCTCCATCAGCGTTGGCTATGCGCTCTGTACCTCGTCCCAAGTGACCCCCGCAGATCTGACCAGGGAGGCAGATCAATTTCTCTATAAAGAAAAGCGTCTTGCACACCAGACGCGCTGAGTCTCTCAGGAAAAGTTTGCGGCAGCTGTTTCTTGTATTTTATGGTATCTATCTTCCGGTATACAATAGATCGGCGTATTCCGGATCCTTCCCTTCTCAACAGGTCTGCTTCTATTTACCTGTGTTGGTGAACTGGTAAATGTCATCAAAACCAAGACAAGCAGATTTGCCCGTAAACGACAGCTATTTTGTTACTTCGGTCAGTGAAAACAGTCTGACTCATATCAAAACGTATATTCAGAATCAGTGACGGCATTCACCCACGCCCATTTTGACAAATGGACGTAGTACTCTGCCGTTTTTGAAAGAGATCATATTTCCGGGAAGAATGCAGGCTGTTGATCGCAAGCTCAAACTTCTCGCACAGTTGCACTTCATCCACGAATACATAGTTCTTTTTTCCGGCCGCATAATGGCTTTCAATGTAATCATACAGAGCATGAGAAATCCACAAAGATAATATTGGCCTCTGGCTGCATCTCTCTGATTCTGCGGATATAAGCTTTCATCAATTCAGACTTGCCGCTGCGGCGCACTCCGGTAATGATCTTGATATCCGGGGACCCATAAGATCAAGAAGCCGCTGCATATATTCTGGTCTTTCAATATATTTCATACTGTCACTTCCGAAATTGAAATTTTTTTAAAGTTTCGCACCCGTGCTCGCAGTTTACTCTGGATTGCCCTGCTTGACAATGCGAGAAGGCTTTTCTGCCTGTTTCAGATGTATGGGGCAGCATGTGCTGCCCGCCGGATCAAATCTCCGGAATATCGTATTTCGGGACCAGATCCTTTTTGTAGAACTCGACCATGGATTTCAATTCACGATTCCTGACAGTTGTCTTCTCCTCCTTCCAGATATTCCTGCCGTCTTCACTTTGACCGGCAAGAAACGGCTTAGTGAGAGTTGTGTGCCCATCCGGCCATTTCAGTTTCTCTCGCCGAGGAAGGATCAAATGACGAGTCCAACCTTATGAGTCTTTGTCGTTCGTGTCACGAGAAGATACACCGCGAACGCGCAGACAGATAAAAGCAGCCCTCTAATGGAGAGCTGCCTTTTGACAGTCATAGAGATTCATTTTGTTTATGGCCTTGAGCTGATCACGCTTTGCATAAATCATATTCAGGACATAGACCCTTCCGGATACTTCATCCGGTAATAAATTTTGCAGTCAAACAATTACTTGAGTTACTGTGCGAACAGTGTCTTTGTTATACAAAGCCAATTTTCGCTCGTTGGAGAAGCACCCCCAACCCCCTTGAACATCTCCTGCGGAGATGGCTGCGCGTTCCTTCGAACACTAAAAAGAGTGATACCAGTTACCC
>ONMH01000157.1 GCA_900318875.1 uncultured Lachnospiraceae bacterium | reverse complement strand
GCCGTGACTGCCCGCGAAAGCGGTGAATAGAGAAGCAACGGCGCACCAACCATCCGGTTCGGATGGGGCTAGGCCCGAGATTTCCGGCGCATCACAGCCCTCTGTGTATAAGACACCGTTGAAGGCAACTCAAATGAGGTGGAAAAACCACCGAAGCCCGCAGTTTTAACTGCGGGTAGTTCACTAATTGGCTTACATTTCTTTCTGCAGTCTTCCCGTTTGCAATTCCCTGCTGTCGGATCTCTTTCTTCCGCCTCACTCCGGCTCCGGGATCCCAAGCTCCTCCCGCACCGCGTGGACATACGTCTCCTCCACGCCGCAGAAATAGGCGATGTTCCCATCGTCGTAGCCGTCCCGCAGCATCGAGATGACATAGGTCCGCTGCTTTTCGTCCCCGTCGTCCTCTTTCTCCCGAAGGTCAAGGGCGTAAAGGTCCGCATCGAGGAAACCATCGTCTTTTCTTTCGTATCCGGGAATCGTTCCCCGCTTCTCAAAACCGCAGGCCTCGAGAGCGCGTGCGTACGCTCCCTCCCCCTCCGGGGCTGTGGCAAGAACCAGCGTAACCCCCTGCCCGAAAAGGCGCTGCAGAAGACTGCTCACAAGCGCTTCCAGCAGCTCCTCCGGCGTTCCCGGAAGGCTGATCAGAAAAAGCTGCGCCCTGTGCGGCGCCCTCCCGTCGATCAGGACAGAGCCCTCTGCCGCGGGTTCTGTCTCTGCAAGGGCAATCAGAACATCCCCCTCCGGGAGCAGTTCTCCCGCCCCGGTCAGGGCACTCTCAAAGGAAGAGAGCCTCCCTCCCGGCACCTGGTCCCGCGTTACAACAATCACATCCATCTGTTTTCTCCTTTGTCATCCGTCCTCTGGCGCCGGCTCCATGTCCAGGATGTCTGAGATCGGGATCCTGTCCTCGCCTTCCGTCAAAAGAATCCGCTTCTGCGGAAGGATTCCTGCTGCCGTCACGACTCTCTTTTCGATGCGGCCGCCCTCCTTTTTCTCATCCGGAACAAAGACGGTGAGAAGGGCTGTTCTGCTTTCCGACTGCAGGAGTTCCGCGAGCTTTCTGTCAAGCTCCTCCTTTTTGTCCTCCTCCAGCTCCGGGCGCGTTTCGGTCCTCCTTGCGGTCTCCCGGATCGCATCGCCGTAACCGGTGAGTGCCGCAAAGGGCGCAAACTGGGCGGCGCGAAGCGCCATGGGCTGGTGGGGCCTTGTCCTGGACTCGTGGTGCGGGAGGTCGATGATGTCGCCGTAGCGAAGAAGTGCCTCCCTCTCCCCCTCTTCCATCTCCTGGATCGAGGCGCCGCGCACGTTGTGCCAGCTGTTTTTGAGGCTCTCCTCCAGATCTCTCATGCCCGGTGTCCTCCAATCTGGCCATTTCTCTCCCGCATGGTGGCACCCTCCTCCAGGTCCATGCCCTTTAAGACCGCATTCTTTCCGAATTTCTTCTTGAGGTCCAGGACCGCGCTCTGGAGCCTCTCCTCCTTTCTGCGCTTTTCCTCTTCCTCCTGCTTCTTTCGCCCGGCCTCCCCATAGTCCGCAAAGAGGTCCATCTGGTGATACTCTCCCTCTTCTTCCTTCTGCCGCACATGGCCTGCCGTCAGGTAGAGCTTCCGCACAAGGAGGGCGGGATGGCAGATCCTGTCATAAAGGCGCACCGCCGCCTCGTCGAGAAGCCGGGTGGAGGCGGTGAAGCTGCCGAGGTTCTCCGTCCCGTGGGCATGACGGGGCACCACCCTTCCGTACCAGTCTGTCTCCAACTCTCCATGATAGGACGCAGCCGCGTCGGGATCGTCGAGACTCGTCCTGTCATAGGCGATATTCAGAACGAGCTGGTCCGTCACCTGATGCTTTGCGGCAAGGTCCAGGGAGAGGGCATCCGCCATCTCCTTCAGGATGAGGCGTGCCTGTCCCGGTGCGGTCGCACAGTGCAGAACCTGCCCCTGGCCGGTGCTGGTGTCCTTGGGTTGATAGCTCTTGATCGCATCCATCGTGCAGGGCTCCCATCCCCAGGCGTGGTCGATGAGAAACTCCGCGTTGACGCCGAACAGGTGGTACAGAAGGTCCTCGTCCTCGATACTGGTTCTTGCGAGGTCCCCCATCGTGAAGATCCCGTACTTTTCCAGCCTGTCCGCAATGCCGCGGCCGACCCGCCAGAAGTCGGTCAGCGGCCGGTGGGTCCAGAGATACCGGCGGTAGGTTCTCTCGTCGAGGGCTGCCATCCGCACCCCGTTCTCATCCGCCGGCATGTGCTTGGCGATGATGTCCATCGCGATCTTCGCGAGGTACATGTTTGTCCCGATGCCGCCGGTAGCCGTGATGCCGGTCTTTGCATAGACGTCCCGGATCATGGTCCGGACAAGCTCCTCCGCCGTCATCTCATAGGTTCCCAGGTAGTCCGAAAGGTCCATGATCACCTCGTCGATCGAGTAGACATGAATGTCCTCCGGGGCGATGTATCTGAGGTACACGTCATAGATCTGCGTGCTGATCTCCATGTACTTTGCCATCTGCGGCGGGGCAATGACGAAGGAGATCGCAAGGGAGGGATTTTCTTTCAGTTCCCTGTCATCCGCGGACACACCCGTAAGGGGCCTTCCCCCGTTGTCATGGATGCGGGCGCGGTTTAAGTTCTCCACCTTCTGGTTTACCTCAAACAGGCGCGGCCGCCCAGGGATCCCCCGGGCTTTGAGCGCCGGAGACACCGCAAGGCAGATCGTCTTCTCCGTGCGGGAGGCATCCGCAACGACGAGGTTTGCCGTCAAAGGATCCAGGTCTCGCTCCCTGCACTCGACCGAGGCATAGAAGGACTTAAGATCGATGGCAGCATAGGTCCGCGGCCTGCTCTGATTGTTTTTCTGCCCATCCATCCTCTTTCTCCAATGTCAAAAATGACATGAGCCGAAGTCCGGCCCATGTCTGGTTCTCACTTCATAAACATGTCAATCGCCTTGTTCATCTTTTCGATGGACGCGGTGTCGTTCTGCTCCACAGCCTCCACAATGCAGTGCTCCATGTGCTCCTTTAAGAGGAGCTTGCCCGCATTGTTGATCTCGGAGCGGACTGCAGAGAGCTGAATCAACACATCCGCGCAGTCCTTTCCGTCCTCGAGCATCCGCTTTACCGACTCCAGATGCCCGATGGACCGGGATAGCCGGTTGATGATCGCCCGGATCTCCTCCGGGTCGTGGGTGTGGGAGTGGACTGCCTCCTCCCCGTGGGGATGGGTGTGCCGGCTCTTCTCTGTCCCACCTGTTTCCATTGTCTTTGCCTCTGCCTCTGTCGTCACGGAATCAAACCTCTCTTATGAGGTCATTATATCATACCGTGGAAGCCCTGTTTTCCCTCAGGCGTGCTCATGGCAGCCACCGCCGCAGCCGCCCTCTCCGTGTGCATGGTCGTGGTGTTCGCAGCGCACATCCTCCTGATAGGAGAGGTTCCCCGCAAGGAAGGCCTGCACCGCATCATCTGCCCTGCCGCTGCAGCCGCCAAAGAGCCTGATGCCGGCATCCGCAAGGGCCATCTGGGCACCGCCCCCGATACCGCCGCAGATCAGAACGTCCGCATGGAGGCCCTGCAGCACCCCCGCAAGGGCGCCGTGTCCCTGTCCGTTCGTACTGACCACAGAGCTTCCTGTCACCTTTCCATCCGAAACTTCATAAACTTTGAAATGCTCCGTCCTTCCGAAGTGCTGGAAGATCTCTCCGTCTGCATTGTCATAGGTCACTGCAATT
>ONMH01000153.1:3840-4192 GCA_900318875.1 uncultured Lachnospiraceae bacterium | reverse complement strand
CTCTTGATGCATTTGCTGCGATCTATTGCCGATTGTTCAAAATCAATGCAGTATAGCAGGAATCCGGTACGACGGGATCAGCAACGGGTAGATCAGGAAGCCGGATCTGCGCAGATCCCTCGGCATGGTGCTGCAGGACGTGAACCTCTTCACCGGGACCGTCATGGAAAACATCCGCTATGGCAGACTCGATGCGACGGATGTGGAGTGCATCGCCGGTGCAAAGCTGGCCAATGCGGACGACATCATCCGACGCCTGCCGGACGGCTATCAGACGATGCTGACCGGAAACGGCGCAAGGCTCTCCCAGGGCTAGCGCAGCTCCTCTCGATTGCGAGGGCGGCCGTCGCCG
>ONMH01000153.1:0-3829 GCA_900318875.1 uncultured Lachnospiraceae bacterium | reverse complement strand
CCTCGGTGCAGCAGGGCATGGACAACCTGATGAAGGGCAGGACGGTGTTCGTCATTGCCCACCGGCTCTCCACAGTCCGCAACAGCAATGCGATCATGGTCCTTGACCAGGGCCACATCATCGAGCGCGGCGCCCACGAGCAGCTCCTGGGGCAGAAGGGCACCTGTTACCAGCTCTACACCAGTGCCTTCGGGCTCGAGTAAGGGACAGAGGCAAGAGACATTTCGGGAAATGCAGAGAAACAGGAGAGGTACACTGCCGGAAAGGCGGCGCTCCTCCTGTTTTGCATATCCTTTTGACGGAAAAAGGAGTATCATAACAGGCAAAATAGAAATCCAAACGAAAGAAGGCACCAAATGCAGTTCAGCAAACGAATGGACCGGTTCGGGGATGAGATCTTTGCCTCCCTGAATGAGAAGAAACTGGAACTTGAGGCACAGGGGAAGACCATCTACAACCTCTCCGTGGGGACACCGGACTTCCCGACGCCGGAGTACATCCGCAATGCCCTGATCGAGGCGGCAAAGGACCCGGACAACTGGAAGTACGCGCTGCGCGATACGCCGGAGATGCTGGATGCGGTGTGCAGCTATTATAAGAGAAGATACGGTGTTGCCATCACGCCGGACATGGTCTGCAGCTGCTATGGTTCCGAGGAGGGCATGGGGCATCTGCCGCTGTGCCTGTGCGACGAGGGAGACACGGTGATTCTGCCCTCTCCCTGCTATCCGGTGTTCATCGCAGGAGCGCAGATGGCGGGCGCAGAGCCCTGGTACTATCCGATGACGGCAGAGACCGGCTTCCTTCCCCGGGTGAGTGAGATCCCGGAGGATGTGGCAAAGCGGGCAAAGTACATGATCGTCTCCCTCCCCTCGAACCCCACCGGCTCCGTTGCCACCAAGGGAATCTATGAGGAGCTCATCGCCTTTGCAAAGAAGTACGACGTCCTGATCGTCCATGACAACGCCTACAGCGACATCATCTTCGACGGCGTCTACGGCGGCTCCTTCCTCGCCCACGAGGGCGCAGCCGAGGTGGGTGTGGAGTTCTTCTCCCTCTCCAAGAGCTTTGACCTGACCGGCGCGAGGATCAGCTTCTGCATCGGAAGACCCGATGTGGTTGCGGCATTCCGAAAGCTCCGGGGCCAGATCGACTTCGGCATGTTTCTGCCGATCCAGAAGGCAGCCGTGGCAGCACTGACAGGACCTCTGGAGACGACCGTCAAAAAGCAGTGTTGGGACTACCAGGAGAGAAGGGATGCCCTCTGCGGCGGCCTTCGCGCGATCGGCTGGGATGTCCCGGACAGCCATGGCAGCATGTTTGTCTGGGCGAAGATCCCGGAGGGACACGGCACGTCCATGCAGTTCGTGGAGGAGATGATGACGAAGGCCGGCGTCATCGCAACGCCCGGGGAATCCTTCGGTCCGCTCGGCGCGGGATACGTGCGCTTTGCCCTGACCCTGCCCCCGGAGAAGATCCGCCTTGCGGTGCAGGCAATCGACAGAAGCGGCGTTGCAAAGAGCAGGAACTGAAGTGATACCACAGGCCGCAAAAGCGGCACGGCCGCTTTGCGGCCAGGGAGGCAGACATGCTGGGGAAGGACAGGACATTCGTAGAAATTGATCTCTCTGCCATTGCGGCAAACATGGAGGCCATGCACGGAAACACGGCCCCCGGCACGAAGATGGCGGCGGTCATCAAGACGGACGGCTACGGGCATGGCGCAAAACAGATCGCGGCTGTTCTGGAGCCGCTCCCCTACGTCTGGGGCTTCTGCACCGCGACATTCGGAGAGGCGGCAGAGCTTCGGGAGGCCGGCATCCAAAAGCCCATCCTGGTTCTCGGCTACACCTTCCCCGACTGCTATGAGGAGGAGGCGCGGCTTGGCATCCGCCCGGCGGTGTTCCGGGAGGATCAGCTGGAGGAACTCTCGAAGGCAGCAGAAAAGGCCGGTGTCACAATGCCCATCCACCTTGCGGTGGACACCGGCATGTCCCGCATCGGCATCACGCCGGATGAGAAAGGCCTTGCCTTTGTCAAAAGGGCGCTGGAGACTCCGAACATCACGGTCGAAGGTATCTTTACCCACTTTGCCAAGGCGGACATGCTCTCCCCGGATCCCACGATGACACAGGCGCAGGCCTTCAAGCACTTCACAGGTCGGATCGAGAAGGAACTCTCCTATCGTGTCCCGATCCGGCACTGCGACAACAGCGCGGGGCTCATCCGCTTCCCGGAGAACGACATGGACATGGTCCGTGCGGGCATCACAGTCTACGGCCTCTGGCCCTCGGAGGAGGTGCCGCAGGACATCGTGCCGCTCCGCCCGGCCCTTTCCTGGTACAGCAGCGTTGTCTTTATCAAGTACCTGCCGGCAGGCCGCGCGATCAGCTACGGCGGGACGTTCATCACGGAGAAGACGACAAGGGTTGCAACCATCTCTGTAGGCTATGGTGACGGCTATCCCAGGAGCCTCTCCAATAAGGGCTATGTCCTGATCCGCGGAAAGCGGGCACCGATTCTCGGCCGCATCTGTATGGACCAGCTGATGGTGGATGTCTCGGACATTCCCGGTGCGAAGGAGGGAGACCTTGTGACCCTCATCGGAACGGACGGGGAGGAGACCATCACCTGCGAGGCGCTCGGCGATCTCTCCGGCAGGTTCAACTATGAACTTGCCTGCGACATTGGAAAGCGCGTCCCACGCATCTACCGGCAGGACGAAAAGAACTGACAGCTTCAGACAATCCGGCGGACCGCAATGTCCCCGGATTGTCTTTTTATGCCGATTTTCACACACGCTGCAAAACCCGGCGCTTCCTTCTCCTGCCTGTGCTACAATGCTTCTTATTGTGATAAAAGGAAACAGTGCCGCAGGGCAGAGGAGGAGATATGCAGACACTCAGTGCGGTCATCCCGGTCATCGGGGTGATCTTTCTCGGGATGATTCTCAGGAGACAGGGATGGGTCTCCAGACAGGGAATTGATGACATCAAGTTCGTGGTGTCGCGGATCATGCTCCCCGTCGCCATCTTCAATGCCCTCTCTACGACCGTGTACTCCGCACGAACCTGGATCACGGTGGGGGTGATCCTCGTCATCGAGGTGGCAACCTTCGGGGCAGGCTTTCTCGTCAAGCGGACCTTTCACGACAGTACCGCAAAGTACATTCCGTTCCTTGTGAGCCTCTATGAGGGCGGTATGCTCGCCTATCCCCTCTACGCCACGATCTGCGGCCAGGATGCCCTGTCGAACATTGCGGTCATCGACATCGCAGGCCTCCTCTTTGGCTTTTCCATCTGGATGGGAATGCTCCAGCAGCAGGAGAGCAGGGAGAAGACCTCTCCCGCCTCCCTTATCCGGAGTGCCCTGCACACGCCGGCCTTTCTTGCGGCGCTCTTTGGCGTTGTCATCGGACTCCTTGGCTGGGTGAAGGCCCTTCTTCCTGTGCCCGCCGGCCAGATCTACACTGCCTGTGAGAACCTCATTACGGGGCCGATGAACTGCCTGATCCTGATTGCGGTGGGATATGACATCTCCCTGAATCCCGCCAAGGTGCGCCGCAGCATCCGGCCGCTCCTCTCCCGGGTGCTGATTCAGGTTGTGGCGGTCATCCTCGCTGTGCTTGCCGTGACACGACTCTTCCCCGGAAACATGGAGATGACCCTTGCGGTTGTCATGTACATGTCCGCACCGACCACCTTCTCCATGCAGACCTATGTCCGGGATCCGGAGGGATCCTCCTTCATCTCTACGACCAACTCCCTGTACATCGTTGTGACCATCCTGGTCTATGCAGTCTGTGCCGGCATCTACCACAGGTGAGCAA
>ONMH01000024.1 GCA_900318875.1 uncultured Lachnospiraceae bacterium | reverse complement strand
GACGATCTTCCCCGCAAGCGGCCCGTGCAGCATATCCATCTTTTCTCTTGCTGCCAAAACCTGTTCCTTCTTCCTCAAAACAGCCACAGGAGGAGTCCAGCCGCGATGCCGGCAAGGCCTCCTGCGGCCACATCCTCCGGGTAGTGCACCCCGCCGAGAACCCGCACGAGGGCGGAGAGAGCTGTCGCAGCAACCCCCAGGATCCCAAGGGGCGGACACACCCGAAAGAGGCACATGGAGATCACCGCCGAGGAGAACACGTGCCGGGAGGGCATGGAGTTTTCCTTCGTCTCCTTGTGGATAAGGGGATCGAGGTCATACGTCTCATATGGCCGCTTTCTGCCGATCCTCTTCCGGATCAGGGAGAGGAGGACGAAGGAGCTCCCGGGGACAAGCACAAAGGGAAAGACCCGTTTCATTCCCTCCAGGGCGCCGCCTGCTGCCGTCCCGCGGGCAAGGAGCACCGCAAGAAGAAGCGGATAGGCCGCATACATCCCATCGGTCAGGATCCGGTTCAGGGCATTTAAGTGCTCCGCGCCGTGTTTTCTCCTCCGGATCCCCGCTGTCGCTCTCTTGTACCAGGTGGCGTAATCCCGCATGTCTGCCTCATCCTTCTCAGAGCTGCAGCAGCACCTCTGACACCTCTTTTATCAGCTCCTCCTGCCGGTCCTTTAAGAGAAGGAGCCGGTTGTAGTGGTAATAGGCATCGTTCCCGCACTCCCGGATAAACCGGAGGGCGTAGTAGCTGCCGGCAAGCTCCGACAGAAAGATCACCATCTCCTGTCCCTCGCCAAAGCAGCGGGCGAGGAACTCAAAGGCGTGGGAGAGATGGGACCCGGTCTTCTGGATCTCCTCCCCTCTCTTTCTCTCCCGCTCCTGGAACCAGGCCTTTGCATCGGCAAAGGAGGGCAGCTCCCCGCCCGCCTGCTTTTCTTTGAGTCCCCTCTCCAGCGCTTCCAGCGCGGATACGGTCTCCTTCCTGCTTCGGATCTCCTCCCTGGAGAGGATCCCGGCGTCGAGCGCCCTGCGAAGGGCCTGTGCCTTCTTTTTGGTCTCCTCAGAGAGAACGCCCGGGAAATCGCCCGTTTCGCTCCGCATTGCCTTCAGGGAGGCAAACACCTCCTTCTCGGTGTCGCAGGCCCTCGCATAGGCGATAAACTCCTGGTTCAGGCTGTCCGTGAGGAGCCCGATCAGGGAGAGCTTTTCATCAAAGGGCGCGGCCGCAATGCGGAGCGACTTCTCCGCATAGTGTCCCTCCAGGATGTCCTCCGTTCTGTAGTCATCCCGGTACTTCTGATACAGTGCATAGTAGTCCGCAAAGTCCTTTGCGATCTCCGGGTCCTGCAGGTACTCCGCGGCAAGCTCCCTCGTGATGGGGATCCCCAGCGCCTCATAGGCATAGAGGATCCGGGAGAGATCCTCCCAGCCCCTTGCGGTCACGAAGTACTTCTCCTCCACCTCCATGCGGATCGAGTAGAAGTTCTCCTTGTGGATGGCAAGATAGGCGAGGATCGCGCCGTGGACGCCGTTTCGCACCGCGTACTTTTTCCAGACTTCAAAGTCCTCCTCGATCCCGATCTTCCGGACGCGGTCCAGGGTCACGATGTCGAAGTCCCGGACGGACTTGTTGTACTGGGGCGGGTTTCCCGCCGTCACGATGATGTAGCCGTCGGGGACCTTATGGCTTCCGAAGGTCTTGTACTGCAGGAACTGGAGCATTGTGGGCGCCAGGGTCTCGGAGACGCAGTTGATCTCATCGAGAAAGAGGATGCCCTCCTTCACCCCGGTCCGTGCGATCTCGTCGTAGACGCTTGCGATGATCTCACTCATCGTGTACTCCGTCGCGGAGTACTCCTTCCCGCCGTATTCCTTCTTCACGATGAATGGAAGGCCGATCGCGGACTGCCGCGTGTGGTGCGTGATCGTGTAGGAGACAAGGCCGATGTGGAGCTCCTCTGCCACCTGCTGCATGATTGCGGTCTTGCCGATGCCGGGCGGTCCCACAAGGAGCATCGGGCGCTGCTTCTCCACCGGGATCCGGTACTCCCCGGTCTCATCCTTTAACGTGTAAGCCCGCACCGTGTTGATGATTTCCCTCTTTGCTTCCTCGATGTTCATGCTGCTCTCCCTCTAGACATAGAGCTTCAGGGCCCAGCCGGGCACCCTGGTGTCATCGTTGTCGCCGTCTTTGCGGAACACAAATGCCGTGTCATAGGGCGTCGCCCTCTTGGGATAGACGCCGTACCCGTCCGTGAAGTACAGAAGGCCCCGGAGATTTTTGAGCACGTGCCTTCTCTCCAGCTCCTCCACGTAGGCAAAGACCGGGCGGTAGTCCGTGCCTCCGCCTCCCAGGACTTCAAAGCCGTCCGCATAGCGGCGCATCTGTTCCACGTCCGTGATCTTCGTGTCCTGCCGGATCCTGTCGTCGCACTGCAGGATGTGGATCTCGACCTTATGAAAAAAGCTGTCCCCGGAGAAGAGGAGATCTGCGGTCTCATTGAGAAACTTCTGCACGAGGCCGTTTGACACGGACTCCGAGGTGTCGATCGCAATGACAAGCTCCTCGACCTTCTTCGCCTCCCGGAACTCGTTCTCCTCGATGAGGGGCATGTTTCCATAGAGCTGCATTCCATAGGTGTAGTATGCGTAGTCGAAGGAGTCCATGTCGATCCCGGCCTCCTCCCGCACCACGGTAAAGCGCCGCAGGAACTCCCGGTAGTCGGTTCTTCGCCGGAGGGCAAAGTCCAGCGTCCACGAGAGGGACCCGGGGTTCTTCCCGGCCTCCCTCCCGACATTGGTGACCTCTGCCTTCACACGCCCCGCGATCTTCTTCCACTCCTCCTCGGTGAGGTTCCGGATGCGGGCGTGCGGAGGCGCCCCCTTTGCCTTTTCCTCCGGAAGCTGCGGGGGCGTGTCGTTTCCGCTCTCCATGCGCTGCCAGAAGCTGTGGTCATCGAGGCGGAACTCTGCCGCCATGCGGCACTGCTCGGAATAATCCGGGCGCTCTGACAGAAGCGCCTGGTAGATCCGCTCCGCGGTGAGAACCCCCGCCTTTTCTCTCAGGCTGTCGCAGATCCCCGCCCGGTACTCCCGCACCGGGTCCTGGATGATGGGGTATTCCATCGTGTCGATGACGGACTCCGCCGCGATGTCGCAGGCAAGATCCCAGAGCTCCGGGTCTTCCTTCTCCTTTGCCGTAAACATGTGTCGGAAGATGCAGTGCATCAGGATGTGCACGTAGGTCCGGCACAGGGTCTTCGGGTCCTCCACGAAGGTTCTGAGGAGGAAGTTCGGATTGTAGCGGATGGAGACCGCGTCCGTGCCGATCGTGGTGGTGGAGAGGTCCATCTCATACCGGAGCATGTCCAGGGCGCTGCCGAAAAACCGCATGGAGACATAGAGCTGCGTCTTGATGTTCGTGAGGATCTTCTCCCCTGTCTGTTCCAGAACTTCTCTCTGCTGCATGGCTTTCCTCCCTGCCGCATCCTTTGCGGCAACAATCGGGGCCCTGGTGCAGCGGCAACAGGGCTGGTTTGCCTCCCCTCTCACAGCTCGTCCAGGTCAAAGGAGAGCGGGGCAGCACTCCCGCCTCCCGCCTCCATGAGCATCGCGCAGATCTCCGCAAGGCCCTGCTCCGATGCCGCCTGCAGGGGCTTTTCCAAGGCTTTCCGGTCCAGGAGATGCTCCCTCGAGAGGAACCGGATCCTGTCCGCATCCTGCCGGTCAATCAGATACAGAAGGACCTTCTCCGTGTGGCCCAGAAGCCACGTCTCATACTGCGCCCTTGCGGCCTCCCCCAGCGCCTCCGGGTACATCAGCCGGTCCAGGCAGATCTCCGCAGCGGAGAGGTCGTCATAGGAGGTGAGGCGCGGCAGGAGCCTGTCGTACTCTGCAAGGAGCAGGGCATGCTTTTCCACGCACTCCCGGTATGCCATCCCGGCGCCCTCGATCGTGAAGTGGATGGCCCGCGCCATCGTGTCCTCCCTGGCCTCCCGGACGTACTCCGGGAACGTGAGGCGCAGGGTCTTCTCCTGCTTTCCCTCCCCTGCAGGCCAGTGGAGGAGGAAGGAGAGCGCATTGTCCGTGTCCTGCAAGAGCTCCCGCATGAGGACATAGTTGTTCTCCCCCGTCATCTCGACTGCGATCTCCCGCAGGGCATCGCAGCTTCGGATCACGCCGTCATAGCAGTCGTCCGCCGTGTCAAAGACCCGGATCTTCTCGAGATTTGCATCGTTCTGAAAGGCAAACAGGTGCAGGGTCTTCAGGGTCCTGGGGAGCGTGATCTCCCGCACGTCGCTCCGATCCGCGAGGGCATGATTTCCGATGCTCCTGACAGGAAGTCCCTCTATCTCGTCCGGTACCGTGAGGGAGGGTGCCTCCCCCTCATAGCCCGTGATCTCGATAAAGGGACCTGCCGCTGCTGTTTTCTTTTCGTAGGTAAAGCCCAACGCTCACTCCTCCAGGCCCTGGGGTTCCCCGGGGTCTTGGTAGATGTTGTAGCCGTCGACGGTGTCGAGGTAGAGGATGCCGGTGCCGGACAGATCCACCCCCGCCATCTTCTCTGCACGCATCACAA
Source organism: uncultured Lachnospiraceae bacterium (assembly GCA_900318875.1). GTDB lineage: Bacteria > Bacillota > Clostridia > Lachnospirales > Lachnospiraceae > CAG-791. The sequence continues at coordinate 27,033 of ONMH01000024.1, read as the reverse complement.
AGTAGTTGCAGTTGTACTCCCGGATGGCGGCAACAAGGGCGTCACCGTCGATCACGTCCGCCGTCATCACATCGTACACGGACTGGTAGTAGTCCGCGTACTGGGGCATCAGCATCTCCCTGCCGTAGGGCATGAGAATCCGGGAGTCGTACTGCCGCACGAACTGCACGAGCTCCGGCGGCATGGCCACCATGGTCCGCTGCCCGCCGGCCGCATTCACGATGTAATCCGAGACGTCAATCACCACCTGCGGGAGGTGCAGGCGGTTCTGTGCGGGAAGGATGTTCGCGTTGCTGTAGGTGTACTGGCCGCAGAGGAGCGCCAGCACGGCCATCGCCGCAAGGCCGAAGGGGAGCCTCCTCGAGGTCTGCCGGATCAGCGCATAGCAGGTCGTCACCGACATCGGGATCAGCCAGAGGAACCGGTAGTAGGTCTCCATCCCCTCGATCTTCGCATAGAGATCCCGCACCGGAGGCAGCAGAAACAGGACGAGGAAGCAGGCCGGCAGGTACAGAAACAGGATCCGGTTTGCCCGGTCATCCTCCCGAAGGAACAGGGTCACCAGCGCGATGACATACAGGACGGTGAGAAATCCCGTCCCGGAATAGGCTACAATTGTTCCCCAAACGCCGCTCATAGGCCGCCTCCTGACAGAAGTACCGGCAGCATCACCCAGACAAGGACAATGGCGTACGCCGCGTTCGGAATGCAGCAGAGGATCGCCTTCTTCCAGTACGACCGGTTCCGGTAGGCAGCGGACACAAAGATACTCCCGACCACGAAGAGAAAGGCCGTAAAGAGCGGCGCCATCGCCGTGCAGAAGCCCGAGGCCACGTTGACGAGCACCATGGACAGGAGCGGCATGTGCAGGCTCCCTCCCTCCCCGATCCTGTGGGCGGCAAGGAGGAGGCTGTAGAAGCCAAGCGGCACGATGATGTTCGCAAAGACGGTCTTTCCCTGCCAGGTGCGCATCAGAAGGAAGGTCTCCGGCGTGTAGATTGAGACGTTGCCGAAGATCTGGAGCAGCGCCATGGCGGTCATGAACGCGGGGATCATGCGCCCCGTGCGCTTTTTGCTGTCCTTGTCGTACAAAAGCGCACTGATCAGGCTGTAGGCGCAGAGGTCCGCAAGGGGCAGGAACACCAGCGGGATCAGGCTGTGGGTCACGATCGTGGGATGGGTGCCGCACAGTTTTGCGATCGCCGCGATCCACATGGGAATCATCGCCATCGCATGGCGCCCGTCCAGCTCTGTCGTGATGCCGGTGTAGGGCACGTAGTGGTACATCGTCCCCGTCTGCCAGGTCTGCACGGACTGGGCCACGTAGTAGGCATCGTCCCCGTCGTAGGAGGCGTGGGTCCAGGACATGACCAGCTCAAAGGCAAGGAGGGCAAGAAAGCAGAGCCAGAAGACAAGGGTCTGGAGGTCGATCTCCTTCCTCCCCTCCTCTGTCCTCCAGGGCTTCTTTCGGAGAAGCTCGAAGAAGGGGGAGCCTGCAAGGCCGCCCGTCTTCTTCACCCGGATGACGCCCAGGACTGAGAGCATACAGACCGTGATCGCATAGAGCGTGACAAGGAGGGAAAAGTCCCCCACCGCCGTCGTGAACAGGATCACGAGGCCGAAGCACTCAAAGAGGGAGAAGCTTGCCAGATACCCCAGGGTGATCACAGTGTGCACTTTTCTGTCAGCAGGCCTCAGGAAGCTGCACACAAAGAGGCCGGTGCAGACGGGCAGGAGTCCCGCCCAGAAGACATATGCCAGAAATTTACCGACTGCCCCCATGGTCTTCCCTTCCCTCTGTGTCTTCCTGTCTGTTCCTGCTGCTGCGGAGCTTTTCGTATTCGCTGTGAAGAAGATTTCGCTGCACCTCAAAGCACCTCCTGGCATTGCGGTCCATGTTGGAGAGGATCATGCCGGAGAAAAACGAAAGGAGTGCTGCCATCATGACGAACCCGCAGACGATGAGCGTCGGGAACTTGCGCACGAGCCCTGTCGCAAAGTAGCCCCGGAGGACCGGGATGAAGAAGATCACAGCGAGCACTGCGAGGATCGCCGCGAGGAACCCGAAGAACCCCATCGGCCGGTAGTTGCGGTAGAGGCTCACAATCGTCTTCAGAACCCGGAAGCCATCGGAGAAGGTGTTGAGCTTCGAGGACGACCCCTCCGGGCGGTCCCGGTACTCGATCACAACATTGTCGATCTGCATGTTGTTGTAGACCGCGTGGATCGTCATCTCCGTCTCGATCTCAAAGCCTTTCGAGAGGACCGGGAAGGTCTTCACAAAGTCGTAGGAGAACGCGCGGTACCCGGTCATGATGTCGCGGACGTTGCAGTCGAAGAGCCGGTTGATGCACCCCCGCACCAGGCTGTTGCCGAAGTTGTGGAACGGGCGCTTGTTCTCTGTAAAGTAGGTGGAGGAGAGCCGGTCTCCGACCACCATGTCGGCATTGCGGTTTAAGACCCGGTCCACGAGCTCCGGGGCGGCGTCCATGGGGTAGGTGTCGTCCCCGTCCACCATGACATAGCACTCGGCATCGATCTCCCGGAACATGCGCCGGATGACGTTGCCCTTGCCCTGCTTGTACTCGTTGCGCACGATGGCGCCGGCCTCTCTCGCAAGCTCCGCCGTCCGGTCCGTGGAGTTGTTGTTGTACACGTAGATCGCGGCATCCGGCAGTGCCCTCTTCGTGTCTGCCACGACCCTTCCGATTGTCTTTTCCTCGTTGTAACAGGGAATCAGTACCGCGATGTGGTCCATTTGGTCCTTCTTTCCGCTCAGTCCTCCTCGACCGCCAGCCCGTCGGTGAGGGAGAACTTCGCCAGGTTTCCGAGATACCGCTCCACCACCTCGTAGACGAAGACCGTGGGCTTCGTCTCGTCGAGCTGGGAGAGGGAATAGTCATAGTAGTAGGTCATGAAGCCGTGCTGGTAGTGGCACACGTAGTAGGGCGCGCTGAAGGCGGAGAAGGAGTCGCCGACGACAAAGATCGTGTTGCCCGGCGCCGTGTTGTCCGTCTCAAACGTGAACTGGGTGCCGCTCTCGTTGGAGGTCATCTTCAGGCTGTGAGGCGTGTAGCCCCGGATCTCGTAGACGGGATCGTCTGTCAGCACCTGGGAGAGGTGGATCATCCGCGCAAGGTCGAAGGTGTAGCCGCCGACCTCCTTCAGCGTGCACTCGGAGAGCGGGACCTGGTCATAGCCCAGGGTATTCGTCAGCTCCTTCGTCCCCACGTAGGCGCCGACCGAGTTCCAGTGGGTGTCGTACTTGTAGTAGAGCTGCTGGTCCGGGTTCTCCTTTTTATAGGCCTCCAGTTCATCCTCCGCGTTCACTACCTTGATGTCTGTGTGGTTTTTCAGATAGTCCGTGACCTGCCGGAGCCTTGCGTAGGAGGTGTGTTCTCCGTAGGAATCCGGCATGTACTCGCTATAGACGCTCTCCTTGTTCGGAGCAAGGAAGAGGTAGAACTCGCAGCCCCGGTCCCTGAGCTGTGCCTGTATCGTCTCCAGGTTGGAAGCGATCTGCTGCAGCTCCTCCTCTGTGAACAGGTTGGTGCCCAGGTAGTCCGCCACGGTGTCCTCGCCGTTTCTCGCGGTGCCCTTGTAGAAGAGCCAGCCGTCCTTGCCGACGATCGCCGTGTCGGAGCTCGAGGTGTGCAGGAACTTGTAGTCGATCCAGCCATTCAGGGTGAGGATCTGGTTCCGGAACGGCAGGTGATCGTTGAACCAGCTCTCAAAGGACGACGGGAAGCTGTCCACGGAGGTTTCCCCGAGGATCGGCGCCGCCGCGAGCGTTCTGTTTTCATAATTGGTCGTGTCCGTGTACTTCCCGACCAGGGCAAAGACCGCCACCGGGACGAGAAGGAACGCGGTGATGACAACGATGTAGATTCTCTGTACTGCTTTCTTCATGGTACCTCTTCCTGCTTTCCTGCCCCTCACAGGGCACTTCGCGGCAGGACATTTCTCAGAACCGGAAGTAGATGAACGGGTTGTAGGTGTTGTTGGCAAGCAGCATGATGCTGTAAACCAGGATCACAGTGAGCCAGATCGCCTCCCAGACAGAGTTCTTCCAGCCATCTCCCACCTTTTTGAGCTTCCCTGTCTGGAAGAGGCACTGGAGCGGGCCGCAGCCGATCAGGCCCAGGATCACGGCAAGGGCGCCCAGGATGGAGACCTGCGTGCCGACGGGATAGGGAGCACTCGTGAACTTCCAGGGGACAAACATGCGCAGGAGAACCGCAAAGCCCTCCCGGACGCTGGTCACGCGGAAGAAGACCCAGCCGACGACAAAGATCAGGATCGTGTAGACATGAGAGAAGATCCGGTGCCGGTCCAGGAACTTCGAAAAGCCCATGCGCTCAATGATGATGAAGAACCCGTGGAAGACGCCCCAGCCGACAAAGTTCCAGGCGGCGCCGTGCCAGAGGCCCGTCAGGGCAAAGACGATCGCAAGGTTCACATACGTCCTGACCTTTCCCTTCCGGTTGCCGCCAAGCGGAATGTAGACGTAGTCGCGGAACCAGGCGCCCAGGGAGATGTGCCATCTCCTCCAGAACTCCCTGATGGACCGGGAAATGTAGGGGAGCGTGAAGTTCTCGAGGAACTCAAAGCCGAACATCCGCCCGAGGCCGATCGCCATGTCGGAGTAGCCGGAGAAGTCGTAGTAGATCTCCAGCGTGTAGGCGATCGCGGCAAGCCAGGCCATGCCTCCCGTCAGGTCCTCTGCGCCGAGGTTGTAGAGGTTGTCGCAGACGGCAGCGGTCAGGTTTGCGATGATGACCTTCTTGCCGAGGCCGTAGAGGAAGCGGCGCATGCCGGAGGTCATCTTCTCAACCGACTGCTTTCTGCCCATGATCTGGGTCTCGATGTCCCGGTACATGACAATGGGTCCCGCAATCAGCTGTGGGAAGAAGGAGACATAGAGGGCGAGGTGCAGGAGATTTTTCTGCACCGGGTACTTCTTCCGGTACAGGTCGATGACATAGCTCATCGCCTGGAACGTGAAGAAGCTGATGCCGATGGGGAGCGTGACCTGCACCGCCGGGATGTCCGCATGGAACAGGCGGTTCACGGTGTTGATCGCAAAGTTTGCATATTTATAGTAGCCAAGGAGCCCAAGATTGATGCACACGTTCCCGACAAGCAGGACCTTTGCATGATCCCGGAAGCGATCGATCAGAAGGCCGAACGCCCAGTTCATGGTGATGGAGAACAGAAGGAGAAAGATATATCTCGGCTCCCCCCAGGCGTAAAACAGGAGAGATGCGATGAGCAGGAGAATGTTCTGATACTTGGGTTTCCGGATGATCAGGCTCGCGACGAAAACGATCGGAAAGAAGATCCAGAGGAATACCATTGAGCTGAAAACCATGCAGGGGTCCTCTCTGTTGCAAACTGCAGGAAAAATCCGCCCGCTCCCAGCCGGGAGGCAGGCCGCAAATGAGGGCTGACGGAAAAGGTCAGACCCCCAGAATTACTGAAAAGTTTACCCTATTCCCCGGACTTTCGCAATGAAAACGCCAGCGTCAGAGCAAGGAGAACAAAGACCAGCGCCATGATTGAGACGAAAGAGCGCACGGCGCCGAGGATCCCGGAGGACCGTACCATCTGCCCCGTGAGGATCAGGGAGAGCACGGCACCCGCGGCATAGATCACAAGGATTGCGCTCTGCCTCCGCAGGATTGTGAGCACCGCGCACAGGAACCCGCTGAGGGCAAGGAAGATCCCGCCGACGAGGATCCACATGAGCTCGCTCCGGAAGGAGGAGAGGTCTGTCGCGTATAACAGAGAGAGCACCGGGATGCCGAGCACCCAGGCGCCTGCGAGGCAGACGGCGGCGATCACAAGGATCCCGAGGACGATCTTTCGGATGTCGGAGAGAAGCGCCCTCCTGTCCCCGTTTGCCGCAGCCGCGCTCATCCGCCCCAGGACTGGCTGGTACAGAAACATGCCGAGGAGCTGGATCACGAACACCGGCATCGCGATGAAGTTGTACTGCGCCTGCACGGTCTCATCCATTGCGGCGTCGATTGCGTACTTCGGGGCGTTGATGAGGTAGAACTGCAGGAAGTTCGCTGCGCAGACGGGAAAGCAGACCCGCATCAGGGCCCCGACATTCCTCCTGGAGACGAGGCCGGGGGTGAAGGCTACCTCCTTTCGATAGCAGAAGAGCATGCAGAAGGCAGAAACCGCAGCCAGCGCCGCCGCGATGTCCGTCGCAATAAGGAGGCTGTGAAAGAGCACCGCCGCAGCGAGCATCCCGCCGATGCTGACGACAAGGCGCACGGTCATCACCTTCCCCGCAAGGTCCAGGCGCCCCCTCTGGTGGAGCCTTCCCTCATAGACCTCCTCGATGCAGTCCACAGCCTTCAAAAGGCACATGGCAAAGACCGTCAGCGACTTCTCCAGGCTGTAGGTGCCCCTCCCATAGGAGAACACGCAGCAGCAGGCGCCGAGGGCAAGCATCAGGAAGACCGTGAGGACCCGGTGGGCCAGGTAGTCCCGGAACGGGTACTGCTCGGTAAGGTCCGAGACCTGGACGTTGCGCACGCCGTACTCCCCGAGGTAGAGGAACAGGTTCCCCGTCGCAAAGGCGATGGAGTAGACGCCCGCCGCGGCAAGTCCCAGGACCCTTGTGATCACCATGAGCACCAGCACGGACTGGCCCGCGTTCAGGATCCCGCCCAGCGAGTTCCAGAAAAAGCTCCCTGCCAGGCTGTGCTCCCCCTCCGTTGTCTGTTCCCGTCGTTTCATCCGGTTCTCTCCTGAAAATGACAGGAACCGCAGGGGCGAAGCACTGCGCCTCCTGCGGTCCCTCCTGTGTCTTTGGTCTGCTGCCTGTTCGGATCAGTAGAATGTGATGACGTATGTCCCCACGGGGACCGTGTCAAAAAACTCCTTCGCGGCGCTGCGGGGCATGTTGACGCAGCCGTGGGAGCCGTTTGTCTTGTAGATGTTTCCGCCAAAGCTCGAGCGCCAGCTCGCGTCGTGGAGGCCGATGCTGTTGCCGATGAACGGCATCCAGTAGTCCACGTAGGAGGAGTAGTTCGCGCCGGTGAGGTACGTGCTGCGCACCTTCGCGCGGAGTTTGTAGACGCCGGCGGGGGTGCCCATGCCGCTGGACATGTTTCCGGTCACGATGTTCGTCGCGATGAGCTGCTTCCCGTTCTTGTAGTAGTAGGCCTTCTGGTTGGCAAGGTCGACCTCCACGTAGGTGGTGGAGCCCTTCATCTCCGGGCTGTGCTCATGAAGGCCCGGGGTGACAAGGGTCTTCATCAGGTATCCAGTCTCCGCTTCGGTGTCCGGCACCGGGTTGTTGGTAAAGCCGCCGGAGAGCTTTAAGTTCCTGCCGGAGGTCGTGTGGAAGGTGCCCTTTTCCGCTGTCCTGTAGTAGGTCCCGGCAAGCCAGCTGACAAAGGCCCTGACCTTTGTCTCATCCGGCGTGTAGGTACCCGTCGTCTTGTCAAACACGTAAGTGCCGTCGTCTGCGGTCTTCATGAGGCACATCGCAAGCTCCGGTCCCAGGGTGTAGGTCTTCCCGTCGCCAAAGGTGTAGACAACATAGGAGGACGTCGCCGCGGGGAAGAGATTCTTCACCGTGTCAATCATCGCCTGGATGCTCTTTGTGTCCGCGCTCTTTCCGAGATAGGTCTTTATAGAGGCCGCCGCGTCGTAGTTCTTCGGGCGGACAGCGGCATCCGCCGCTTCCGCCTGCTTCTTCAGCTCCTCCTGAGCCTCCTTTACGATCTCCGCCGCGCTCTTTGTGGGATCATAGGGTGCCCTGCCCTCTGCCTTTCCGGCACTTTCGTAGTGCTGATACAGCGCCTTCGCATCCGTTCCGACCGCCGCCGCAACGTCCGGATTGTGCGCCGCATAGTATTCGGCATCAAAGATCTGGCCGTCCTTCATCACGGCCGGTGCCGCCTGTGCGGACATGCTTCCCGCGGCAGCGGCGAGCACCGCCCCCGCAAGGACCGACAACAGCCTGGCCTTCCAGTATCCTTTCATTCCGTTCTCCCCTCTTGGTACATCTGTATATTTCCATCCTGAGATCTCGTTCTCTCAGGCGATGGTATGGTTCAATACCTTCTCCAGCACGGAGTCGTGGGCAAGGTTCTCGAAGTCATCCGGCAGGGGCTCCAGCGTGCAGCTCCCGTACTTCCGCACAAGGGCCGTCTGCAGGATCAGGTCGCAGAGCTTTGGATTCTTCGGAAGGAGCGGACCGTGGCTGTAGGTGCCGAACACGTTTTTGTACCGGACCCCCTCGGTCCCGTCCTCTCCGTTGTTGCCGTTTCCCGCAAGGACCTTTCCAAGCGGGGAAACGCCGGCTCCCAGATAGGTCTTTCCGCTGTGGTTTTCAAAGCCCACCACCATGATCTTCTCCCCCGCATTGTCCACCTCATAGGCGTAGTTGTCGATCATGCGGGTTTTGCTTCCCACGGTATAGAGGTCCACGGCGCCGAGGAACTCGCACTTTGTGCCGTCAAAGGTCTCGTAGTAGTGCCCCATCATCTGATAGCCGCCGCAGATGGTGAGGAAGGTCTTTCCATCCTCCACCGCAGACCGGATCGCATCGGCCTTGCCACTGGCAAGGTCCGAGAGCAGGACCTCCTGCTCAAAGTCCTGGCCTCCGCCGATGAAGAACAGGTCGTATTTCGTAAGATCCCTCTTCTCCCCGATGTCGCAGCCGTCCACCGTGACGTCGATGCCGCGCCACTCCAGGCGCTTTTTCATGCAGAGGATGTTGCCGCGGTCCCCGTAGAGATTGAGTGCCTCCGGATAGAGGTGACAGATCCCAAGTTCCATGTCCTTCTTCTCCTCACTTCCAGAAATCGCTGCCGCCCGTCGCGTCGCTGAACACCTTCCGCAGGGACAGCATGCTCGTGTAGTTCGGCAGGATGAACACCGGGAGGGTGCTCGCCTTCGCCATCTCCAGGATCTTCTCATCGCCCCGGAGGATCGTGATCTTTGCGGGATCCGCCCCGGCATACTTGAGCCGCAGCTGCATGTCCTCCGCGCGGTCGCCGGAGACGTAGATCTTTGCAAGATGGGGAGCTTTCATCAGCATCTCATAGTCGGCATCCCAGATCCAGGAGATGTCATGGCCGTCTGCCGTCCGGTCATTGAGGCAGAAGACCGCAGCAAGGTCCTCCTGCATGGCAGCCACGTAGGAGAGGGCCTGGTTGCAGCCCGCCGGGTTCTTGACGAGGATCATCTGCGTGGTGACAGCTCCTGTCCGAAACGTCTCCATGCGCCCGAAGGAGCTGTGCACGTCCTTCAGAGATGCATAGATCCCGTTCCTGTCAAGCCCGTAGGCCATACCCGCCGCAATCGCAGCCACCGCGTTGTAGAGGTTGTAGACGGCAGGAAGGCCGATGGTGACCTTCGCTTCTTCTCCGCCGGCAAGGATCCTTGCAGCGGTTCCGGAGGCGGACATCTCCTCCACCTTCGTCACGGCAACCTCCGGCTCGTGCCGGTGATAGCCGCAGGAGGGGCAGTAGAAGTCCCCGAGGTGCGCATAGGTGTGGTAGTGGTACCGGTACGGCGCGCCGCAGTGGATGCAGTACTTCGCATCCGACACCTCCGGCTCCTTCTGGTCGCCGATGGGCGTATTGCAGCCGTACCACACAACTTTATTTGGTACATTCTCCGCGAGGGAGGCGACGAGCGAGTCGTCTGCGTTCAGACAGAGGATGCTCTCCGGCACCTTTTCGATGCCCGTGCGGATCGCATCCCTCGTGTGGGTGATCTCCCCGTACCGGTCGAGCTGATCCCGGAACAGGTTGGTGACGACGATGACCTTCGGGTGGATGAGCGGCACCACCTGCTTTAAGGCGCCCTCATCGCACTCGATGACGGCGTGCTTTGTCTTCGGCCTTCCGAGCCAGTCCGCGTTGCAGGAAATCTCCGCCGTGACGCCGGAGAGGAGGTTCGCGCCGGACTTGTTGGCAAGGCAGGGGTACCCCGCCTGCGTCACCGCGTGCTCCAGCATGCGGCAGGTCGTCGTCTTTCCGTTCGTCCCTGTCACGACAATGATGTCCATCCCGGCGCTCGTGCGCTCGAGGATGTTCTTTGCAAAAAACATGGCCACCTTGCCCGGGGCAGCGGTGCCGCCGCTCCCGCGAAGCCGCAGAAGGCCTCTTGCCGCCTTGCAGGCGGCAACCGCAAGGACAGAGCGAAACAGATCAGGTTTACTCATTTCAATTTCCTATCGAATGTAGTTCATGTACAGGACGCAGCACATGTAGATGACGGGCTGGTGCAGCAGGTAGACAAGGAGGGAATGCCGCCCGAGAAACGAGAGCGGGGGGATGTTCCAGCTCCAGATGCCGCCGGCTGTCTTTTTGTCCCCGCGGATCAGGCCGTACAGGAAAAAGCCCGTAAGATACAGGAAGATCCAGGGCAGGAACGAGAAATAGTCCGTCGAGTAGAAGGTGCCGTCCATGAAGCCGAGGAAGGTTGCGGGGAGCCCATGGTAGAGGCTCTGCGGGAACGCGATGGATTTTCCAGGAATCAGCTGCAGAAACCCCGCATTGACCCAGCGAAAGACGTAGAACAGGTAGGCAGATACCAGAAAGCCGACAAAGGGCGGGACCTTGGAGAAGGGCCTGTAGAGGAGGGCCAAAAGGAGCATCGCCGCACCGATGAAGGTCAGCACCCCGAAGACCACCCGGTCCTCCGGGAGGAAGGCCAGCGTCACCATCGTCACAAGAAGCCCAGCCCCGGACACCACAAAGCCCCGCCGCCACCTTTTGTGTGACAGCGGGATGCAGAACCCGGAGAGCAGGATGAAGGTCCAGCAGATCGACTGCTGCCAGACAAAGCCCCGCCGGGACTCATAGAACGAGATGAAGTTCGGATTCTGGATCTGCACGATGTAGACCAGATCCCAGGAGAGGTGATACAGGATCATGCTGATCAACGTGATGCCCCGGATCGTGTCCAGAAGGTGCAGGCGGCCGGTGCCGGCTGTTTGCTTTCTTCCCATGATCGACAGTTTACGCTCCCGCAAGTATCTTTTCAACCTGCTTCATCACGTGGGCGTGTTGGTCTGCATCGCGGCAAAGGCGCAGACGAGCCGGCAGACGAGCTCCACGATGCCGCCGAGCATCGGCAGAAGGCCGAAGCCGCAGCCCTGCATCGCATTCCGGAAGATGAAGATCAGGCCAAGCGGGATGTAGCAGGAGACGCACAGCCGCATGTAGATGGTCGCATAGGGAAGCATCGCATCGATGTCCGTCCCTGCGGAGAAGAAGAGCCCCATCGCAGGGCGCAGAAGTAGAAGCGCCAGGGCGCCGACCGCGACCGAGTAGACGACGTTGGCCTTCACCGCGCTGGAGATGCCCTTCTTAATCCTCTCACTGCTCCCCAGGCCGTAGTTCTGGCCGCAGTAGCTCGCCATCGTCTGGCCAAGGGACGTAAAGCCCTGGGTCAGGACGTTCTGAACCTTGCTCGCCGCCGTGTAGGAGGCGACGGCGACCTCACCGAAGCCGTTGATCGCGGCCTGCATGATCATCGTGCCGGAGGCCGTGATCGCAAACTGCAGCGCCATCGGGATGCCGACCCGCATCTGGTGGCTGGTCTCCCGGGCGCCGAAGTACCACATGCCCTTCTCCGGGACGAGGACCCGCATCTTTGCCAGGATGTACAGGACGGAGAGCACCGCCGAGATCCCCTGGGAGATGTCGGTCGCAATGGCTGCCCCCGCAACGCCCATGTCAAAGAAGATGATCAGAACGAGGTCCAGGACCACGTTCAGGCAGGCGGAGAACACCAGGAACACGAGGGGCATCCTGGAGTTTCCCACTGCCCGCATCAGGGCGGAGAACAGGTTGTAGAAGACGCTGCACACCGTGCCCCAGCAGATGATCGTGATGTAGGTCAGCGCATCGTCAAAGATCGTCTCCGGCGTGTTCATCAGCTGAAGCACCCCCCGCATGGAGGCGACGGAGAGCGCCGTGATGACGAGGATCACGAGGATGGACAGAAGGAGGCCGTTTGCAACGCTCCGCCTTGTCCCCTTCTCATCCCCGGCGCCGTACCGCTGGCTCGTCAGCACCGTAAAGCCCGTTGTCAGGCCCTGGGAGAAGCCCAGCACCAGAAACATGATCGTGCCGGTCGAGCCCACCGCTGCCAGGGCGTTCTGGCCGACAAAGCGGCCCACGATGATCGTGTCAGCCATGTTGTAGAGCTGCTGGAAAATATTTCCGATAAGCAGAGGGAGCGTAAACCGCAGGATCACCGTCATCGGCTTCCCCTCTGTGAGTTCCTTTCCCATACGCAATTCCTCATTCCGGCAGGCGCCGGAGGCGTAAAAAGCTCCTTCCCCGGGGCTGCAGGGGAAGGAGAGATTTGTCAGACACCCAGTATAAGGAAACCGGGTTCAAAATGCAATTCAGCAGCGCTGCGATTTTTCCAATTTTTCCAATTTTCTGTTCAGCCGGATTTCTCCCTGGTCGCGCCCTGCCCGATCAGCGCATGGGAGAGCCACTTTCCGGAGACAAAGCGGTGGGAGAAGATAATTCCTCTCACGCCCCAGTCCGAAAACATGCCGATCCAGACCGCAATCGGCCCGAAGCGGAGGACGCGGATCAGGATGGTGGTGAGCAGCACACGGCACAGCCACATGGTGCAGCTCGAGGTAATCATGGAAAAGCGCACATCCCCTGCCGCCCGCATGCCGTAGGCGATGCTGAAGGAAAAGACCCAGAACAGGGGCTTGAACACCGTGATCCACCCGACCATGAAGAGGCACAGGGACGCCGCAGCAGGCTCCATGCCGGCAAGGTAAGTGACAGGGCGGGTGATCGCAAACGCCGCAAGGCAGGACACAACCAGCACCGCCTCGCTGATCTTCACATGCTTTACGATGTAGTACTTTGCCTCCTCCGGCTTTCCCGCGCCGATGCACTGGCCGACGACCGTCATGAGGCCGATGCCGATGCCGACGGCGCCCACACCGTTGACGGTCTCCATGATGGCGGCCATGGCCTGGGCGGCGATTGCCGTGGTTCCGAGAGTCGAGACGCTGGACTGGATCGCAAGCTTTCCGAACTGAAACATGGAATTCTCAATGCCGGAGGGGATGCCGACCGAGAGGATCTTTCCGATCATTGGAAAGTCCGGCGGTACCCGATACCTTCGGATCACGATGACCTGTCTCGGCCTGCGGAGAAAGGCAAAGATGATGGCCGCGCAGACGATTCTCGAGAGGAGCGTCGAGAGGGCCGCGCCGAAGACCCCCCAGCCGAAGCCGAAGATGAACACCGCATTGCCGAGGATGTTCAGGCAGTTGGAGAAGACCGAGACCTGCATCGGGAACTTTGAGTTCCCGCCTGCCCGGTAGAAGGCGGCGCCTGCATTGTAGAGGGCAATAAACGGGAAGGAGAGCGACGTCAGCGCGAAGTAGGTGAGGGATGCCTCCATGACGTCCGGCTCCACGGAGCCAAAGACAAGGGCAAGGAGCGGCCGCCTTGCCAGAAAGCAGACCGCAGAGAGGGCAATGGAGATCGCGGCGCAGACGAGCATCACCTGCTCTGCTGCCCGGTTTGCCTCCCCTGGCCGCCCGCTCCCGATGTACTGGGAGCAGAGGATCGTGCCGCCGGCGGCAAGGGCGGAGAAGAGCTCAATCACCAGCACGTTGATGGAGTCCGAGAGGGAGACCGCGGAGATTGCTGCCGATCCCACCCGGGAGACCATCATCGTGTCCGCCATGCCCATCAGGGACGAGAGGAGCTGCTCGAGCATGAGCGGCACGAGCAGGGCCTTTAAGTCCGCATCCGAGAACGGGAGGTGGTCCCAGTCTATCTTCGAGGCGTCATAAAACCTGCTCCGCTTCCCCGTTCGTGCTGCTGCCATATCTCCCCTCCTGCCCTGCCGAAAGCGCTACCCTTCCTTTCCGACAGTCCTGTATGTTAGAGGATTTCCGGGCACTTGACAAGACCCTGTTTCTTGAAGAAAATAGTGTCCCTCCATGAGGGAATTTATTAAGGAAATTTTTCGGAATGTTACAGGGCACCCGGCAGGATTTTTCCGAGAACAACAGGCCAAAAAGTTTCTGATTTTGACACTTTTTTCGAATTGTTCCCCTGTTTTTCACTGGATTCCGAAAAAAGGCATGTTATACTGTGACAGGTCCGGGAAACGGTTTTTCGGACAGTTTGTGATCTTACTCAGGAGAAAAGAAATCTATGCACAAAGTACCAGTCATTGTGCTCTCCGTCGCAGCAGCGGCGGGACTTCTCTACGCCGAGGGAGTGCACGTGTTTGCGGGGCGGTTCCCGTTTGGCACGAGCGTCAACGGCATGAACGTCTCGCTCAAAAAGGTCTCCGACGTGGCAGACCTGCTCCCCGCAGACACGGAGGACACAGCGGATTACACCCTGACGCTGACCGGCATGGACGGTCAGACGGATACCATCACGGGAGAGGAGATCGGCCTGACAAAGAGCTACACCGACACCTCCGCCCTCTCGACCGACGGCCTGAACTACACCTGGCTCTTAGACTCTCTCTCCGGGAGGGACTATACCATCAGCCCCACCGCGGCCTTTGATGAGGAGAAGCTCAAGGCCTGTGTCGAGAGCCTTGTCTTCTTCACGAGCCCCACGGACCTGGGCGCTGCGGCGGACAACCCGGCGGAGGTGACGGAGACCGCTGCGGAGAGCGGCACAGAGTCCGAAGAGGCGGATACGGAGACCGCGGAGGAGTCCGCGGATGTCGCCGCAGACTTCGCCTCCCTCTCCATCCTCGACGAGGAGAAAGTCATCGCGGCCGTCAGGACTGCCATCGCAGACGGGGAGACGTCTCTGAATCTTGTGGATGCCGGCTGCTACATCACCGCGGGCAGCACGGACAGCACGGACCAGACGATGGCGGATGCCGACATCACGCTGGCAGCGGACAAGCTGGACAGCTTCAAGAACTTCACCATCACGATCCCCTTCGGCAGCTACACAGAGACCCTGGACGGGACGACGATCAGCTCCTGGCTCTCCCTGGACGGCAGCAGCATTGTCATCAATGACGATGCGGTGAATGCCTACGTGAAGAGCCTTGCGGAGAAGTACAACACCACCGGGCGCACGAGATCCCTGACGACAAGCAGCGGCACGGTCGTCTCCATCACCCCCGGTACCTACGGCTGGATCCTCGACCAGTCTGCCACCAAGACAGCCATTGTCAATGCGATCAACAACGAGCAGCAGGGCGAGGTGGATCCCGTCTTCTCCCAGGAGGCCTACCAGTTCGGCGATCAGGACTGGGGTCCGAACTACGTGGAGATCGACCTCGACGCCCAACACGTCTGGGTCTATAAGGACGGTGCCCTCGTCGTCTCCACCGACTGCGTCTCCGGCAACGCCTCCCTCGGCCGCAACACGCCGGACGGCGCCTTCTACATCCTGTTCAAGCAGAAGGATGCCACGCTGACAGGCCAGGGCTACTCCTCCCCCGTCAACTACTGGATGCCGTTCTACTTGGGCTGCGGCCTGCACGATGCAACCTGGCGCAGCTCGTTTGGCGGCACGATCTATCTCTACAACGGCTCCCACGGCTGCATCAATCTGCCCTACTCGGCAGCGCAGCAGATCTATGAGGCCGTGTACTCCGGCGAGCCCGTCTTTGTCTACGGCGGTGCGACGCAGGATACCGTAGGAAACTACCAGGCACAGACTGCCGCCACGGAGACCGAGGACAGCGATGAGACGTCCTCAGAAGAGGCCTCCACGGAGAGCGCCGCCGAGGATGCCTCTGCGGCAGACTCTGCGGGAAGTGCTGGCGCTTCCGCCGCCTCCTCCGTGCCCACAACCCAGGCACAGCAGCAGGCCATCATCGACCAGGCCGTTGCCAACTACGAGGCGACCGGCATGTCCCATGAGGATGCCGTGAACCAGGTCAATGCGGATCTGGCAGCCCAGCTCGCCGCCCAGCAGGCAGCAGCCGCGGCTTCCTCCCAGTAAGGCCGGAAGGCAGAACCATAAGAGCGCAGCTTCGGAAATCTGATCCGAGGCTGCGCTCTTTGCTGTCTTCAGAATTGTTCTTGGCGGCTCTTCTCCGCTCCGATCTGGTCCACCAGATCCTGGAGCTCCAGAAAGCGCTCCATCTTTGCCTCGAGGTCGGCGTCGACCTGCTCCTTTCTGGCGCACAGGTCCTTCAGCTTCCCATAGTCCGAGGAAGCTGCCGCGATGTCCTCCTCCAGCGCCTGCGACTGCTGCTCCAGGGCATCGATCTCCGGCTCCAGCGCATCGTACTCCCGCTGGTCCTTATAGGAGAGCTTTGTCTTCTTTTTCGGCTCCTCCGGGGCAGGTTCCGTGGCCTTTGGCCTTTCCGGTTTCTCTGCGCCGGCGGACTTCCCCTCCTCGTCGAGCCCTGCTGCCAGAAGGTGCTCCCGGTAGGCCTCATAGCCGCCCTCGCTCTGCCAGAGTGTTCCGTCGTCCTGGAAGGCAAAGATCCTTGTCACCACCCGGTCCAGAAAGTACCGGTCGTGGGAGACCGTCAGGATGATCCCGCCGAAGTGGTCCAGGTAGTCTTCCAGGATCTGGAGCGTCTGGATGTCCAGGTCATTTGTGGGCTCGTCCAGGATCAGGACGTTCGGGTTCTCCATGAGGACCCGGAGGAGGTAGAGCCTTCTCTTTTCCCCGCCGGAGAGCTTTGCCACCGGCGTGTACTGCATCTCCGGGGAGAACAGGAACCGGTTTGCCATCTCCGAGGCGGAGATCAGCCCCTCCGGCGTGCGGATGTACTCGGCGACGTTCCGGATGGAGTCGATGACCCGGTCGGTCTCATCCAGCGCCTCGTTCTCCTGGGAGAAGTACCCGAATCGGATCGTCTGGCCGATGGAAACCGTGCCGGTATCCGGCTTCACAAGGCCCAGGATGACCTTGATCAGCGTGGACTTGCCGCAGCCGTTCGGGCCGATGATGCCGATCCTGTCCTTCTTCAGGAACGTGTAGGAGAAATCCCGGAACAGTACCCGGTCCCCGTAGGACTTGGAGACATTGTCCAGCTCGATCGTCTTCCCGCCGATCCTCGAGGGGAGGGAGGCGATCTCCACCTGCCGCTCCTCCTCCGGCTTTTTGCGGTCCCGCAGCGCCTCAAAGCGCTGGATGTGGGCCTTCTGCTTCGTGGACCGCGCCCGGGCGCCGCGCAGCATCCAGGCAAGGTCCTGCTTGTAGAGCGTCGCCATCTTCCGCTCTGCCGCCTTCTCGTAGTCGAGGCGCTGCTGCTTGAGCTCCAGGTACCCGGAGTAGTTTTCCTCGTAGCGGTATGCCTTCCCCTTATCGAGCTCGAGGATGACGTCCGTCACCTCATCCAGGAAGTACCGGTCATGGGTCACCATGAGGAGAGCCCCCCGGTAGCCCTGGAGGAACTTCTGGAGCCAGGCGATCATCTCGTAGTCCAAGTGGTTCGTCGGCTCGTCCAGGATGAGGAGGTCTGAAGGGGTCAGCACGGCGGCGACGAGTGCCGCCCGCTTCTTCTGGCCGCCGGAGAGAATGGCAGGACTGCAGTCCGGGTCCGGGATGCCAAAGCGCAGGAGCATGGCCCTCACCTCGCCCTCCGTGTTCCAGTGGGCCTCCTTCCCGTACACCCTTGCCGCCACGTTCTCCAGGATGGAGCGGTCTGGGTCAAAGACCGGGTTCTGGGAGAGATAGGAGATCCGAAGGCCGTTTGCCCTCGTCACCTTTCCACCGTCCGGCACAAGGTCCCCCGCTGCGATCCGCAGCAGGGTGGACTTGCCGGTGCCGTTGATGCCGATGACGCCCACCTTCTCGCGGTCGTTCATCGCAAAGTTTACGCCGTCCAGGATGGTCTTTGCCCCCAGGACCAGAGAGAGATTTTCCAGATTTAAAATGTTCATGGGGACAGTGTACCACAGGATACAAAAAAATCGGGAGGGATTGCCCGACCTTCCATGCAATCTCCCCGAATGATTTCTTCCTTTTTATTCATTCTCCGCGGTTTCTTGAGAGCCGCTCCCGGATCTTCATGATCCTGGCGGAGATCTCCTCCCGGAGCGACTGGTCTCCGTTGATCTTTCTGTAGTAGGCAAGGCCGCCGACAGAGAGCACCGCAATGATGACGAGCATCAGGATGAAGATTCCCAGATTCCCCGCCTCCAGGGCATCGCCGCCCAAGGTCGAGAGCACGATGGCGGGGAACCTGCCGACTCCGGTGATAAAGAGCCACTGGAGGAGCGTGATGCCCGTCATGCCAACGACATAGCTCAGCACATCCTTTGGCGTCCCGGGGATCAGAAACAGGAGAAAAACCATCACAAAGGTCTTTCCCGACGTGTCGTTTAAGAAGCGGACGGACGCGATCTGCTCCTCAGAGAGGTAGAGGCCGACGAACTTTCTCCCGAACTTCCGGGAGAGGAGGAACACCGCAGTGCTCCCCACCATCATGGCCGCGTCGCAGATGAGGGCGCCCCGGATCGGGCCGTAGAGAAAGCCCGCCGCGATCTCAAAGGGACCGCCCGGCACGAGGGCGGAGAAGATCTGCAGGATCACAAGGCCCATGAAGATCCAGATGCCGCGTGCCCCCTGGGACTGGATGTAGGCCTCCAGCGCCTCCGGTTCCTTTGCGAGCTTCACAAGGGGCAGGGCCACGGCGACGAGAACCGCAAGAAAGGCCGCAAGGAACACAAGGCCGAGGATCTTCCCGGCTCTGCTCCTTCCCGGCTCTCCCTCTCTTTCGCTTTTTTCCTGCCGCTTCCTGTCCGTCATATGTCTCCTCTGTCAGTTCCCCCTCTTCCTCTGGTTTTTCCTCTTTTTCGTTCCTGCGCCTGCAGCTCTCTGCCCGGCGCCGGCACTCTTTTCTTTCTTTTTTCGCTCCCGGATTCTCTCGCGGATCTCCTCGTTTTCCTTCCGCGGCGGAATCAGGTATTCAGGCCCGTATCCGATGAGGTCCTCCCGGTGCTCTGCAAGGAGGGCCTCCTTCACGAGCTCATAGTTCTCCGGCTTATTGTACTGGATCAGGGCCCGCTGCATGGCCTTCCTGTGGGGATTCCGCTCCACAAAGACCTCTGTCATCGTCCTCGGGTCGATCCCCGTGTAGTACATGCAGGTCGACACCGTCCCCGGCGTCGGGTAGAAGTCCTGCACCTGCTCCGGATTCAGGTGATTTTTATGAAGGTACTCCGCGAGGGCGATTGCGTCCTTCATGGTACTCCCGGGGTGGGAGCTCATGAGGTAGGGCACCACGTACTGGTCCATGCGGAGCTCCTTATTGACCTTCTCAAACTCCCGCACAAAGGCGTTGTATACGGAGACCGGGGGCTTTCCCATCTCCTTCAGCACGTTGTCGGAGACGTGCTCGGGGGCGACCCGGAGCTGTCCGCTCACGTGGTACTTTACCAGCGTTTTTAAAAAGGTCCGGTCCGGATCCGCCATCAGGTAGTCAAAGCGAAAGCCGGAGCGCACAAACACCTTCTTCACCCCGGGGAGGGCCCGCAGCTCCTCGAGGAGCTTGACATAGTCCGAGTGGTCCACCTCGAGGTTCGGGCAGGGCTTCGGGAACAGGCACTGGCGGTTTTTGCAGGCTCCGGCTGTCAGCTGCTTTTTGCAGGCGGGCTTTCGGAACTCCGCTGTGGGGCCGCCGACGTCGTGGATGTAGCCCTTGAACTGCGGATCCTGCGTCATCCGCCTTGCCTCCTCGAGGATCGAGGCATGGCTTCTTGCCTGCACGATTCTGCCCTCGTGGAAGGTCAGCGCGCAGAAGCTGCAGCCGCCAAAGCAGCCCCGGTTCGAGGTCAGGGAGAACCGGATCTCGGAGAGGGCGGGGATCCCGCCCTGGGCGTCGTACATCGGATGCCACCGCCCCGTGTAGGGCAGGGCGTAGACATCGTCCATCTCTATCGTCGTCAGTGGCTTTGCAGGCGGGTTCTGGACAACAAAGGTCTTCCCGCCGTAGGTCTCATACATGCGCTTTGCCTGGAACGGATCCGTATTCTCGTACTGGGTCTTCACGCTCTGTGCGTATGCCGTCTTGTCCGCAAGGATCGTCTCAAAGTCCGGGAGTCTTATCGCATCAAAGATTCCCGCCTCGTCCCTCGTCTTGTACACCGTGCCGTCAATCCAGGTG
The DNA here is from genome assembly GCA_900318875.1 of uncultured Lachnospiraceae bacterium. Classification (GTDB taxonomy): domain Bacteria; phylum Bacillota; class Clostridia; order Lachnospirales; family Lachnospiraceae; genus CAG-791. Next base: position 6,951 of record ONMH01000024.1, on the reverse strand, counting down.
ATGTCCCGCACGTCCATCCCGGAGTCCAGGGCCTCTGCAATCTCCCGGATGCTGCGCTCCCCCATCCCGTAGGAGATGAGGTCCGCGCCGGACTCCAGGAGGATCGAGCGCCGCAAGCTGTCCGACCAGTAGTCGTAGTGGGCCATCCGGCGGAGCGATGCCTCAATCCCGCCGATGATGATCGGCGTGTGCCGATACGTCTGCCGGATCAGGTTGCAGTAGACGATGACCGCCCGGTCTGGGCGCTTTCCTGTCACTCCGCCCGGGGAGTAGGCGTCCGTGTGCCTTCTCTTCTTTGCCACCGTGTAGTGGTTTACCATGGAGTCCATGTTTCCGGAGGAGACGAGGAACCCTAGCCGCGGCTCCCCGAAGACATCGATGCTCTTTGGGTTTCTCCAGTCGGGCTGGCAGATCATGCCCAAATGGTAGCCGCCCGCCTCCAGGACCCTGCTGATGATGGCACTCCCGAAGCTTGCATGGTCCACGTAGGCATCGCCGCAGACGTAGACAAAGTCCATCTGCTGCAAGCCCTGTTGCTCCATCTCTTCCCGGGTCACCGGCAGGAATCCCTGTTCTATGCCGCTCACTGTCCCACACTCACTTCCCCCGCGAGGACGCGGCGGTAGTCGGCGAGGTTCTTCTTCAGCAGCTCCGGCGTGTTGAGCTCATAGGGACACTTCTTCGTGCACTGCCGGCAGCCAAGACACTGATCAATCCGGTTCATCTTCTCCTGCCACTCAGGGGTCAGCCAATTTTCCGAGGGCGCTCTTCTGAGCATCAGGGACATCCTTGCACAGTTGTTGATCTCAATCCCCGCAGGGCAGGGCATGCAGTAGCCGCAGCCCCGGCAGAAGTCGCCGGAGAGCTCCTTCTTCTCCTCTTTGATAAATGCCCGGATCTTATCTGTCATGACGGGCGCATCTTTCTCAAAGAAGGAAAGCCAGTCATCGAGCTCCTTCTCCCTCTGGATGCCCCAGATGGGAAGGACGCCGCCCTGCTCCTCCATAAAGCCGTAGGCGGCATCCGCCCGGGTAATGAGACCTCCCGCAAGGCCCTTCATCGCGATAAACCCGACGCCGTTCTCCCGGCAGGTCCGGACCAGTTCCAGCTCCTGCTCTCCCGAGAGGTAGCTGAAGGGAAACTGCAGGGTCTCGTAGAGGCCGGATGCTGCGCACTCCATGGCGACGCCGATCCTGTGGGCCGTGACGCCGATGTGCCGAATCTTTCCCTGTCTCTTTGCTTCCAGCATGCACTCGTACATCCCGGTGCCATCCCCCGGGCGGTAGCACTGCCCCGCCTGGTGGAACTGGTAGACATCGATGTGGTCTGTCTGAAGCTTCTCGAGGGAGGTAGAAAGGTCCTTCCAGAAGGCCTCCGGGGTCTTTGCCGCGGTCTTGGTTGCAAGAAAAACCTGGTCCCGGATTGCACCGTCCCCGGGAAGACTCCCCTTCCCAAACGCAGCTCCCACCTTCTCCTCCGAGTCGCTGTAGGCGCGCGCCGTGTCAAAAAAGCGCATGCCGCCGGCATAGGCCCTCCGGAGCAGATGCACCGCCTCCACCTTTGTAACGCGCTGAATCGGAAGGCAGCCAAACGCGTTCTGCGGCACCGTGATCCCGGTTCTTCCAAGTGTGATCTCTCTCATGTTCTCCTCCTGTGACCCGGCAGGTTCCGGGATGATGGGAGAGGAAATTTATGACCTTGCGTCATTATATCATTTCCTCTCCGGAACGTTCCTCTGAAATTATCACGCAGGTATGATTATTCTCTGAAAAATTTGTAAAGAGATGTCAAATCCCTTTTACCACGGGCTCCAAATAGCGGATCTCCCGCTTCTGCGGATCTACCACCGCCTGCTGCCCGATCGCAAGGACGGTCCTGGGATAGGCGTGACCGAAGTTGACGTTGTAGAGAATCGGAAGCCTGCTTCCGATCTTCTCCTGATACACCGCCTTGTATTCCTCGTAGTACACCTCATCCTGGGGCTTTCCGATGAGGACGCCTGCCGCGTGGTCAAAAACGCCGGTCTTTGCGATCGCGTCGAGCTCCTTTGCAAGAAGCGAGGGCTCCGGCTTTTCCTCCGAGGTCTCGAGGAAGCAGATCTTCCCGTCCCACTCCTCTCCCTCGGGGAAGAGGTGGTACTTCTCATTGACCTCCTTTGCCTCGGGATGCCGGTTCCCTGTCAGCAGGTCACAGATCGTCTCCGTGCAGCCGCCGAGGAGAGCGCCGGAAAAGCTCCCCTCCCCCTGCAGCAGCTCATAGCCGTGGGTCTCCGGGTGATCGATCCGGGAGACGTCGATCTGGCTCTCGGAGAAGTCCGTCCTCTCCTCATACCAGACAGGGCTCGACTCGATGGGGCGGTTTGGAAAGCCCGCAAGAAACTTCCCGAAGGCGTTCATCGTGTAGGGCAGCATCTCCGTGCCAAGCTCCGCCAGGTCGTTGATGAAGTTCGGCCCGTAAAAGGTGGAGAGCCCAAGCCGCCAGAACATCAGATGGTTCACCGTGGTGTCAGAAAAGCCGGAGAAGACCTTCGGATGGGCCATCACGAGCTGAACGAACTCCGGATCGTCCATCAGGTACGGCACGGTCCTGTAGGTGTCATCGCCGCCGATTGCACAGAAGATCCCGCGGATGGCATCGTCCTGGAACGTGCGCTTTAAATCCGCCGCCCGCGCCTCCGGGTGCTCTGCCAGATAGTCGACGCCCTGCAGGCTGTTGGGCATAAACTCCGGCATGAGGCCAAACTCGTTGAGCCTCGTCGCCCCAAGGTGCAGGTCATGCCTGCAGAACTCCTCCCCAAGGATTCCCTTGGAGAGGGACACCACTGCCACCCGGTCTCCGGGGCGAAGACCTGCGGGTTTTAAAATTTCTTTCATACTGCTTTCCTCCGTCAACTATCCCCCTAAAACGGGAATTCTCTATGCCAAAAGAGCATCGGAGGGAAATTCCCCGATGCTCCTGTTTTTCATTACTCTTCGATGTGATCCCGCCCCACCCCGATGATCGTGTGCACGTGCTCATCGGCGAGGGAGTAGAAGATCTGTTTTCCGTCCCGGCGGGCCCGGACGAGCTTTGCCGAGCGCAGGATCTTCAGCTGATGGGAGACGGCAGAGGTGCTCATCTCCACGGCGTCCGCGATCTCCGTCACGGAGCGTTCCCCGTCATACATGCTCAGCAGGATCCGGATTCTGGTCGCATCCCCGAATACCTTAAAGAGATCCGCCAGGTCCTGGAGTTCCTTCTCATCCGGCAGGCTGCAGGGCCGTCCTGTCTCTTCCATGTGCTGCTCCTATCCTGTTTTTCATCGTCACTGCCCGCTTATTATAGCACGGGTCATTTCCCCGCGGAAAGGGTCCGCATGGAATTGAAGACGCACAGGATCAGGACACCGGTGTCGCCGAAGACGGCGAGCCACATCGGTGCAAGGCCGAAGGCTGCAAGAATCAGGATCGCGACCTTGACTGCGATCGCAAAGATGATGTTCTGCTTTGCCACCGAGATGGTGTGGCGGGAGATCCGGATCGCAGACGCGATCTTCGAGGGCTGATCGTCCATCAGGACCACATCCGCCGCCTCAATCGCGGCATCGGAGCCCATGGCACCCATCGCAATGCCCACATCCGCCCTTGCAAGGACCGGGGCATCGTTGATGCCGTCACCCACAAAGACCAGGGACCCGTTGTCGCTCTTCTTCGCAAGGAGTTCCTCCACGCAGGAGACCTTGTCCGCGGGGAGAAGCTCTGCCCGGACTTCATCGAGGCCAAGGTCCTTCGCAACGCGCTCTGCGACCTCCTTCCGGTCTCCGGTCAGCATGACGGTCTTCCGCACGCCCTCCTTCCGGAGTGCCTCGATGGCCTCCTTCGCATCCGGCTTTTCCACGTCGGAGATGTGGATGTGGCCTGCGTACACGCCGTCGATTGCGACGTGGATGATGGTGCCGGGGGTGTCACAGAGCTTCCACTTCGCACCGACAGCATCCATCATCCGGGTATTGCCGACGCACACGGTCTTTCCGTTCACCTTTGCCCGGATGCCCTTGCCTGCGATCTCCTCCACGTTCTCGACCAAGCACCCGTCATCCTCGTTGCCAAAGGCCTCCCGCAGGCTCTGCGCGATCGGGTGGCTGGAGTAGCGCTCCACATGGGCTGCAAGGTGCAGGAGTTCCCTCTGGTCGATCTGGTCCGGATGGAGATCTGTCACCTCGAACACGCCCTTTGTCAGGGTTCCGGTCTTGTCAAAGACCACCGTGTCCGTCCTTGCCAGGGCATCCATGAAGCCGGAGCCCTTGACGAGGACGCCGATTCTCGACGCCGCGCCGATCCCGCCAAAGAAGGCAAGGGGCACGGAGACCACCAGCGCGCAGGGGCAGGACACAATCAGGAAGGTCAGGGCACGCAGGAGCCAGGTCGCAAAGTTTGCCATAAAGTTTCCGGTAAGGAGCGGAGGCAGGAAGGCCAGCACAGCCGCAGCCGCGACGACAATCGGGGTGTAGACCCTTGCGAATTTCGTGATGAACTTCTCGCTCCGGGACTTGGCACTGCCTGCGTTCTGCACAAGGTCCAGGATCTTCGAGGCGGTGGATTCGCCAAAGGCCTTCTCCACCTTCACCCGGACGACACCGGTCAGATTGACGCAGCCCGAGAGAATCGGATCCCCGATACCGGCATCCCGGGGTGCGCTCTCACCGGTCAGGGCGACGGTATTTAAGGAGGTTGCGCCCTCGATCACGGTTCCGTCCATTGGGACCTTCTCCCCGGGCTTTACCACGATGATCTCTCCGACGGACACCTCCTCCGGGCTCACGGTCACGACCTTTCCGTCCCGCTCCACGTTTGCGGTGTCCGGGCGGATGTCGAGGAGCTGGGAGATCGCCCGCTGGCTGTTGCCCTCGGCGATGCCCTCAAACAGCTCTCCCACCTGGAAGAAGAGCATGACAAACACGGCCTCTGCAAACATCGGACTCCCGCCCGGCACAAAGCCGATGAGCAGGGCGCCGACCGTCGCAACGCACATGAGGAAGTCCTCATTCAGAGCTTCGCCGTGGGCGAGGCCCTCGCCTGCCTCCTTTAAGACGTCAAAGCCCGCCGCAAAATAGGGGACCAGGTAGACAAGGAGCCTCTGCCACATGGCAAGGTCCGTAAGGTTCCTGTCAATCAGGTATGCCGCAAGCAGAAGGCCTGTGGAGATGAGGATCTGGATGAGCTTCTGCTTTGGCTCCATCTCGTCCTCTTCTTCCTCTTCGCCCTCTTCCTCCTTTGCCTCGTCCTCTTTCTCCCTTGCCTTCTTCCACTTCTCGTTTTCTTCGCTGCTCATCGCACTCTCCTGTCTTAGGTTTTTCACGGGATACCTGGTTATGATTGATTCTGTGTGTTTGTTGAACATTTGAATGATTGTTCATCTGATATCCCTATCATACTGTCCCTGTAGGGTGCTGTCAACCGGATCCGGAGATTTTTCGCGCACGTTCCCGCCCTTTTGCATCCTTGCGCCTTTTCCCCCGCTGCCGTATGATGCAGGTATCTTTGGATACCCACAGGAGGTCATGATGTTCCATCGCTCTTTTTCTCATAAATGTAAAAACCATCACCCCGCGCCGCGGCGCCTTTTCGCAGCGCTCCTCTTTGCAGCGCTGCTTACAGCCGCGCCCCTCACTGCACAGGCGGCCCATAGCCTGCCGGACAGCGCCTTTACCCGGATCCCGGCCACTGATCTGTACGCCTCCCCCTCTGTCAGCGCGGCAGAGCAGGAGTTCCAGACCACGCTCTGGCTCTCGGTCCCGGAAAACATCCGCGCGCGCCTGGAAAATGACGGGGTGAAGATCTACCTCATCTCCGCCTCGGATGATGCCATCGTCTCCCAGACGCTCAAAAACAGCTCCTCCACCGGAAAGAAGGTCACGTTCGTCGGCCTCACCACTCACCCGGTGTACGTGGCGCTCTCCGACAAAACCGTGGCCAGGGTCTTCGACGGCACGATTGAGATCCAGACGGATCTCTCCTCCAAAAACGTGGACAGGACGCGCCTCATCCACGAGATCGGCCACTACGTGGACTCCGCGGCAGGCAGTACCGCTGCAGAGAACTTTGCGATCTCCTCCTCTTCGACGTGGAAGAGTCTTTTTGCAGAGAACAGGAGCGCGCTGCTTGCCACCAGTGCCTATGCGGCGGTCCCGGATCTCTACTCCGCCTCCGAGGGCTGGGCAGATGCCTTCCGCCTCCTCTGGACGGACCCTGCTGCCCTGCAGTCGATCTCTGACGACCTCTTTCTGTACGTCTACCAGCAGTCCGTCGGCCTTCCGGTCTCGGGAGGAGACATCGCACTCACCAACTGAACAGAAGAAACACTGCTCCTTCGCAGGAAATCGCTGCCCTCCCGGGATCCTTGGTGGTCCCGGAGGGGCAGCTTCCTTTCTGTTCTGTCCGCAATGATTCTCTGCTCTTTTTCTTTTCGGTTCTTCCTGCAGCCTTCTCAGAGCCCCAGGAGCTTTCCGAGAGGAGCGTTCTTCTGCTTCTCCCGCCTTGCAAGGTACTTCTCGTTCTCCTTTGCAAAGTCGAGACCCTTTCTCCTGCAGGTCTCTTCCAGTTCCTGAACCCTTGCCTCCTCAGCCTCTTTGTCTGCCTCCTCCTGTTCAAGCCTTGCCCGCTCTGCGGGGTCCACCCAGGTGCCGCCTTCTGCGAGGACCTGCGCCTTCTGGTGGGCGAGGATCGCGTCATGATCCGCATCCAGGTACTTCTCCACGTTCAGCCTTGCCACGAGGACGATACAGATGGCAAAGCAGACCATGTCGATGCCGAGGTAGAGAAAGACCAGGGTCCTCTGCAATGCCGCTGTTGACATAGCCGGCGCCGGAAAGGGCACCGTTTCAGATGCCGTTGCAGAGGCCGGCAAGGCCGGCGTAGATCACCATCGTGAAGCCGTCGGAGCGGAAGCCGTTCTTTGCCTCCATGTGATCCA
>ONMH01000152.1 GCA_900318875.1 uncultured Lachnospiraceae bacterium | reverse complement strand
GGGCTGGGACGAGGCGGCAAAGGCCCATGCGGACAAGCTGATCGCGAGGGAGCTTCAAAGACTCCGGGACTCCTTTGAGCAGGCAAAGGCAGCGGGGTACACAAAGTTCATCCTGTTCCTGCACTACCCGCCGACCAACATCCTGGAGTCGTCCAGTCCCTTTACAAAGATGGCAAAGGCGTACGGTGCGGAGCAGGTGGTCTATGCCCACTGCCACGGGGCGGAGCGCTTTCACGACAGCCTGCAGGGCAGGAAGCGGGGAATCCGGTACAGCCTGGTCTCCGGGGACTTTCTGCACTGGCAGCCGCAGAGAATCCTGTGAGGAAGAAACCCATGAGAATCGCACTGGCACAAATGCAGATGGCAGAGGACAGCGCCCGGAACCTGGACACCTCGCTGGAGATGATCCGGGATGCAAAGCGGGCAGGGGCAGATCTGATCCTGTTCCCGGAGGTACAGCTCTCCCCGTTTTTTGCCCAGTATCCGGGACAGGAGCGGGAGAGCTTTGCCATGACGATGGAGGACCCGGCGGTGCAGAAGATTCTCGCTTCCTGCCGCAGGGAGAAAATCTGGGCGGCGCCGAACTTCTACCTGAGGGAGGACGGGAAGTACTTTGACACAAGCCTCCTGGTGGATGATAGGGGAGAAGTCATCGGGCGCCAGACCATGGTCCACGTCGCGCAGGCGCCCTGCTTTTACGAACAGGACTACTACACCCCCTCCGGGGATGGCTTCCACGTCTTCGAGACGCCCTTTGGGAAGATCGGGATCGTCATCTGCTTTGACCGGCACTATCCGGAGAGCATCCGCACAGAGGCGCTGATGGGAGCGGATATCATCCTGATTCCCACCGCCAACACGACTGCCGAGCCCGAGGAGATGTTTCAGTGGGAGATCCGGGTGCAGGCCTTTCAGAACAGCACCTTTGCCGCGATGGCAAACCGGACGGGAAAGGAGGGGGAGATGACCTTTGACGGCCTCTCCCTCGTCTGCGGCCCGGACGGGGAGCTCCTTGCCCTCGGAAGCAGAGAGCAGGAGCTGGTCCTGGCGGACCTGGACCTCGACAGAGCAGGGCAGCGCCGCAGGCAAAAGCCCTACACGGACCTTCGAAGGCGGGAGTGGTACTGGTAGGGTAATGAATCGGACACGAAAAAAGAGGGCGCCCTGCGTCCTCTTTTTCATGCCTTTCGTTTTCTGTTTGTTTTCGTGCAGCTTCCTGTCAGGTTCTGGCGATTCCAAAGCGCTTGCGGACGCCCTCGGCGAGAAACTCCGCGGTACCGTCCACGCCCAGGAAGGAACTGTCAATCAGAAGCTGCTTGAACCGGGGATCCCCCGGGGTATAGCCCGCATACCGCATGTGATAGGAGCGCCTTGCCTTGTCCACCTCGTGGATCATGTGCCTTGCCTCCTTCTCACCAAGCCCCAGGCTGTGCACACTGTTGTAGACCCTCGCCTTGTAGGGGGCATAGATGAAGATGTGGAAGCTGTTTGGCATGTCGCTGAGGATGAAGTCCGCACACCGCCCCACGATGATACAGGTCTCCTGCTCCGCGATCTGGCGGATGACATTCTTCTGGGCGGCAAAGATGTCGTCCTGGGTGTCGCTGGTCCCGTCGTCCAGGGGAAAGCACATCCGGACGAAGGGATTGTGGGGGACCAGGGTTGCCCGTTCCTCCTCCTTCTTCACAACAGAGACGGGAAGGTCGAGCTTTTTGGCGGCGGCCTCCACGATGTCCCGGTCGTAGTAGTCGATCCCGAGGATCTCACTCATCTTCTTTGCAATCGGCCGTCCCATGCTGCCGAACTGCCGCTGTATTGTCACCACGTAGTGTTCCATGTTGTTCCCTCCATACCCTATTTTACACCTGCGCCTGCGGTTTCCTCAAATTCGCGGCATCACAAAGCCGCAGAGGACAAAGCACAGGACCGAGAGAGCTGCGGCGATGATGACGTAGGGGAGCTGGGTGAGGGCATGCTCCATGTTTTCAATGCCGGCGGACTGGGAGGCGAGGAGCGTGGCGTCTGCATAGAAGCAGGCGTGGCTCCCGAAGGTGCCGCCCGAGATGACTGCAGCCATGATCAGCACCGGGTTTGCACCAAGGCTCGCCCCCAGCGGGAAGACGATCGGGGTGAGGATGGAGCTCATACCCCAGTCAGAGCCTGTGGTGAAGGCCAGGAGCGCCCCCAGGATGAAGGTGGCGGCAGGGAAGATCTCCGCAAACAGGTAGGGCTCGGCGATCTGGATGATGAAGTCGGTCATGCCCATCTTGCCGGAGAGGTCCTTTAAGACGAAGGTCACAAGGAGCAGAGTCAGCGTCGGCAGCATGTCCGAAAGGCCGCGGATGAAGCTGGCAAAGAACTGGTCTATGGTCAGGATCTTTCGCGGCACGTACATCACAAAGCAGACGAGCAGTGCCAGGACGACCGCGGAGAGAATGTCGTTGGTGATCACGGCGTAGATGACCAGGATCCCCATGGGAATGATGAAGTTCCAGATGTTGCCCTCCACCTCTTCCTCCTCGAAGGCCTCGTGGTTGTACTTGCGGCTGCGCTCCGAGTAGACCTGTCCGGTCTTCTCCACCCGCGCATAGGCCTTCTTCATGGGGCCGAGCTTCGGCATCCAGCCCATGCAGAACAGGAAGACGATGATCAGCGTGATGATGGGATAGAACAGGTAGGGAATTGCCATCGTGTAGGACTGCATGGCGCTCTTCACCCCCAGGGCCTTCACGCTGTCCTGCTGGTAGAACAGGCTTGCGTAGAAGGCTGCCCAGGTGGAGAAGGGCAGAAGCACGCAGACCGGGGCGCCGGTGGAGTCCAGAAGATAGGCCAGCGTCTCCCGGGGGAGCTTCTGCCTGTCGCTGATCTTCTTCATGCAGGCGCCGATGGAGAGCACGTTCAGGTAGTCATCCACGAAGATCAGAATGCCCATCACGAAGGTGGTGAGCAGGGTCTTGCGCTGGGAGTTGCAGAACTTTGAGATGTAGTGGGAAAAGCCGAAGCTCCCCCTCGAGTCTGTGAGGAGTCCGATGAGCCCGCCAAAGAGCAGGCACACCAGCATGACCCAGACATTCTCCGAGAGCATGTTTTGAAGAGAGGTGCCCCAGCCGGAGAGAAAACCGGTGCCATAGAGGAAGACCGCGCAGGCGAGCGACCCCGCGACCATGAATTCGATGCATCTCTTGGTGAAGATGGCCCCGACGATAATGCACAGGGTGATGATAACAGCACAAAGTCCCAGATTCACAGTCATGCAGGACTCCTTTCCGGTCTGCCCGGCGGCAATCAAAAAAGGGCATACCCCTTCAGCGGAGTATACCCCTTTGTATCCGTTTTACCAGTGTCAATTCTGTGAAGTTTTCAGAGAGCGCATCAGGCCTTTGCGGCAGCCCATTTGCGGGTGTCGGCAAGCGCCTCGTCCATGCGGGAGATGACGTCCTTCATGTCCTGCTCGGAGATGACGGCGGTGGGCTCGAAGCGGATGGTCTTGGCGTTGACAAGGGTTCCGGCGGTCAGGACCTTCCGTGCGAACAGCCCCTTCGAGGTCTCATAGCCCAGCTCGCAGGTGTGGAACTCCACGGCGAGCATGAGGCCGGTGCCGCGGACCTCCTGGATGATGTCCGGGTACTTGTCTGCCAGGGACTGGAGGCCGGCCTTGAGGACTTCGCCCTTTCTCCTGCATACGCCCGGGATGTCGTTCTTGAGCATGTACCGGATGGTGGCAAGGGCTGCGGCACAGCACAGCGGGTTCCCGCCGAAGGTCGGGGAGCCGAGGAGCCACGGGTTGTCGATAAGATCCTGCACCCACATCTTGGGACGGCAGATGATGCCGGTGATCGGAAG
>ONMH01000143.1:4303-4765 GCA_900318875.1 uncultured Lachnospiraceae bacterium | reverse complement strand
GCAGACTGCCTGATAGGCGCTGTACAGGGTCTGTGCTGCAGTGGCCTCATCGTAGTTGCCGTAGGACAGGTTGTCGAAGACATCCACGTAGGCGGAGGTGTCACCCTTTAAGCTGGAATCATCAAACAGCGGATTCCAGTACAGAGGGTTGCTGTCCATGACGGCGTTGTGGGCATCGACGGCCATCGGATCCAGGGCGCCCGCGCTGTTTAAGGTGTCATAGGCGGCCTTGGACTCCGGGATGCCGCGCTCGGTTCCCATGAGCTTGACGCCGTCGGGATCGTTCAGCAGGTACTGCAGGAGCAGTGCTGCCTCATGGGGATGCTCGGCCTTTGCGGAGATCGAGAACATCAGAGAGACCTTGCTGTAGGACTGCAGGCCGTCGAGGACGTTGCCGACCACCAGGTTGGAGGCGTTGTCGCCGAGGGCAGAGATGTACTTTCCGGATGCGGAATCCCACTC
>ONMH01000143.1:0-4270 GCA_900318875.1 uncultured Lachnospiraceae bacterium | reverse complement strand
CCCTCCTGGAGCTGATCCTGTGTGAAGTTGAGCTTGCCCTCTTCGGAGATGATGGGCTCCTTGTACTGAGCCTGCAGGTAGTAGGTCATCAGGATGGCGCGGTCATACTCTCCCACCACCAGCGGATAGTAGTTGTCGCCGAGCTTTTCCTGGAAGACGGGGCCGGCTGCCTCGAGCTCCTCCAGGGTCGTCGGAACTTCCAGCCCTGCCTGCTCAAAGGTTGCCTTGTTCCAGTAGAACGTGCGGCCGGTCATGGCGACTGGGACACCGGCGATGCCGCCCTTGACGTCCTTCACGAGGTCCAGATCGGTGTCGGACCACTGGGTCAGGTCCAGGGTGTCGGATACGGTGTTCAGATCCAGGTAGGTGTCCCCGGAGCCGTCGTACTTGCCGATCCAGTCGAAGTTGGTCTGCTGCACATCCGGGTTGTTGCCGGAGACGTACTCTGCAGCCTTGGCTGTCTCCCAGTCGCTCCAGGCGCCGAAGTTGACCTCGACCTGGATCCCCGGGTACTTCTCCATGAAGGCATTGACGGCGTTCTGGGTGGCCTCGTGGCGGGAATCGCCGCCCCACCAGTCCATGGTCAGGGTGCACGCCTCATAGTCCGCAGAACCTTCTGCCGCGGCGCTCTCGGTGGCAGCGGCTGTGGCAGCCTCGGCGGGTGCCGCGGTGGCTGCGGTGGCGGCGGTATCCTTTGCCGCAGCGCTCTCGGTGCTGCCCGAGGAAGTGCTTCCACAGCCCGCCAGCATTGCTGCAGCCATGGTGGATGCCAAAACAGTGGTCAGGATTTGCTTCTTCATGTTCAGTCCTCCCTTTGAAAGACGTTGTGTTTTGCCGGTTTTCATCCCCTTGATGTAAGTGCTTACTCCGCAAAAAGTGCTGCACTTGCCGGCTGATGCTAATAAAATAACGGTTTATGCGGCGCCGAACTACCAATAAATGGACGAATTACCCTCAAAACTACTGAAAATTTGTCATATCTCGTTGAACCTGCCAAGCATAGTTCGGATCTTTGCGAAATTCATGGCATAATGCCCCAAAATAGCGGAAAATCTTCGCGGGATAATGGGCGTAATTACTGCTTTTCCTGCCGCATGGAGACGGCACAGTCCCTGCTTTTTGGCAGGATGTACATAGGCACTGAATTTTTTTGTGCAGCAAGCCCATGGACGGAGCAGGGACAATTGTAAATACTTACACAGAGAAAGAACATTGCCGGGATCCCGGCAGGAGGAGCTGTTCCTATGCGTGTATCAGACCTGAATATCGACCGGATCTACATCAACCAGACTACCCGGGCGTCCAGCTACCACATGACAGAGAACCACTATCACTACTATTATGAGCTCTTCTACGTGCGCCAGGGGACCTGCCGGTTCTTTCTCAACAACGGCCTCTACGATCTGCACGGCGGGGATTTTCTGATCATCCCGCCCCACATGGTGCACTACAACCGGTATCTGACCTCCTGTCTTCGGATCAATGTCTACTTCAAGGAGAGCGATCTTGTTCGGGAGGGCGCCGGCTTTCTGCCGGATGTGCGGGAGCGGTTTCTGTGCCTGGTGCTGGTTCACATCCCCGCCGCCTATCGGGATATGATGGATGGCATCTGCGAGGCCATGCTCCAGGAGGAGAAGGTGGACGATGCCAACACACGGATGATGATGGAGATGTTTCTGAAGCAGTTTCTCGTCAACTGCGAGCGCCACTGCATCTTCCACTACGAGTCCACCCTGTCCTCCCGGGCCCAGGCGGGGGATGAGGGGATCCTGTCTGCAGCGCGGTTTCTCACAGAACACTATGCCACCCACATCACCCTGAATGCGATGGCGGACCGGGCAGGGCTCTCTCCCAGCTACTTCTCCAAGAAGTTCCGGGCGGTCACCGGCATGGGGATGAAGGAATACCTCTCCTATGTCCGTCTTGAACACGCCTCCAAGGAGCTCCAGTCCACGGACCACTCGATCACCGAGGTGGCGATCAACAGCGGATTCTCGGACTCCAACTACTTCAAGGACGCCTTCAAGAAGATGTACGGGATCTCCCCCCGGGCCTACCGGGCAGAGCGGGAAAAGACCGATCAGATTGTACAGGGGAGCATCCTGCGCGCGAGGCGGGAGGAGGAAGCAAGAAAGAAGCGGAATGCAGCGAAAGGGGGAAAAGGGTAGAACGAGACCAGGGGGGCGCGGAAAGATACAGGCAGAGAAGGCGAGGTTCACACCGCCCCCTATTCTTCCATGGACTCCGAGGCTGGTCCGTAAGCAGTACGGACGGCGGATCCCGACAGGTCATCAGAGCAGAGAATGTCAATGAATATTTATGAACAAATTTGACTCAATACTTGCATGTTCCTGAATATATTTCATCATAATGTCCATGAATTGCAATGATAAACAGGAAATGATAGGATAAATTCACAACAGGAAGAACACAATTGAATATTGCTGGAAGGGACCTGTGCCCATGGATCAGGATGGCGGCTGCCAAGGCAGAGGCCATCCTGATCCATTTTCTGAGGATAGATCGCACCGTGTACAGAATTCCGCAAAGAATTCTCACGATGTGTTCAGTCCCCATTCCCGTCAATCAGGCTGCAGCCGGCACCCCGGACAGCCGCAGTGACGGGCTGTGAGAAGGGGCTGTCTGTAATCAGCAGATGGATATTCTGAAACGGGGACAGACGGATGAATCCCTGGCAGTTCGCCTTTGTCGAGTCGCACAGGACCACTGTCCTCTCCGCCTGCTGCATCATATGGCGCTTGATCAGCGCCTGTGAATCATCTCCCTCGTACAAGCCGGAAGGGCTGATGGCCTTGCAGGAGAGAATGGCAAGATCCGCGCGGAAGTTGTCGAGAAAGGAACACGCAAAGTCACCGATGATGGAATAGCTGTTGTGCTTGACCTTACCAGGGCAGAGAAAACAGGTCACTCCGGCTGTCGAATTCAGTTTCAGAGCGGTGTCGATGCCGTTTGTGATGACGGTGAGATTCTCGTGTACAGCAAGGTATGGCACCAGATACGAGACCGTCGAGGAGGAATCCAGAAACAGAACCATGTTGTCGTGAAGAAGGGCAGAGGCAGTTCGGGCAATGGCGGTTTTCTTTTCCGTGTTTTCCAGGCCCCGATAGACTGCGGTGTTCTCCTTCGAGGAGGAAGGTGTCAGGGAGACTGCGCCGAAGTGGCGGATGATCAGCCCCTCGCTTTCCATTTGGATGAGGTCCCTCCGGATCGTGGATCTTGACGCATAGATTTTGTTGCATAGTACGTCGATCGAAAGCGCCTCGTTCGATTGTTTTAATAGGTTTATGATTTCCTGTTTCCGCTGTGTGTATGCCATCGTTCCCTCTGATGTCCGCTGCCGCGATAGGTGACAGGGAGATTATAAAAATTCGTGCGATTCGGTGCAAGGATATTTCTACTTCTACCCGCCGTTTTCACTGCGGCAAAGGGAGCCATGTTGATGAGAACCGAAGTGAAAAAAATGCTTGCCATTGATATGGGCGCAACGTCGATCCGCGGCGTGCTCGCCTGGGCCCAGGGGGACCACCTCGTGACGGAGGAGGTTCTTCGCTTTTCCCACAAGCCTGTCAGAACGGATAAAGGCCTTTTCTGGGATCTTGACGGGATTCTTGGCCGAATTGAAGAAACGGTTCTGAAGTATGGTGCGGAGATTGGCAGCATCGGCGTAGACGGCTGGGGCGTGGACTTCGGAATACTGGACGACAAAGGAAATCTTCTGGAGGCACCGCATGCCTATCGGGATCCCGCAAATGCCACAGCCCATACCGCATTCCGGAAGCTGATGACCGATGAAGCCGTTTTTTACCAGACCGGCATCCAGGTGATGGACATCAATACGCTGTATCAGCTGTATCGTATCCGGTGCTGTGAGGAAAACACCTTTGGCAGAATTCGTCACATCCTGCTGCTCTCTGACCTCATCTGTTATTTTCTTACGGGGGAGATGCACACAGACCTCGCCATGCTCTCCACGACGCAGCTCTATCAAACAGGGAGATTGGAATATTCCAGGGAGATCCTCAACATACTGGGACTTCCGGAATCTGTCTTTCCTCCACTTGTGCCCTATGGTGTCGTCCGCGGCAGCACCGCAAATGCAAAGATCGAATCCCTGCGCAGGTGGAAAATTCCTGTCTGCAGTGTCGCGGGACATGACACTGCAAGCGCAGTACTGGTAACAGCTGCGATGACAGATCCTGATACCCTGTTTTTGAGCTGCGGCACCTGGTCTCTTCTCGGGGCAGTGCGG
>ONMH01000139.1 GCA_900318875.1 uncultured Lachnospiraceae bacterium | reverse complement strand
CCATCCGGCGCAAGGACTGTCTGCTCTGCATAGAAATCGACACCGGCATCCACGCACTGATCCGTCCTGGGAACGAAGATTCCAGCCGCCGCATCATAATCCCCGAGCAGGCAGAAGTTTCCGTTGCCGCTGTGGTACTCTGCAGAGCCCTCCATATCCTGCGCGCTGGCAAGCAGCACATACTGCCCGTCCAGCAGGAAGAAGTCCGGACACTCAAACATCCGCCCAATCGGTTCCCGGAGCTCACTGTTTCGAAGGAACGTCCGGACAAAGCGCCAGTGCAGGGCATCTCTGCTCTCAAACAGCAGGAACATGGTATCCCCGCCATCCCGGGACCTGGCTGCGCACAAAAGGCGATAGGTTCCATCTGCCTCCTGCCATGCCTTCGGATCCCGGAAGTCGACGGGGGAGACCTCTGGCGGCAGGTCCTTCTCCGAGAGGACGGGATTGCAGGCTTCCTTCTTGTAATCCCTGCCATCGCCTGCTGCCACACACTGGGTCTGAATGCCCCCGTGACTCACGCCGGTATAGATCAGCTCCTGTCTCCCATCCGGCAGCGTCAGCGCACAGCCGGAGAAACACCCTTCCCGGTCAAAGTCTGCATCCGGTGCCAGCGCGGCCGGAAGATACGACCAGTGAATAAGATCCCGGCTCACCGCATGGCCCCAGTGCATGGGGCCCCAGTGGGTGGAGTAGGGGTGGTACTGGTAGAACAGGTGATACCTCCCCCCGTAGCGGCAGAACCCATTCGGGTCATTCATCCATCCGACACGGGGGGTGAGGTGAAACCCCGGCCGCTCCTCTTCCCGGATCTCCTGCTCCATCCGGCTCTCATATGCTCTTGCTCTCTGCAGGATTTCGCTGTCCATCCCCGTACTCCTTCCTCTGCCTGCTCTCTGGCCGCTCTCTATGCCCGCTTATTCCTGGATTGTCTCCTCATAGCGATCATATGCATCCTGATAGACCTGCCGAAGCTCCTCCATGCCGCAGCTGTCCGTCAGTGTCGACTTGTATGCCTCCCACTCCTCGTCAGTGGGGCCGCCATCCTTGATCCACTTTCCCTCATACTCCGCAACGGTGTTCTCGAAGTCCGTCTTATACATGTCGATGGTATCGAGCTCGTCCTGTGTGAACACGCAGTCCACCGGATAGACCGTGGTGTCATCCACGTAGGGCATCCAGAACGTATCCAGATCCTGCAGCCGCTCAATCGCTCTCTCCTCCATCTGGAAGGTTGTCTGATAGTAGTCAGAGAGGATCAGCTTGGGACCCGCCACCTCATAGGTGGACTTGAGTTCTCCGGCGCTCTTTCCGTACTTCTTTTTCGCCTCATCATCGGTGATCGAGATCCAGAGTCCCTTGTCATCCTGACCAGTGAAGTAGACATCCTCCGGGCCATACTGCAGCTGCATCACGTTCTCCGGGGCGTACCACTGATCATAGAACTTCAGCAGGTTGGCAGGACTCTGGCAGGCGCTGGTGATCGAGAGCTGGCCGGCATTGGTACCGCCGCCGGTGCGCACCGTGACGTGGTGTGTCCCATCCGGACCGTCGAGAATGGGAAGGAAGACGTAGTCATCCGCGTAGTCTCCCATCAGCTCCTCGATGTACCACCAGGTGGCAACACCGACCTCTCCCTGGGAGCACTTGGCGATGTACTGGGTATCATCCTGAGAGAAGATCTCGGGATCGATCAGACCCTCCGCGTACCAGTCGTGGAAGTAAGTCACCGCGTCCCGATAGTTGTCCCAGGCAGAGACGAAGTCCACCGTCCCATCCTTCTGAAGCACCAGGTCATTGCAGACATCGTTGGTCCAGTTCGTGAACCCGAAGCCGGCATAAAAGATGTTCTGCCCCCAGCACCACTGGTCAAAGCCGGTGCTCATAGGGATCGTGGAGCCTGCCGGATTTCCATAGACCTTTGCGCTCATGTCGTTGTCCTGGAAGGCCTTCAGCGCCGTGTGCAGCTCATCCAGTGTGGACGGAACCTCCAGTCCCAGCTCATCCAGCCACTTCTTATTGATCATGGAGAACTGCGGGATCGTGTAGATACTGTAGTCCTTGTCATCCCCGATGGCAGCAGTTCCCATCTGCTCTGCAGCAGGAAGCCCATAGACACCGCCATCCTCCATCGTGATCGCCGCCCTGATCTCCGGGTGCTCCTTCAGGATTGCGGAGAGGTTGGGCATGTACTCCTCGGTCAGGTAGGGGCTCAGGTCGATAAAGGTCCCGTCCGAGCCGTAGGTCATCAGGTCATAGTTGGAGAAGCCAATTCCCTGGAAGGCATCCGGAAGATCTCCGCCGGCGATGCGCACGTTGACCTGCTCCTCGATCGAATCGCTCATCGTCTCCCACTGAATGCCGATCCCCGCGTCCTTTTCCATGGACGCCAGGACGGTGTTGTCATCGTAGCCCGGGGACAGGGCGCTCTTTGCGGCAAACACCTTGAAGTCGGACTGGGAGGTGTCCCCGTTTGCCTCCGCCGTGCCAGTCGCCTTTTGAGAGGCATTCTCACCCCCGGCCGAACTGCCGCATCCCACCAGTGCCGCCCCCGCAAGGAGGGACGCCATCAACGCTGCAACTGCTCTCTTTTTCATACTTTTCCTTTCTGAAACCCCTGTTTCCAAAACTGTTCCTGCTTGTGCTTATCCCTTGACTGCGCCTGCCATCATGCCCTTCTCAAAATACTTTTGCACGAACGGGTAGAGGATCAGCATGGGAAGCGCCGCCACAATGATGGATGAAAACTTGATCATCTCTGTCATCTTGTTCAGCTCGGCATACCCTCCGGAGATTGTACTCGCCTGAGCTGCCGTGACCGAGCTCTTGATCAGAACGTTGCGCAGCACCAGAGGAAGCGGTGCCTTGGCCTCCCCCGGCAGATAGATCAGGGCCGTGAACCAGTCATTCCAGTAGGCAACCATGCTGTAGACCACCATCACTGCCATGATCGGCTTGCTCAGAGGAATGATGACCTTCTGGAAGATTCCCCAGTGGGAGGCGCCATCGATCTTGGCAGCTTCCACCAGGTCCTTTGGAATGCTGTTTTCAAAGTAGTTGCGGACAATGATCATGTTTCCGACCGCCACGCCGCCGGGCAGGAACAGCGCCCACATGGAGTTGATCAGGCCTGTGTCCTTGACCACCAGATAGGTGGGAATCAGTCCGCCTCCGAAGTACATCGTGATAATGAACAGGATGCTGAAGAACTTTCTGCCCGGAAGGGTCCGGACGCTGAGGGGATAGGCGGTCAGATAGACCATCGCCACCGAGAACACGGTACCGATGACCGTATACTTGATCGAATTCAGAAAGCCCGTCAGCAGGCTGTTGTCTGCAAAGACCGCCTGATAGCCCTTTAGGCTGAATCCGCTGGGCAGGAGGAAGGTTTTCCCCGCGTAGACATCATAGGGATTCGACACGGATGCGATCAGCACGTAGTACAGCGGATAGGCGACCAGGAAGGCAATGAACAGACAGATAACCACCAGAAAGATGTCACTTGCCCGATCGGAAAGGCCTCCGACCCGTTTTGCTCTGGTTCCCGTTTGCTTTGTCATAGTGGTTCCCCTCCTCCTCATACAAAACTCACATCTTCATTCAGGTGCTTGGCCAGCTGGTTCACAAGAATCAGCAGGATGACATTCACCACGGTGTTGAACAGTCCCACCGCCGTCGCGTAGCTGTACTTGGCGTTTTCAATACCCTGCTGGTACACATAGACCGCGATCACATCGCTCGTCGCCTTGTTCAGATCGGTCTGCAAGAGCCATACCTTCTCGAATCCGATGTTCATCAGATTTCCGGCGCTCATGATCAGCATCAGGACGATGGTGGGCATCAGTTCCGGCAGATCGATATGCAGGATCCGCTGCATCATCGAGGCCCCGTCGATCCTGGCCGCTTCGTACTGCGAAGTATCAATGCCGGCGAGGGTGGCGGCGTAAACGATGATGCCCCAGCCCGCATCCTGCCAGATACCGGATGCGATGTAGATCGTGCGGAAGGCAGAGGGCTCAGAGAGGAAATCCACCGAGGTCCCCAGGATCAGATTGATCAGTCCGCCGGAGGGGCTTAAGAAGATCCGCAGCATACCGCAGACAATCATCGTGGAGATGAAATGGGGTGCATACAGGATCGTCTGGACAGTGGTCTTGAACTTCCGGAACCGCAGCTGGTTGAGCATCAGCGCCAGGATGATCGGGATCGGGAAGCTCCAGAGCAGACTGTAGAGACTCAGCAGGAACGTGTTGCGGATCATTCGGCCGCAGTTCGGGGAGCGGAAGAAGCGCTCGAACCACTTCCAGCCGACCCACAGGCTCCCTGCAATGCCGCGGCTCGCCTTGTAGTCGCGGAAGGCGATCTGGATCCCCCACATAGGAATGTACTTATAGATGATGGTCAGAAGCAGCGGTATCGCCAGCATCGCGTACAGCTGCCAATGCTTGGCGAGC
>ONMH01000023.1:9682-31171 GCA_900318875.1 uncultured Lachnospiraceae bacterium | reverse complement strand
TCCAACGCCGGCACCGGCCTCTTCTCCGGGATCCTCGCGGTCCTCGTCCTGCACCGGTTTCGGCGGGAGCACCGGGAGGCGTTTTCCAAAACATGAAAATCGGATAGGGAAGATTTTACCCTCCCCTTCCACACCACCGTACGTACCGTTCGGTATACGGCGGTTCAATAGTTTACACGAACTTTCAGATAGTGGGCTGATAGGGATGGATATCCGAGTCTGCCCACTATTATTGTTTTGGTGAGCGCCGAGTTGAGCATCGACGCCGCCCTCCACGTCCCTTTCCTACAGTTAGCCATTTCACGTACCTTCCATTCTGGCAGATGCAGTGCTCTCAGCATCTTGTACCTCGTTCGCACTCTTTTCCATTGTTTCCAGTACACTGCCCGGATTCTGTGCCGTAGCCACTCATCCAGTTCCTCCATAAGTCCCTTCATGTCCGCATACCGGAAATGGTTTATCCACCCTCTGACAGCATCATTGAGTTTCTTCTCCCTCACCGGATTGCTCCATTTGTTCCCTCTGGCGGTTAACATCCTCAGCTTGTTCTTGAATTTCGCTACCGACTTCGGATGCACCCGGAACCGGCATTTCCCCCTGCAGCGGAAGAAACCGTATCCCAGGTATTTCACCTTGCTGATATGACACACTGTTGTTTTTTGAAGATTGACTTTCAGAAAGAGTTTTTCCGTTATGAATGGCACTATGTTTTTCAATGCACGCTCCGCACTCTTCCTGCTCTTGCATAGAATCATGCAGTCGTCAGCGTACCTTACGAACCTGTGTCCTCTTCGTTCCAGTTCCTTATCCAGCTCGTTTAGCATGACGTTTCCACACAGCGGGCTCAGCGGACCACCCTGTGGTACGCCCTCTTCCGTTGGATGGAAACCGCCATCTTCCATGACCCCGGCCTTCAGATATTTGTGAATCAGTGAGATTACACGCCCATCTTTGATTGTCCTCGACAGCACCTCAATAAGCTTGCTGTGGTTGACAGTGTCAAAGTAAGCCTGCAGATCCATACTGACCACGTACACATAGCCTTCTTCGGCGAATTGCTTGCATCTCTTGATAGCATCATGCGTACTTCTTCCCGGCCGGAATCCGAAACTGTTGTCTGAAAACTGCTCCTCGAAAATGGGCGTCAGCTCCTGCGATATCGCCTGTTGGATCAGTCTGTCCACGCACGACGGTATGCCTAACTTCCTGACCTTGCCTTTCTCCTCCTTGGGTATCTCCACCCTCCGAACCGGATTGGGCTTGTATTTCCCTCTCCTCAACTGCCCGACCAGCTCGTCCCGGTGCTGTCTCAGGTAGGGTAGAAGTTCATCCACCTGCATTCCGTCGACTCCTCCGGAACCCTTATTTGCCTTTACCCTCTTATAGGCGGCATTCAGGTTGTCGCTTCTAAGAATGGTGTCGAGCAGGTTGTTCGTCCAAAAGTTCGTATTGGTGTCAGTGTCCCCGGTAATCCATTCATGGTCGTACACTCCTGATACCCTTCCCTGTTCCGCAGGTATCTCTTGCAGGTAGTCTTCGATATGAAGTTGTCTGTACTTAATTCCATGTCCGGTTTCCATTTGAGAATGGCACCTCCTACTGTTCGCCCCTTTCCCAATGTCTCAAGCCATCAGGTATTGTAATATGGGCTCTGCTGACTTCTCACGACGAGCTTTACTCCGCGGCGGCGAATGTTTTATCGTCTTTGCCGTGTCCGTGAGATCTCCCCGGGTACTCACACGTTCTTTCCCACTTATACCTGCCCCGTCTACTGTTGGCGTTCCGTGCAGTTATTGGACTTCGGTTTGTGTTGCAACCTCATCCACGCTTCACAGCCTATCCGGACAACTTTTACAGGCCAGTGTTTTGCCTACGGCTTCCTTCAGACCTCACCTCACAGTGACGCCCTTGCTTTCAGCTGCATCCTTCCCACTGCCGGGCGGATCAGGGACTTTCACCCATTAGAACGTGCGCCCGCCGGGCGCACAACCAAAAGGAGGCCGGGCGCATCGCGCCTGACCTCCTTTTTCGCCGTCCTTCCGGCCCTTATTCCGCCGTTTTCCATCCCGTGACCGCTGCGATCCAATCCAGCTCCGCCTGTGTGTCCAGCTCCGCCTGTGTGTAGCGCTCTGTGTCTGTGAGATAGCTGACCCCGTGGGCAGCGCCGGGAAAGAGAAAAAGCGATACCCGCTTTCCCGCCCGGGCGAGATCCCGGCTCATCTGCGCCGGGACGAAGTCATCTGCCTCCCCGTGGATCAGGAGAATGGGAAGATCGGTGTTCTGAACCCCCGAGAGCGCCGAGCTCTGTGTCAGGGAGAAGTGCCCGAAGAGCAGCGCAGACAGCGCAACCGACGGCCAGAGGAAGGAGACGTGCATGCCCTTCATGACATTCCGGATGATCGCTTCGGGACTCGAAAAGGGACAGTCCGCAACGATGCCGCAGACATTCTCCGGAAGAGGCTCCCCTGCCGCCATCAGGACCGCCGCAGCGCCCATGGAGACCCCGGAGAGGATGAGAGGCCGCTCCTTGCCAAACCGCTCCTCTGCATACCTTGCCCAGGATAGAACGTCCCTGCGCTCCCGGATCCCAAAGGTGGTCACGTTCCCGCCGCTCTCTCCGTGCGCCCTCTCGTCCACAAGGATCGTTCCGATCCCGTGCTCCCTGGCGATTTTGTGGGCACCGCACATATCCCGCACCGCCCCGCCCCGGTATCCGTGAAACAGGATCTCCACCGGCGCGTCCTCCTCCCCCGCATAGTAACGCCCGCAGAGGATGGTCCCATCCTCCGCCATAATCCGGATCTGCTCTGTCGGGACCTGCTCCTCCATGAGGCCGACCAGTGCCGCCATGTCCTCCCGCCAGGAATCGTAGCCGGGACCTTTCGGGAGCGAGGGGCCCTTTTTCTTTCTGTCATCGGAATTCCAGAACACAAACCGGAAGATTCCGTACAGGAACAAAAGATACAGCGCACAAAGAAGAAGGAGCAGCACCAGAATCCACGTCATGCCCCGGCACGCTTTCCGCCTGCTGCCCCGTCGACAGCCCGCTCAAAGGCAAACAGGTACTGCTGGTAGATCCCGGCATACGGTGCCCACAGCGTAAGGGGGTACCCTTCCGGATAGTGCCGATCCTCAATCCGGTTCATCCAGACGTCCACCGGGAAGCAGTTCACCCGGTGAAAGCCAAAGAGCATCGTGCAGTTTGCGACCTTGATGCCGACGCCGGGGAGGGAGAGGAGCTCCTCCTTCAGCTTCTCATCAGAACATGCAGCAAGGCCCTCTGTCGTGACCTCTCCCTTCGCAAAGCGCTGTGCCTGTCCATAGAGGTACTTTGCCCGGTAGCCGAGGCTGCAGGCAAGAAGATCCTCCAAAGAGAGCGAAGCCAGCGCCTCCTTCTCCGGGAAGGCAAACCGTTCTGTCCCGGGGATGCGTCTGCCTGCTGCCCGGCAGAGCTTTTCCACCGCCTGCCGGATCGCCGGGATGTTCTTTCTCTGGGAGATTGTAAACGTGATCAGGGTCTCAAACGGATCCTGGCGAAGGATCCGGATGCCATTTCCAAAGGCCGCGGCATTCCGAAGATAGGTATCCTTCTTTGGGATCCTTCTGATCACCGCGCCGTAGTCCGTGTCGAGGTCGAGGTACCCCCGCCAGATGTCATCGAACTCCCGCTGGCCGCAGTCAAAGTCGCAGGCATCTTCTGCCAGCTGTCGGGCCAGGAGTACCCGGGAGAAGGCTGTGATCTCCACCGTGCCGTCTTCCAGCTCCTTCCAGCGGAAGCACTGGCCGCTTTCTGCAATGGCAGAGAGGTTCAGGTTTTCATTCTTCAGGATCATAGCTTCTGCGCAAGGAGCGTCTTCTCCTCCCTCCGATAGTAGACAAACAGGCTCACCGAGGAGAGCACCCAGGTGATCGGGTACACCCAGTAGGTCAGGCCGATCGAGTGGATGAACTGCCCGCCCACTGCGATGATCAGGATCCGGACCACACACCAGCAGACAAGAAAATCCACCATGGGGACCGTCGCCTTTCCGTATCCTCGAAGGATGGCCGCCATGAGGTGGGTGAAGGCGACAAGGCAGAAGAAGGGGCACACAATCCTCGCCCTCGCGACGCCGTAGGCGACGGCCTCCGGCGTGCTGTCAAAGGCGCCGACGAGCTGTGTGGCAAAGATGTCCACCAGGGCACCGACGGCAACGGCAAGGAAGATCCCCGCTGCCGTGCCAAAGCGCACGCCCTCCCTCACCCGGTCCTTCTTTCCGGCACCAAGGTTCTGGGAGACAAACGTCGTGAGCGCCAGGGAGAAGCTGGTGATCGGGATGAAGGCAAAACCCTCGATCTTGGAGTAGGCGCCGATCCCGGCCATTGCCATCTCCCCGTAGGAGTTGATGTAGGACTGGATCACCACGTTGGAGAGGCCGATGATCGAGTTCTGCAGCCCGGAGGGGATGCCGATGCGGATCATCCTGGCAAGGAGCTCCCGCTCCATCCGGATCTTTTGGATGGAGAGGTGAATGTCGGAGCGGTCCCGTGCAAGCTGCCAGAAGGAGAGGACGGCAGAGAGTACCTGTCCCAGGACCGTGGCAAGAGCCGCCCCGGCAACGCCCATGTGGAACACCGCGATAAACAAAAGGTCCAGGACCACGTTTGCGAGAGAGGAGATGATCAGGTAGTACAGCGGATGGCGCGAGTCGCCTGCCGCCTGCAGGATGCCGACAAAGGTGTTGTAAAGGACAAGGCCCGTCACGCCGGCAAAGTAGATCCGAAGGTATAAAACCGCCTCCGGCATGACCGTGTCCGGGGTTCCCATCCAGCGAAGAAAGGTCGGCGTTCCAAGGACCCCGACAAGCGTCATCAGGATGCTGATCACAATTCCCAGGGCCGCCGCGGTGTGCACCGCCTTCTGCGTGCGCGCATGCTCCCCCGCCCCGATGCAGTGGGCGATCACAACGCCCTCGCCGGTCGCCATGCCGTTGAAGAAGCCGATAAGGAGGAAGATCAGATTCCCGGTGCTCGACACCGCGGCGAGTGCGGTGCTCCCCACAAAGTTTCCCACGATCAGGGAGTCCACCGCGTTGTACATCTGCTGAAACAGGTTCCCGACAAAGAGGGGAATCGCAAAGCGGATCATCTTCTGTCGGACCGAGCCCTCTGTCATCAGGTTTTCTGTCTTTCCTGCTGCCACCTGTTCTTCTCTCCTTCTCCTGTGTTATCGCTGTACCCGCACAAACCGGATCGGCGAGACAGTCTCCTCCAGCCGCAGGGTGAATCCATCGATCTCCCCCGTCAGCTCATTGTAGAAATACGTCATCGGCATCGTCACAAAGAGCGTGTCCATCTTCAGCTCCCGCACCCGGAACGTGTCATAGAAGGCATGCTCCAGCGGGAGCTTCCAGTTCTTCCAGTGAAGGAAGAGCGTCCCGTTTTCCTCTGTGACTTCAAGCGGTCCATACCCCGGGTTTTCAAAGGTCCCCGCGTAGTCCGAAAGGGGATGGGTCAGAGGATGGGACTCCTCTTCTGCCGGCGCCTTCGGGAACAGGTCCTTCTCCCAGTTCGAGCAGGAGCCTGCAAAGACCCTCTCGTAAGGATGGAGCCTTGCCGCCCAGTCGACCCGTGGATACCCCAGCACCGCATCCAGCACCGTGTACACCAGCTCCAGAAGGAGCGGGGTGTTCGGGCAGTGCCGGTTGCAGAAGGCAAAAAGAGTCAGGTCCTTTCCGGGGACGAAGAGCTCGATGGAGCAGTAGCCCTCAATCTCCCCGCAGTGGTAGACAAGGAGCAGGTCCCGGTACGGCGCCGTCTTCCACGCCATTCCATAAAATGCCGCTCCCGGCACCTCCGGGAATCTCCAGGGAAAGGCGCTCATCGCCTCTGCCGGATTGTGGAGCTCCTGCATCATCGCCTCCGAAAAGAGGCGCTCTCCCCGGTACACGCCGCCGTGTGCATGGAATTCCAGCCAGTGCAGCATCTCATTGGGGGCGGAGCAGACGCCCGCTGCAGGCACCCCGACATTCATCTCCCAGAGGGGCATGCGGGTGAGGGGGGACGTCCGCTCTCTCCCGAAGTACCCTGCTGCCGCATCGGGATCTCGTCCCATCGCCTCCGCGGAGAGTACGGTCCGGTGCATCCCGAGGGGCTCCAGGATCTTCTCCCGCACAAGGTCCTCATAGGTCTCCCCCGACACCTCCTCGAGGATGCAGCCCACGGCGTTGTAGATCGTGTTGCTGTACTGGACGGCGCTCCGGAAGGGTTTGTTCGGCTCCAGGCAGCGGAGCCGCCGAAGGTACTCCCTTCTTGTAATCCCGGGATTGGGCCACATGCCGTCATGCCCCGCAAGGCCCGTCCTGTGATACAGCATGTCCCGGAGGGTGCACTGATCTGCCGCGACAGGGTCCCACAGCGCAAAGTCCGGAAGATACGTGCGGATGGGCGCATCCAGGGAGAGCTTTCCCTCCTCTGCAAGGGCTGCCGCCGCAGCAGAGCAGAAGGACTTCGAGCAGGAGGCAATGCCGCCCAGCGTGTCCGCGGTCATCGGAAGGTTCCTCTCCACATCCCTGAGGCCGTACCCCTCCGCAAGGAGCGTCTCCCCGCCCCGTCCCACGGCAATCGACAGCCCCGGGACGTTCCAGAAGGCAAGCTCCGAGAGCACAAAGTCCCTGCTCAGTATCTCGTTTCCCATGATGATCTCCTCTCAGTACCGCCCGATATCCTCCGGCTTTTTCACAATCAGCATCCGCGCCCCGGGGCGAAGACTCTGAAGGAGCCGGATCATGTTTTTCTCCGTGACGCTCACACACCCTGCGGTCTTCCAGTCTGCATCGTTCTTCACGTGCAGGAAGATCGCACTCCCCTTCCCCGGGATAAACGGGTCCGCATTGTAGGCGATGAACACCGCATACCGGTACTGCGGGTCATAGGAGGCGAGGTGCTCCCCGGGGACGGGCTGTTCCGACTCGATCCAGACATTTCCCGCATCCGCCCAGTAGGCGTGCTCTGTCACGTCCTTCCAGGGAAGGGCCGTTCCGGGATTCTCCCGGATCCCGAAGGCAAGCGGCAGGGCAAAGTCCCCGACGGGCGTTGTGCCGTCGCCCTCGCGGCGGTCCTCAAGGAGGCCGCTTCTTCCATATCCCGCATAGGAGCAGTACACGCAGGTCCAACGGTCTTTCTTCTCCCACAGCGTCAGGATGTGATCCACAAGGAGCAGGATCTGGTCTGTCTTCTCTGCAGTTTTTGTCTTCTCCAAAAGTGCCCTCCAGGAGGGTGTTTTCTCTCTCATGCGGCTTCCTCAGTCCAGCATTGCCAGCAGGTCTTCCCTGGTGATCTCGCTGCTCTCCATGCTCTCGCCGGAGAGGATGGCATCCGCCAGGGTCTTCTTTTTCTCCTGCATCTCCTGGATCTTCTCCTCGATGGTGTCCTTCACGATGAGCTTGTACACCGTGACGATCTTCGTCTGCCCGATCCTGTGGGCGCGGTCCGTCGCCTGGTCCTGGGCGGCGGTGTTCCACCAGGGATCGTAGTGGATGACCACATCTGCCCCGGTCAGGTTGAGCCCTGTGCCGCCGGCCTTCAGGGAGATCAGAAACAGCGGGACGTCGTTCTGGTTGAACTCGTTGACCAGCGCAAGGCGCTGCTTCTTTGCCGTTGCACCCGTGATCTTGTAGTAGGCAATCCCCCTTGCCTTCAGCTCTCCTTCTATCAGCTCCAGCATACTGGTGAACTGGGAGAACAGAAGCGCCTTGTGTCCGCCGTCCACGAGGCTCTCGACAAGCTGCATGCAGGCGTCCTTCTTTGCCGAGCTCCCGTCGTACCCGGAGTAGCAAAGCAGCGGATCGCAGCACAGCTGCCGGATCTTTGTGAGCGCCGCGAGGATCTGAATTTTGCTCTTTCGAAAGTCCGCCTCGTCCTGCCTCTCGAGGGTGCGGCGCATCCGGAGGACCTCTGCGTCGTAGAGCTGCCGCTGTTTGCAGTCCATGTCCGCATAGCGCACCTCCTCGAGCTTGTCGGGCAGATCCTGCAGCACATCCTCCTTTTTCCTTCGAAGCACAAAGGGCGCCACCATGCGCTTTAAGCGCTCCTGCACTTCCTCGTCCCCGTCCCGGACGATGGGGAGCTCCACCTCGCTTCGAAACTCGGAGTAATCGTATAAAAAGCCCGGCATCAGGTAGTCGAAGATCGACCAGAGCTCGGAGAGGCGGTTTTCAATCGGCGTTCCGGTCAGGGCATAGCGCGTGTGGGCGTGGATCACCTTGACCGCCTTTGCCGCCGCGGTCTGCGCGTTCTTGATGTACTGGGCCTCGTCGATGATCTCAAACCGGAACCGGACGCTGTCGTAGCGGTCGATGTCGCGCTTTAAGAGATCGTAGGAGGTGACCAGGACATCGGCCTTCCAGGCGTCGTGGATCTTCTGCTCCCGCTCTGCCTGGGTGCCCACAACGAGCACGGTCTGTAAGGCAGGCGCAAAGCGCGCAAGCTCCTGCCCCCAGTTGAAGACAAGGGAGGCAGGGCAGACGACAAGGCTTGTGTGGGAGTCCGGCGTTCCGGGTACTTCCGGCAGATCCCGCACCGCGGGAAGCGAAGCATCCTTTGGGGGAACCGCCTCCGTCAGCGCAGCGGACTTTGCGCTGCTCCCCTCCTCATTGCGCACGGCAAGGAGGACCGCAATGGTCTGCAGGGTCTTTCCAAGGCCCATCTCGTCGGCGAGGATTCCGCCGAAGCGGTAGGTATCCAGGGTTCTCAGCCACCGGTATCCCTCCTTCTGGTAACTGCGAAGGCTGGCATGGAGGTTCTCCGGGATCTCATAGTCCGCGTCGTTTACCGTCTTGAACTCCTTGATCAGCTGCTTGAAGTGCCGGTCCCGGTCCGCATAGATGCCCTGGGTGCTCTCGAGCATCTTTTCCAGGTAGAGGGCGCGGTAGGCGGGGATGTGCATCTTTCCCTTCACGAAGTCCTTCACGTTCATGTGCAGGGACTCCATGAGGTTTGCGATCTGCTCCACCTCCACGTTCCCCTGGAGCTTCAGGAAGTTCCCGTTCCGGAGCTTTACGAACTTCCGCTTCTTCTGGTACTGGTACAGGATGTCCAGCATCTCCTCCTCGGAGAGATCCTCTGCCCTGACCGTGAGGTCCAGGAGCCCGCTCTCCAGGGAGACGCCCATGGCAAAGGAAACGTGCCGGCGAAGGCCAAGCCTGCGGAACCGGTCTGTCATGCGCACATCCGTGTTCTTCAGCGCAAGGAAGGCGTCGAGGCCCTCGCTCAGAAGGTCAAAGACCCGCTCGTCGTCCTTGTAGGAGAAAAACACCTTCATCGCGGCGTCGTACTCGGCGAGGTACCGGAGGATCACCGCAAGGACCGCCCCCTCCAGGTTCCGGTCCCGGTAGCTCTCGAGGCGCCTTGTGCCCCGCTTCTCATCCACAAGATCCGAGACGGAGAGGATCTGCAGGCCGTACGCCACCTCGGCGCGGCACAGCACCGTGTCGTTCTCCGTGTCCAGGTAGATCGTGAACTGGGGCTCCGGGGGCAGGTAGGGCGCGACCTCCCCGCTGTCGTACTCGGTGATGTTCACCGCATTCTTCAGTGCCGGCAGGACCTTGTGGTAAAACGTGCCAAGCTCCGCCCTGCCGATGCGGATCAGGACCCTTCCATTCTTCTCGCTCTCCAGGATGGGCTTCAGACTGCGATAGCAGTCCTCTCCGATCCGGTTGAACGTCTCCTCCGTGTCGTAGTAGCCGGTCCGCCTTCCCTCGATGACCTGCGGGATCTGTCCGGAGAGCACGATGCCGTTGAAGACGCCCCGCTCGTTCTCCGTGTCCTTGTGGATCTCGAGCCGGATGTCCGGATTCTTCTCCTGCATGAGGAGGGTGCGCCGGTCCCTGCTGCCGCCTCGCTCGTTCTGAAAGGCGAATTCCGCGCGCTCCCCCATCAGAAGGTCCATGAATCGGTCCAGCCGGTCCCCGTAGAGGGGAAGCTCCGCCTTCCTGTCGAGGGGATCATAGCTATAATTCCCGGCGTGCTCCATCCTCTCCCGCTCCTCGGCGATGACGCCGGCGAGGAACTGGTACCAGCGCTGGGATTTCTCATCCAGATAGACCTTCCCGAGGTGCAGGACGGTCCTGCCGAAGGTCATGTCCCCCTCGGACTCCATCTTCTCGCCGAATTCCTTCAAATCCTTCACCTTGTAGAGGCGCTGGGTGCCGACGCGGAAGCCCGCGGCGATGCTCGTTCCGCGCACCACCGAGAGCACCGGCTCCAGGGTCAGGGTCTTCCGGGCGATGTCCTTTGCATCCCCGAGGATCGTCTGTCCCCCGTTGGCAGATGCAAGGAGCTCCCGCCCCGCCGCATTGGTGCTGCTGCCGAGGCCGCTCCCCGGGAGGTTTGCCTGCAGATAGAAGAGGAGCGCTGCCGTGTGGGGGCAGAGAAGGAGCGAGCCATCCGCAGCCCTGCGGTTCTGGCCGTAGCAGGACCAGCTGTCGCAGCCCGCATTCAGGATCTCGTCCTGTCCCACATCCAGATAGGCGGCATCGGTCGTGCTCGGGAAGACGCAGGAGAAGTGGCCGACGGTGCCGCCCTCCTTCTCCGCGTCGGACTCCGCGTACCGCACCCGCACCTCGGCGATGTCCCCGCTCTGGAGGAACCGGGCAGCCCGGTTTTTCACCTCAGGGCGCATCTTCACCTGCTTTCCGTACTGCTCTGCACGGAAGTAGCTGTAGGAGGGATCGGGCTGATAGGTGCTCTCTGCCTCCTCCTGCTCCTTCCTCTCCTCTGCGGTCTTGCTCTGGAGAGCCTCCAGGCTCTCCAGGGAGGGAAGCTTTCTCTCCTCCGCCGCGTTCTTCTTTTTCGTCTGCGCCTCACTGGAAGCCTGTTCCCCGTCCGACATGCCAAAGCGCCGGCCATTGTCCACAAGGAAGCCGTAGAGCCTGGAGTCCGGAAGGCGCACCAGGGACAGGAGCGCTGCGCAGTGGCGGCAGAGCCGCCCCTCGCTGCAGGTGCAGCGCATGGAGGAGATGTAGCAGCGGTCCCAGAGGCGGCGCACCTGGACCTCGACGTGATAGGATTCTCCATGCTCTGTCACGTCTCCGCTGCAGAGACCGCCCTGCCGGCCGACCCCGTTGTAGTAATTGGTAACGCTCCCGGTGTCGGCGAGGTCCTCTCCCTCCTGAATCGTTTGCTTTGTAAACAGTGTGGTCCAGCTGTAGCCTACCATCTCTCCTCCTGCCGCCCGGACATCCCGGCGGTTATTCTCTGCTCTGCCGGCAACGGGCACCGGTCCGATTATACTACGGAACGCCTGCGCAGAGCCAAAAAGAGAGTCCGCAGCAATCGCTGCGGGCTCCCGTAAGGTCATCCTCTACTGTTCTCAGTCCTCTTTCTGTCCGGCAATCCGTGCGAGCTCTTTTGAGAACGCCTCCACATCGATTGAGGCAAAGTCTGCCGCGGCCTCCTCGAGCTTTCTGAGCTTGTCCTCATCGCCGAGCTTTTTGAGCTCCTGCGCCTCCCGGACCATCTCCTCCATCTGTTCCTTTGTCACCTTTTTGTCTGCCATGATTTCCTCTTTTCTCTGTCCTTCCTTCAGACCTGGCGAAGCTCCGCCAGGAACATCTCATAATAGTCATCCTCGCCGTCGAGGAGCGGGCTGTTTTCTCCGCCGCCGTTCGTGGAGCGGCGCATTGCGGCGTAGTACTCCTCCGAGCTGTTGATCAGGTCCATCTCATAAATCGGAAAGCCCGCCTCTGTCGCAAGCCGGCAGAAGTCCGCAACCGGGGTTCTGCTGTCCTTCGTGGCAAGGAGTGCGCCTTTCAGCGCCGCATCCTCCGCCGCCTTTTTCTTCAGTCCCTGCAGTGCCTCGTCGATCGACATGACGCTGGACATCGCAAAACCTCCTCTCTGATGGACAAAAGGAAGCGGGCGCAGCCCTCTGCGTCAGCTCCCTTGCTTCCTGTCTGGTTCTATTTTACCCCGGCCGCCTGCAAATGTCAGTCCCTTTTTGCCAGCGGCAGATGTTGTGACAAGTTTCTCAATTTTCTGATATATTTCAAAATTTGGTTTTACTTTTCTGTCCGGGTGTGGTTGACTTGAAATGTAATAAAAAATCACGAAATTCTGTAATTAATGAAATTCATTACAGCAATATACACAACCAAAGAACCGTTTTGGCAGAAAGGCGAAATTCATGACATCCAGGGTGATACGGCTCCGCGCGGAGGACGTCTCCGCATTTGTAAACGCGGCAACGCGCTGTGATTTTGATATCAATGTTGCTCCGCAGTCCTATGAGCGCGACTACGTGGACGCAAAGTCCATCGTGGGCGTGATGTCTCTGAACCTGCAGATGCCGCTGGTCGTCAGCTACACCGGCTCCGACCCGGCGTTTGAGGGGTATCTTGCTGCCCACGCCACAACCGAAGCAAGCTGAACACGCACACTGACCAACCTCCTTCATCCGGGCTCTCCCCCCCGGATCCCTCCGGCAGATCCTGCCGGAGGGATTTTTTGTCTACTTCTCCTCCGCCGTTCCCGCGCTCCCCGGCCACTCCTCCCTATGCTCCTCATAATAGGCATTCAGATACGGGCCGACCTCGTCAAGACCCTCCTGGGTAAAGGCAAAGTCCTTTGTGACCTTTTTCTCCTCCTCCGTCTTCTCATAGGAGTAGGGCTCCGGCCAGATCACGACGCGAAGGACCGCTGGGCCCCTCTTGTCCGCCGGCGTGAAGTGGACGTTTTCGAGGGGCTCCCGCGCAATGCGGAAGCGCATCCCCCGGTAGGAGCCAAAGTAGGGCTCCCCGTACTCATAGTGGGAGATCGGAAAGAGCTCCCGCTGCAGGATGCCCTGCGAGCCGTCATTGAACCAGATGATTGCCATAGGCCGTTTCCTCCCTTCCACGGCGCAGAAATACCGTCTCCTGCAGGGAGCAGATCTTGTCGGAGAGCGTCACGATCCATCCCTCCTTCGAGTCCGGCACCGAGAAGAGGTTCAGCGGCCACATGTGACTTTTGATGATGTGCATCTCCTTTTCAGAGAGCCCAAAGTCCCGCTCTGCATTTTCCGCCGCGATCGCCGCGTGGTGATAGCCGTGCAGGTGATCCCCCTTCGTGTGCCAGTCGTAGAGAAAGTAGTCGTGCAGAAAGGCGGCCCGCACCAGGCTCCTCTCCTCCACGGAGACGGGAAGACGGCGGGCGATCGCATAGGAGAGCCTTGCGACCCGCAGACAGTGATCGTAGGTGGAGATGCTGCCGTGCTGGACGTAGCGCTTCATCCGGAGGGCTCTGGGATCCCGGTCCAGGCCGGCAAGGAGTGCGGAAAATCCCGTTTCCTCTTCCATTCTCATGTGGTTTCCCCGAGCTGCTGCGCAAGGACCTTCCGCATGCCCTCCTCCGCAGCCTCCTCATCCGGTCCGTCGATTGTGACCACGATCGTCTCGCCGCAGGCCGCCTTCAGGGCGAGCAGCCCCATCAGGGACTTTCCGTTTAACTCCCTGCTGCCATGCCGGATCAGGATGCGGCTCGAAAACCGCTCCGCCTCCTGGGTGATGATGGCCGCAGGTCTTGCGTGCAGTCCCTGCTTTTTGCGGATTACAAATGAAAATGTCTTCACCTTCTGCGCTTCTTTCCCTGCAGGATGCTGTTCTGTCAGATGATGGTGTGGCGAAGCTGCGGGTCGTATCCTGCGTCCTGCAGCGCCTTGATGATCTGGTTCTTGTGCTCCGTGCCGAAGGCCTCCAGCGTGATGCGAAGCTCCACGGCGGCCTGCCGGTTGATGGAGACGAACTGGTTGTGCTCAAGGCGGATGACGTTTCCGTTTGCCTTTGCCACAACACCTGCCACCTTGGACAGCTCTCCGGGGCGGTCCGGCAGCTGCACGGAGATCGTAAAGATCCGGTCCCGCAGGATCAGGCCCTGCTGCACCACGGAGCTCATCGTGATGACGTCCATGTTTCCGCCGGAGAGGACGCAGGCGACCTTCCTGCCCGCGCAGTCCACGTGGCGCAGGGCGGCAACGGACAGAAGTCCGGAGTTCTCCACGACCATCTTGTGGTTCTCCACCATGTCGAGGAAGGCCTCCACGAGCTCCGCATCCGGCACCGTGACGACGCGGTCCAGGTTCTTCTGCAGGTAGGGGAAGATTCTGCTGCCGGGGGTCTTGACCGCCGTGCCGTCCGCAATCGTGTTGACGGAAGGGAGCGTGACCGGCTTTCCGGCCTTCAGGGATGCGGTGAGGCAGGCTGCCCCCTCGGGCTCGACGCCGATGACCTGGATCTTGGGATTTAAGAGCTTTGCCAGGGTGGAGACGCCGGTCGCAAGTCCGCCGCCGCCCACCGGCACCAGGATCATGTCGACGAGCGGGAGTTCCTTGTAGATCTCCATGGCGATGGTGCCCTGGCCAGTTGCCACGGCCGGATCATCGAAGGGATGGACGAAGGTGTAGCCCTCCTTCTTGGCCAGCTCCAGGGCATAGGCCGCCGCCTCGTCGTAGACGTCGCCGTGGAGCACCACCTCGGCGCCGTAGGCCTTGGTGCGGTTTACCTTGATGAGCGGGGTCGTGGTGGGCATCACGATCACGGCCTTCACGCCGTAGCGCTTTGCCGCATATGCAACGCCCTGGGCGTGGTTGCCGGCGGAGGCGGTGATGAGGCCCTTCTGCCGCTCCTCCTCCGTCAGGGTGCTGATCTTATAATAGGCGCCTCTGACCTTGTACGCGCCGGTGCGCTGCATGTTCTCGGGCTTTAGGTAGACCTTTGCGCCGGTCTTTTCGCTGTAGTAGTCCGAGTAGACCAGGTCCGTATTCAGGGTGACCTGCTTTACGATCTCGCAGGCCTTCTCAAACGCTGTGATGGTAAGCTGCTCCTCTGCCATGTGATAACCTCCGTTTGGTGCAATGGGCTGTTTTACTTATCATAATCCGAACTTGCCAAAAGAAAAGTCCGATTTGTCTCTCATCTGTCCCCCTCATCCCGGGATTTTGGCGGATCCGTCAGGGGCTTCCCCTCTTCTCCGAGGCGGATCTTCTCCTCTGTCCAGGCGTCGATCGCATCCTTCAGCGCCTGCAGCCTGGGGGAGAAGGCGACATTGTCCCTCCCGTAGGTAAGCTGCAGGTCATACTCCAGGGGAAGCCAGGTATCAAGGTCCGACTCGTCGTGGGAGAGCACTGCCTCCAGCTTATCGAGCGCCTTGTAGGTCTTTGCCTCCTTTGTGGAGAGGGCCTCCATCTCCGCAAGAAGCCCCTGCCACTCCCCGCGCTGGGGCTCCGGAAAGGAGGCGACCCAGCCGTCAAAGAGAGCATCCTCCTTCTTCGTGTCCCCCGCCGTCTTGTCAAAGGCGGGGATGTCCCCGGTAAAGGACTCCCCGAGGTCGTGGATGAGGCACATCCTTATCACCCGGTTCATGTCCGTGTCCCGGAACTCCTCTTCCCCGGACAGGAGCATCGCCATCAGCGCAATGCGGAAACTGTGGTCCGCAACGCTCTCCCTCCGGTCCGCAGAGATCCAGCAGTGTCTCGGGGTCTTTTTCAGCTTTCCCGCCTGATGCAGGATCGCAAGCAGTGTCTCCGGCTCCATTTTTTCCTTCCTGCCGCGTCCTTTGCGGCATCCGCATTCTTTGCGGCATTCGCATCCTTTGCGGCATCCGTTTCCCGGCCCTACAGGCCGTACTGCCACTCGTACAGGACCCCGAAGAGCTCCCGCACCCAGAAGGTGGGCAGATAGAGCCAGAAGGTCTTTGCGGGAACCGCCCCCGCAGAGATTCCCTCCTTCTTCGCAATCAGCATGGCGCGATAGCAGTGAAATTCTGAGGTCACGATCGCAGCATCCTGCCCGAGGCCCTTCTCCTCCAGGATCTTTCCGGAGTTGATGAGGTTCTCCCTGGTAGAGCGGGAGGTATCCTCCACATACAGGCGCTCCGGGGCAATGCCCCGCTTTACGAGCTCCCTCTGCATGCACGCCGCCTCGGAGATGCGCTCTCCGCTCCCCTTCCCGCCGGAGAGGATCGCCACCGCAGTTTCATTCTCCTGCAGGTAGGCGGCCGCCGCATCGATCCGGGAGGAAAGCGCGCGGGATGGCTTCTCCCCCCGCACCTCGCACCCAAGGACAATGGCGGGTGCCCCGGCCTTCGGGCGCACCCGCATGGCAAACGCCATCTTCAGGGAGATCAGGACCGCAAGAAACAGGATGGCAGATATGGCACCAAGCAGCATGACAACAACCGCGGTCCCCGCGCCCTTCCTGCTCCAGGCATAGGCAAAGAAGGAGCAGACCCCGGAGAGATGGAAGCCCCCAAGGAGGAGAAGCACGGACATAAAGAGCCCGGAGAGGTTGCCGACGTTCAGGACCCTTTTGGGGATCACGGCGCCGAAGAAGAAAAGGCCTGCTGCCCCCAGGACGATGAGAAGCACCTGCACCGCCCTCATCCCTGCACCTTTCTGCCGTCAAAGAGGAAAAGGTCCGGGATCGGGATCCGCTGGCGGATCAAATATGAGAGGTCCATGCCGCCCGCAAAGGCACCCTCAGGCTTCCCCGCCGTCATCTCGGTGCCCTCGCCGCGCCGTGCGGCGCGGATCACCCAGCGGGGATCCGCATCCCTCCCGCTCCAGTTCTCCCCGCTCTGCATGTATAAAAACATGTCCAGAAGCTGCCGGATCTCCTGCACGGTCTGGGCGGGGACGGTACAGGTCTCATAGCGCCCGACTCCCCTGGCGCCCCTTCCCTTTCCTCGGGTGAAGCTCCGGAAGGTGATTTTTCCGTCCCGCGCAAGGTAGAGGTGCTGCACGGTTTCATCCGCGGGATCTGCATGCTCCTCATCCCCAAGGTCCGTCTCAATCTCCACCATGTCCGCATCCGAAAGGGAGGAGGTGAGGGGGCGGTAGGAGAGGTCCTCATTCAGCTGGTTCATCAGTTCTTCAAACATCAGTAGTCCACCTTCATCAGGCAAAGCCCCTGGGCAGGCGCCGTGGGGCCTGCCTTCTTCCGGTCTTTTGCCTCCAGGATCGCGCCGCAGTCCTCGGGCGAGAGTCTCCCGTATCCCACCTCAAGGAGGGTTCCCGTGAGGATCCGGACCATGTTTTGGAGAAAGCCGGAGCCGTGGAAGTAGATCCGGATCCAGTTTCCGCTCTCCTCGATCCGGATCGTGTCCACCACCCGGACCGTGGACTTCTTCATGTGGGAGTTGCCGCAGAAGCTCTTATAGTCGTGCTCTCCCTGGAGGTGCTCTGCCGCCTCCCGCATCCTTTCCACATCCGGCTTCTCCTTCAGGATATAAGCGTACTTTCTCTCAAAGACCGGCTTCTCGCCGCCCTCTGCATACCAGAGCGAGTAGCGGTAGGTCTTGCCGATCGCCTTGTAGCGGGCGTGGAACCGGTCCGCGCACTGCTTCACGTCGTTCACGCTGATGTCATCCGGGAGGTACCGGTTCAGATACTGCTGAATCTCCTCCTCCGAAAGGTCCGTGTCGAGCAGCACATTTGCGGTCATCGCCCGGGCGTGGACCCCGGCGTCCGTGCGGCCCGCCCCGATCACGGTGACGGGCTTTCCCGACATCTCTGCGAGCACAGATTCCAGCTTTCCCTGGATCGTCATGTCATTGCCCGGCTGGTGCTCCCAGCCATAGTATCTCGTCCCGTCATAGGAGACGATCATCTTGAAATTTCTCATTGCCCCTCCGTCAGATATATCCCAGGCTCCGCACAAGCCAGATCCAGAGCGTCAGCGTAAAGCTCGACGCGATTGTGGAGATCATCACCGCATTCGAGGAGAGACTCCCCTCATGGCCCATGTTTTTCGCCATCACAAAGCAGGTGACCGTGGACGGGCTCCCCAGCATCACGAGGATGGCGGTGAGCTTCTGGGTCCGAAAGCCCATGGCGATGGCAGCGGGCAGAAACAGCGCGCACAGGCCGACGAGCTTGAAGAAGACCGCAGCAAGAGATGGCCCGAGGACGCCGCGGATCTTTTTGACGTCAATGCTGGCTCCCATGGCGACAAGGCCCAGGGGTGATGCGGTCTGAGCGATGTTGGAGACGACCTTTGCGGGCACCGAAGGGAGCGGGATGCGAAGCAGCGACCAGACAAGGCCCACCAGGATCCCGTCGATGATGGGATTGGTCAGGACCTTCTTTGCGGTCTTCCCGATCATCGCCCGGTCCGCCTTATTGTCCTCTGAGGTCACCGACAGCACGGTCACCGCGGCGATGTTGTAGAGCGGCACCGCGCCGATGATCATGAGCGGCGCCATGCCGGCCGTGTGATACATGTTTTCGATGTAGGCGGCCCCGAGGAGCGCCGCGCTGCTCCGGTAGGAGGCCTGGATGAACTCGCCCCTTGCGGGGACGTCCTTCACGAGGGCCTTTCCTGCAAGCGACACCAGGCCGATGGAGAGGAAGGTCGCAAAAAAGCAGAACAGAACGTATCTCGTATCCCACACCGAGAAAAAGTCCGCCTCCGCCAGGTCCTGAAACAAAAGGACCGGGAGACCGACCTTGAAGACAAAGTTGTTGAGCTTGTCCGCAAACGCATCATCGACAAGGTGCACCGCGTGGAGAAAAAAGCCCACGCACATGGTGAGGAACACCGGCATCGTCGCGTTCAGGGAAAAGGAGAGGTTTGACCAGAAATCCTGCATTTCTTCCTGTTCTTCGCGCAGAGACCGCCAAAGCTTCGGTTCCTGCAGTACTATTTCTGCCAAAGAAAAAGCCGCACCGGGACTGCTGCCCGGTACGGCCTATTATAAAGGATTCGGGGGAAATGGAAAACCCGCGGCTTTACTCGTTTACGTACTTGTGAAGGGCCGCACGCACAGCGCCGGTGCCGGCAATAAGCTCGGTGAAGTACCCGGCGACGCGGTCAGACAGGCCCGCTTTCTCGAGGTCGACGCCGAAGATCTGCGCGTTCTGAAGAAGCGGCAGAAGTTTGTCCTTTGCCTCCTCCTTCGTGACCTTCTGTCCGAGGGTGAAGTCCTTTACGTACTTCTGGCAGTCTGCAAGGAGCGGATCCGGGGAGGGCTCAAAGGCCTTTCCGGCATCGTCCACTGCCATGAGGTAGCGCAGCCACCCTGCCTGGACCAGCGGGATCAGCTTCAGATCCATCACATCCAGCTTCGGATCTGCCAGATAGCTCTTGATGGTCTCGCCGTAGCGGATCGAGAGCTTCTGGGAGGTATCGGTCGCAATGCGCTGCGGCGTGTCGGGCATGAAGGGATTCGGGATGCGGACGTTGACGACCGTGTCGATGAACTCCTTCGGATCCAGGACGCCAGGGTTCACGACGACCGGAAGTCCCTCCTTGTAGCCGATGGTGCGGACCAGCTTTACGAGGTCCTCATCCTTCATCTCGTCGGAGATCTTTGTATAGCCGAGCAGGCACCCGTAGACCGCAAGGGCGGTGTGCAGCGGGTTCAGGCAGGTGGTGACCTTCATGCGCTCTACCTTGTTGACGGTGTCGCGGTCCGTGAAGATGACGCCGACCTTCTCCAGGGCAGGTCTTCCGTTCGGGAACTTGTCCTCCACAACCAGGTACTCCGTCTCCTCTGCATTGACAAACGGTGCCACGTAGGTCTTCTTCGAGGTGACGACGGGCTCCAGATCCTCAAGGCCGTCCTCCTTCAGGATCTTCTCCACAGAGGCATCGGGTCTGGGGGTGATCTTGTCGATCATCGACCAGGGGAAGGTGACCTTCGTCTCGTCCTGCAGGTAGTCTGCAAAGCCCTTCTCGGCGAGGCCGTTCGCAATCCAGGCATTCGCAAATGCCATCACGGCACCTGCGAGCTTCTCCCCGTTGTGAGAGCAGTTGTCGGTGGAGACCATGGCGATGGGCTTTTGGCCTGCCAGGTATCTCGTGTACAGAAGGGAAACCACCTTGCCCATGTAGCTTGCCGGCTTCTCCGGGCCTGCAGCAAAGTCCGCCGTGACAGCGGGGAGCTGCTCGCCCCTGCCGTTGACCAGGCTGTAGCCCTTCTCCGTCACCGTGAAGGTGCACAGCTGCAGAGAATCGGAGGAGAAGATCTCCTTCAGGCGGCTGTACTCCGCGTCATTCTCGGAATCCAGGATGCAGGACTCGGCGATGGAGCCGATCACGGTCTTCTCGATGCTGCCGTCCGCCTTCAGCGTCACGAGGACGGAGAGGTTGTCGTGCGGGCGGTACTGCTTCTCGATGATCTCGTAGTCAAAGCCCTCGGCCACGGTGATACCGGTCTTTGTCTCCCCCGCATCCAGCATGCGCTGTGCAAGGTTTGCGTGAAAGGCGCGGAAGATGTTGCCGGCGCCGAAGTGCACCCAGGTCGGGTTCTTTACGGTCTCTTCAATCATCGCAGGCCGGTCGAACTTCGGAAGGGCATAGCCCTTTCCGGTCCACTCTGCAGTATTTTCCAGTCCTTTTACAGAAAGCTTCATGATCTGTCTACCTCCCTATCTTCTCTTCTTCTCAGACGCCGCGCTTCTCTGCCTTGTCAATGGCCTCCCAGAGTCCGCAGATGTAGGAAGCGCCAAGGGCTCTGTCGTAAAGGCCATATCCGGGCATTGCCACCTCATCCCAGATCATGCGGCCGTGGTCCGGGCGGATCGGTCCGTCAAAGCCGATGTCGTAGAGGGCCTTGACGATCTCATACATGTCAAAGGTGCCGTCGGAGGACAGGTGTGCTGCCTCCTCGAAGTTGGTCGGGCTGTTGAACTTCAGGTTTCTCACATGGGCGAAGTGGATTCTCCCGGGGATCGACCGGATGATGTCCGGCAGGTCGTTGGAGAGGCTCGTTCCAAGAGAACCGGTGCAGAGCGTGACGCCGTTGTGGACGTCGTCCACGGCCTTCAGCATCCGCTGGATCTTCTCCTTGCTGGTGATGATGCGGGGCAGACCGAAGACGCTCCATGCGGGATCGTCCGGGTGGATTGCCATCCTGATGTCGTACTTGTTGCAGACCGGCATGATGGCCTTCAGGAAGTAGACGAGGTTCTCGAACAGCTTCTCCTCGTCGATGTCCTTGTACATTGCAAACAGCTCCTTGACGTGGGCCATGCGCTCCGGCTCCCAGCCGGGCATCACGGAACCGTTCATGCTGTCCTTGATCGAGTTGAACATGTCCTCGGGGTGGATCGCATCGACCGCCTCCTGGGTGTAGGCGAGGACCGTGGACCCGTCGGGCCTTCTCCTTGCAAGCTCGGTTCTTGTCCAGTCGAAGACCGGCATGAAGTTGTAGCAGACAAGGTGGATGTCCTCCTTGCCCAGGTTCTCGAGGGACTTGATATAAGTATCAATGTCCTTATCCCGGTCCTTCGACCCGGTCTTGATCGCATCGGAGACGTTGACGGACTCGATGCCGGAGATGTGAAGACCTGCTGCCTCGACCTCCTCCTTGAGTGCGTGGATCTCCTCCTGGGTCCAGAGCTCTCCGGGCTGCTTGTCGTAGAGCATGGTGATGACGCCTGTCACGTAGGCGGTCTGGCGGATCTGCTTTAAGGTTACGGTATCGAACTTGCTGCCGTACCAGCGCATTGTCATTTCCATAAGAAATACCTCCTGT
>ONMH01000023.1:0-9658 GCA_900318875.1 uncultured Lachnospiraceae bacterium | reverse complement strand
CAGACCCGCCTGCATCTGCCGATTGTCAGGGTTGTTGTGTACATTGCAAAAC
Source organism: uncultured Lachnospiraceae bacterium (assembly GCA_900318875.1). Lineage (GTDB taxonomy): Bacteria > Bacillota > Clostridia > Lachnospirales > Lachnospiraceae > CAG-791. The sequence goes on along the minus strand of ONMH01000023.1, from coordinate 9,606 downwards.
TTGCTATCCCTAAATGTAAGAGCTTACTTTTCAAGCCATGAAAAACGTGCTAGGATGAAAATCGTGAGATGTAAACAGTTACACAGGATTCCGGAACGGAGGGGCTGACGCCTAATGCCATGAAACAGGAACTGCGCTCTGCCTTCAACACCCGGCAGTACATGCTCTCAAAGGACTTTGAGATCTACTACTACAGTGATCTGCACTTCCAGCAGGTCGACCTCCACCGGCACGACTACTACGAGTTCTACCTGTTTCTGGAGGGGGATGCGGCGATTGAAATCGGAGGCACTGTCATCCCCCTCCGGAAGGAGACCCTGGCCCTGATCCCGCCCGGGGTCATGCACCACTCCGTGGTCGCCCGGGATACCGAGGTCCCCTACCGCAGGTTCGTGTTCTGGGTCAGCGAGGGCTTTGCCGCAAGGCTTCTTGCGGAGTCCCCGGACTACGCCTATCTGTTCCAGCAGGCGGCATCCGGAAAGCGCTACCTCTTCGGCTTCACCTCCAATGGCTTCAACCTGATCCTCTCCAAGATGATCCGTCTCCTGGAGGAGGTGCACGGCAACCGCTTTGGCAGGAGCGCTTTCCTGAACCTGTGTGCCTGCGACCTGTTGCTGACGATGAACCGCAGCGTCTACGAGGAGGAGCACCGGGAGACAGGGAGTGAAAAGGACCTGTTCCAGGAGATCACCTCCTACATTGAGGAGCACCTCTCCGAGAGCCTTTCCCTGGACAGCCTGGCGGAGCACTTCTTCGTCAGCAAGTACTACATCTCCCACTACTTCAGCAGCACCCTGGGCATCTCCGTGCACCAGTACATTCAGAAAAAGCGGCTCGACGGCTGCCGGAGCGCCCTGCTTGCCGGCGGCAGCATCACCCGGATCTGCACGGATTTCGGCTTTGCGGACTACAGCGTCTTCTACCGGGCCTTTCGGAAGGAGTACGGGATGTCCCCGAGCCAGTACCTGGAGATCGCGGAGACCGGAACTGCAAAATCAGCTTCATCAGAGAACAGGAAGGAGTAAGGTTATGGAAGAACTGCATAAGGACTGCGCCTACTGCGCAGAGGGAGAGGCGCTGGACGCCTTCGGCATCAAGATCTGCGAGCTGCCGATGTCAAAGGTCATTCTCTTTAAGGAGCAGAGCCACCCGGGACGGGTGATTGTCGCCTGCAGGCGCCACGTGGATGACATCACAGAGCTCACGAAGGAAGAGCGTGCCCAGTACATCGAGGACATCAACCGGACAGCCCTCTGCCTGCACAGAGTCTTTCACCCGGACAAGATCAACTTCGGCGCCTACGGGGATACGATGCACCACCTGCACGTGCACCTCGTGCCCAAGTACAAGGATGGCTATGAGTGGGGCGATGTCTTTGCGATGAATCCCCACAGGACAGCGCTTTCCGATGCGGAGTATGAGGAGCTTGTCAGAAAGATCCGGGAAGCACTCTGAGCAGCAGAAAACAGAAGCGTAAGGTTTTGTCAGGTTCCCCCGGGAACCTGATTTTTTTGTCTCCGGGACCATGGTATCATCCGGGTATGATCTTCTTATCGGATTACCTCAAAAGCATCTATGGCACCAAGGTCTACAAGCTCTCCCTCTCCTCCGGCTGCACCTGTCCGAACCGGGACGGCACCCTCTCTTTCGGGGGCTGCACGTTCTGCTCGGAGGGCGGCTCGGGGGATTTTGCCGCGCCCTTTGTTCCGATCAGGGAGCAGATCGCCCTGGCAAGGGCGAGAGTGGAGAAAAAGCTCCCGGCAGGGATCCCCGATGGCGATCGGAAGTTCATCGCCTACTTCCAGTCCTACACAAACACCTACGGGGACACGGAGAGGCTCTCTGCCCTCTACCGGGAGACCCTCTCCCTGCCGGAGATCGCAATCCTCTCCATCGGCACACGGCCAGACTGCATCGATGAGGAGAAGCTTTCCATGCTCCGGGATCTCAATGCCTGTAAGCCCGTCTGGGTGGAACTTGGCCTTCAGACCATGCACGATGGGACGGCCCTCCTGGTAAACCGGGGGTACCCGCTTTCCGTCTTCGAGGATACCTACCAAAGGCTCAGGGAAGCGGGGCTTTCCGTCATCGTTCACCTCATCTTCGGCCTTCCGGGGGAGACAAAAGAGGACATGCTGGAGAGCGTCCGGTATCTTGCAGCGCTCACGCCCCCGCCAGATGGCGTCAAGCTCCAGCTCCTGCACGTCCTCCGGGGCACTGCCCTCGGTGCGCAGTATGAGGCGGCGCCCTTTCCGACTCTGTCGCTTGAGGAATACACGGACCTTGTCGTTCAGAGCCTTCAGATCCTTCCGGACACCTGCGTGATCCACAGGATCACCGGTGACGGGCCAAAGCGCCTTCTTCTTTCGCCCCTCTGGAGTGCAGACAAGAAGCGGGTCTTAAACCACCTGCACCGGGCCCTTCAGGAGGCAGGACTTCTCTGACGGAAATCCGCCACGTGGCGGATCCAGACAAACCCTTGGTTAATTGGTTCACAACAGATTGCTTCTTTCTTTGCAGCCCGCAGAAAGCCCTGTTTTCAGGCCCTCTGCGGGGTTTTTCATGGACAAATCTGTAGAAAGGGCGGGACAGGCCGCGGGCGGGATGGGGACAGGGAAGGAAAAACCTGCGGACAGGAACGTAGCGCGAAGATCTGGTATCCAGGGACCCGAAAGGCACAAGATCCGGACGTTTTCGGGGGAAGCTGCGGACCTTTCCGTAGGGACTGCGGGACGCCGTTTTCCGGAACTTCCGGACAATTTCGTAGAGAATTCCGGGAACCTGTGGACATTTCGTAGAAGGGCGCAGGATTCCGGGCAGTTGCCGCATTTCTCATCAATTTTTTCGGTTTCTGTCCATGAATCTCCGGAGGGAACGGGCGCTTTGGTGATTTTTTCATGGACAAAAATATAGAAGGCGGGGCGAACCTGCAGACCCGGCGGTGGGAACTTCCGGACAATTTTGTAGAATCGGGCTTCCTCCGGACCGGAGCGGGCGAACTTCCGGACAAAAATGTAGAAAGGCTCCCGGGTTTGCCGGACAAAATGTAGAGGAAAAATCTACATTTTGACCATGATATTTTTATTGCATTGGAAGACCTCCTCTGCTATCATCCCATTCAACGGACGAAATGTAGAATTCATGGACGAAATGTAGATGCAAAGCACCGGTTCTCTGGTGCTTTTGCGTCCTCTTTTCGGGTTTCATGGACGTTTTGTAGATTGCAGCGGGAACCGGGGGTGATGGCATGCGCGCAGCGACAGCAGCAAAGAAGAAAAAGGAAGGGATCAGCACCTTTGTGCCCTCGGAGATCAACATCTACAACAAATCCAACTTCCTGATCGGTTCCAAGTACAAGTCGAGCCTTCTGGAGAACAAGATCATGGCGATCTCCCTCGCAAACAGCGACCGGTTTGAGACCGGCGCCTCCGAGAACGAGTCCGTCTACTCCCGCATGAACGTGGCGGAACTGCGCAAGGCCCTCGGCGCCAACTCCGGGAGCTTTTACCAGCAGCTCAACCAGGTGGCAAAGGAAATGACCGGCAAGTCCATCGGCATGTCCTCCGAGGACAGCCGGACCTTCCGGTATGTGGCGGTCGTCATCTCCGCCGAGTGCAAGGACGGCGTCTTTACCATAGAGTACAACCACGCCCTCCGAAACATGCTCCTGCAGCTCAAGCGCAACTACTCCCGCCTGAACCTCTCCATCATGCTGAAGTTCACGAGCAATTACAGCTTCCGGCTCTATGAGCTCCTAAAGTCCAAGTGCTACCACAGCCGGGACGACAAAAATTCCTCCGCCACCTACCGGATCCGCTTCTCCCTCTCGGAGCTCAAGCTCGAGCTCGGCATCGTCAACGCGGAGCTCGACAAGGTCAAGCGGGTGCTGAACAACCAGGCAAACCCGGACTTTGACCGGGCGGTCGAGATCTCCCCGGAGAAGATGCTCAACAACTGGTCCGACTTCAAGCGCAAGGCCCTGGACCGGGCGGTCAACGAGATCAACGACATCTCCGACCTGCAGGTCTCCTACGACACGATCAAGCACGGGCAGGGCGGCAAGGTCTACGGCGTCGACTTCACCGTGGTCATGCGGGATGCAAAAAAGGAGGAGCCGGTGGTCCTCACCGAGGACCAGAAGCTCGAACTCCTCTTTGAGATCCGCGACATGCTGGGAGACGCCTTCTCCGCGAGTCGGCGGACTATGATCTTGTAAAGATCCAGACGGCGGCTGACCTCTATCATGCGGCAAGCGGTGTGGAGAACCCGACGGGCTGGGTCATCAGAGCTATCCAGGAGGGCTACACAAAGGCAGCCCCCGCGCCGAAGACAAAGAAGACTGCAGCTGCAGCGAAAGGAAACTTCGACAACTTCGAGCAGCAGAACTACGACTTCGACTCCATCGAATACGCCGTCCTTCACGAGGACCCGGCCGCAGAGGAAAAACCTTAACGCGTTCTTTACCAAAAACCGGGTGCAGGTTTAACCTGCACCCGGTAAGCTCTCTCCTGTGAACAGGCAGATCGCTTTTTCATAATGCTGCATAAGGACTCCAATCCCTTGCAGCCATCCTCCCTCGGCAGGTACCGCTCGCCCGGCGGCGCCTGCTCCTTTTTTGTCTTTTTTCAGTTCCCGCCGTTTCTTTTTGCGTAGTTCTCTGCGTACGAGGCGGCAAAGTCCTCCGGCGTGCGCACTTCCCCCGGCACCTGCATTTCCCGGTACATGGCATCCACCGTATCCCGCATCTCCCTGCGGAAGAAGTTCCTTGCGTTATCCGCATAGGCCTTCCGGTCGATCCGCTTTCCCAGCTTCTGCTGCGCCGCATGGGCCATGATCTCCAGGAGCTGATCCTGGTCTGTCGCCGCAAGATACGCCTGATAGCACTCCTGCGGGGTGAGCGCCTCTTCCTTCGGGCACTCGCTCTGATACTGCATGGCAGAGGCGACAGTCCTTGCCATCATGAGGATGTGCACCCTGGCATGCTCCGCATCCGCCGTGTTCTGCACGGTCTTCTCGCTGTAGAGTGCCGCCAGCGCCGTCTCCAGAAAGGAGCCGAGCAGCACGGATACCTGCTCCCTGCTGTATCCCAGGCTGCAGTACTGCCGCAGCTGCAGCGGATCCTGCAGGTACACCTCTGCGCGGGTGATGCTGATGAGGTACCTGGGATCTGCTTTCTGTTTCTCTTTTTTCTTCCTGCTTCCGAACATCGTTCTCCTTTGGCCGCTCCCCGGCGGCCTGACAGGGAGAGTATACCATACACAGAAAGCAGCCTTCCAGAAGGAATCTCCGGCGCTGCCTCTGCCTCCCGAAGCTGCAAAAAAACACAGAGAGCAGGGAACACTCTCTGTGTCTGATCCCGACAGGGGAAGAGCGGGCACTGCGGCGCAGTGCGTCATGATGGCAGCGCCTGGCCGCAGGGGTTTCCTCCGGCTTTGGGAATTTCTGCGGCAGAAGGTGGTGCCCCCGGTCTGCCGCCGCGTCTTAATTCTCTGCGAGAAGGCCGCGGATGTACCCGATCGCATGGGTCTTTGCCAGGATCGTGACAAGGATCGCCGCGATCACCGTGCCGCCCGCCGTGCTGACGAGAAACGGGATCACATAGGTAAAGAGTGCCGCATCCTTTCCGAGAATAAAGGCTGCAATCGGATAGGCCAGCATTCCGCCCAGGACCCCGGTCCCGAGGACCTCGCCGATGCAGGTGGGAAGAAGCTTTTTCGTCCTGTCAAAGACCAGGCCGCAGACCAGGGCGCCGACCATGCTCCCGGGAAAGGCAAGGAGCGTGCCGGTCCCCAAAAGGTTCCGGATAAGCGATGCGCAGAAGGCGATACCGACACCCCACCAGGGTCCGAGCAGCACCGCTGCCAGGATGTTCACCATGTGCTGGATGGGGAAGCACTTCGATGCCCCGACCGGGATGTAGAACCCGGACAGCGCAATGATGAGCGCCGTCAGCATGCCGCTGGCGACAAGTTTTCTTAGTTTCTCTGATTTCATGTTACCCTCCTCTGTGATTGATGGCTCACAGCTGCCCGCTCTTCTGATAAAGTTCCCATGCCGCCTTCCGGATGTCCGGCTGTGCAAAGATGCCGGAGATCACCGCGATGCCGGAGAGGCCAAGGCCGGAAAGCTGCAGAGCGTTCCCCGCATCGATTCCGCCGATCGCGGTCACCGGGATCCGGACGTGGGAGGTGATGTCGCGATAGGTCTCTCCCGTCATCGGAACGGCCTCGCTCTTTGTGGTGCTTCCAAAGGCAGCGCCGCTCCCAAGGTAGTCCGCACCGGCACGTTCTGCCGCCTCTGCTTCCGCCCGGTTGTGGGCAGTGGCGCCGATGATCCTGTTCGGTCCAAGGATCCTCCTCGCCTCCTCCACCGCCATGTCGCTCTGGCCCACATGGACGCCGTCGGCGCCGGCCTCCCCTGCCGCCTCCGCATCGTCGTCCACAAGAAGGGGCACGCCGTAGCGGTGGCAGAGTCTGGTCAGGGCGGCGGTCTCCCGGACAAGTGCTGCCCTCTCCAGGTGCTTTTCCCGCACCTGCACCATGCTGGCGCCTCCCTGCAGCGCCTCCTCCACGGCCTGCTCCAGGGTCCTTTCCCCGAGCCAGCGCCGGTCCGTCACCGCGTACAGGCGGAGGAAGGAGGGGGAGAACCGAAGGAGGCTGACGGTATCGATCAGGGCATTCCGGAAGGAGGCCGTGCCCTGACCCGCAGTCTTTCTGGCAGCAAGTGCGGCTGCGTGGCTGTAGGTCTCCACCGCGCCTGCGACGCAGGAGAACGCGGTCTCCCCGGTAAGCGTATCGCCCCGGTCCGCCAGCATGGCACCGATCAGGCCGGAGAGCATGCAGCCGCTCCCCGTGATCCTCTTCTGGATCAGCGCACCCCCGGGCAGTCTGACCGCTGCCCTTTCGGAGACCACAAGGCAGGTCTTTCCCGTGACCGCGATGACGGCGCCGGTTTTTTCTGCAAGAGCCCGGATCTCCTCCCCGGTGGCCTCTGCCCCCGCATCCTCCACACCCCTTGGCAGAAATTCCCTGCCGCAGAGGGCTGCGATCTCTGAGGCATTGCCCCGGATGCATGCAAAGTGAACCTTCTGCAGAAGTTCTGCGATCATCCGGTTCCGGAACGCGGAGGCCCCTGCCCCGACGGGGTCGAGGACCACGGGGATTCCCATCGCATTCGCCTGACGGCCGGCCTGCAGCATCGCCTCCTGCTTCTCCGGGGAGGGTGTCCCGCAGTTCAGTACCAGCCCCTGGGCCTGGGAGGTGATCTCTGCTGCCTCCTCCTTTGCATCGGCGCAGACCGCTGCCCCACCGGCAGCGAGGATCAGGTTGACGGTATCGTTTGCCGTCACATAGTTGGCAATGAGGTGCACCAGCGGGCGGTTGTACAGCAGCATGACAGCGATTCTCCTCTCTCTTTTCTGCAATTTCCCACGCAAAAAGGACAGTACCCGTTCGGATACTGTCCCATTCTCTCGATTCTGCGGGCGGACGCTTTCGCACGCCCCTGAACACATCCCTACGTTGGCATTATCCAAATCAGGTAAAGGGTCGTGCAGCCATCCTGCACCTCTCAGCAAATCTGCTCCCCTCGGTCCTTATTCTGTTTTTCTTTCGGTGTCATTGTAGCACAGCGCGCCCATGGCGCAACCGGTTTTCTTTTCCCGGATATCTACGAGATCTTCTTCAGCAGGGATGCCTCCTGCAGCCTCGCCGCACCGAGGACAAGCGCCAGGGCCTGCTTTTCCGTAAAGCACGCCTCTCCGTTGTACTGACACTGCTTGAACATCCGGTAGAAGTCGTCCACGTCCCAGGTCACAAGCTCCTCCCGGTCCAGGGTCTTCAGTCTCCTCTGCAGCTCGTTTTCATCTGCGTACTTCAGCTCTTCCATCTCTGCCTCTTCTATCCTCTTCCCTCAGCAGACCTTCCGGAGTCTTCCGTCCCGGTCCCTCGCCTGCATCTCGTTCTGCCTTGCCGCCCTTGCGGCGTCCTCCCTGCGCAGATAGAACTCCCCTGCAGCAAGGATCCTGCTCTCCCCGCTCTCCTTCTTCACCGCGCAGATCTCCCCCTCTGCCGAGAGGACCTTTGCACGGTGAACAAAGTATCCGTTCTCCACAACATACACCGTCATGCCGCTCTTCATCATTCTGCTCCCTTCTCTCCGGCAGAAATGATACCGGAGCACCTCCCCCGGTTCAACCCGGAATGTTGCACGAAAACAGGAGCGGGATCCGGTTTTCGGCAGGAAAACNNNNCCCCCTCCCCGGATCTTCCGGGGAGGAAGGCGCTCTGTCTCTTCTTCCGTTCTCAGGCGGCTATTCCGCGCCGTGCGAAGCCGCGCTCGATAAAGTCATACAGCATCTTTGAAGAGCGGATGTTCTTCCTGCGGGCAGCAAGGAGTTTCTCCACATCCCCCGTGTGCTCCGGGAGCCTGCCGCAGATGTCAATGCCGAGAACCCTTCCGTGCTGCTGCAGGAACTGAATCACCGTGCAGATCTGATTGACCGTGAGCTCTCCCTGATCCCAGTCCGTCAGACAGTAGGCGGGATCCAGGGCGTCCTTGTCAATGGAGAGGTAGTACGGCAGATCCTCCGGGATCTGCCCCGCCTCCTTTGCTGCACACTTCTTCTCCAGGATCTCCTGGGAGAACAGGCGGACCCTCCCGCGCACGTCCTCCGGGATCGTCTGCAGGGCCTCCTGCGGAGGGCCGATCAGGATGCAGGAGACAAGATTTCTGTTCTCCCGCAGCGCCTCCAGGGCCCAGTTGCCGCAGGAGAGGCCGCAAGGCACCTGGCTCTCCTGCATGTCCGTGTGGTGGTCGACAAGGACCAGCCGGAAGGGCTCCTCCACAAGGTCTGTCGTCAGTTTTGACACGTAGTGGAAGTCCCCCGCATCCAGGAAGTCCCGCGATCCCTGACACATCGATGTGCTCCAGGTTCTCCGCCCTGAGATCGGTGCGCGTGCCGTCAAAGTCCAGGGCGTAATTCCGGACGCCCTCTTCCGTCTCCTCCTCCTTGACTGCTTCTGTTTTCATCTCTGTCACCAGCTTTTTTCTTTCTACCGCAAATTTCCGCCAAGACGGGTATTGTCTATGCCAGAATGTCAGAGAGCACAACAGTGACAGTGTTTCGTGAACAGGAAACCCACAATCTGGAAATTGCCGATCGGCAAATATCAAATCGTGAATTTTATTAAACCCACAATCTGGAAATTGCCGATCGGCAAATATCAAATCGTGAATTTTATTTCCGAAAAATGTTGTGTTTCCTGAGGCACAAACAGCTCAGTTCCTTCTTCCGGACTGTCATTACCGGTTTTGGGTGGATTTAAGTCTGCAGCTAATTGTTATAGTCCTGCTGGAACAGAATGTCAACTCTCCCCCGCATCCCCTGCGGGCACCACCCGCGGAGCCGGGGCGGGGCTGATCATCCGCACAAGGTCTGCAAAGAGTGCGTCGTTGTCGAGAACAAGAAGGCAGAGCTTCTCCCTTGCCCGGGAGATCTCATCATACAGAAGCTGCAGGGCCTTCAGGTTCTCCTCCTGTCCCTTCCCGCCGTGCAGAACGCCGTCCGGATCGTAGAAGAAGTCCGGACCAAGGACCACGGCCACC
>ONMH01000137.1 GCA_900318875.1 uncultured Lachnospiraceae bacterium | reverse complement strand
AATCTTTCTGTCGATCTCCACAAAAAGTACTGGCCTTTTTCCATAAAATCGTTATGATAAACATAGGATGTTAAACATCCTATGTTAAGAGGGGCAGGAGGGAAGATGAACGAGACCATACAGAGCACCAAGATTCTGACACCATTCCCGGAAGCGGAAAAGGCAGCAGTCGATACAGCACTTGCCGAAGCATTGAACAAGAGCCGCCGCAAGATCGTCGTTCTGGACGATGATCCCACCGGGGTTCAGACCGTGTCCGGAATTCATGTTTACACAGACTGGAGCAGGGAGAGCATTGCACAGGGATTTTTGGAGGACAATCCCATGTTCTTTGTGCTGACAAACTCCAGAGGGATGACCAGGGAGGAAACGACCGCCTGCCACAGGCAGGTTGCAGAAAATGTCCTCTCCGTTTCCAGAGAGACCGGCAGGGACTTTCTGTTACTCTCACGGAGCGACTCCACGCTGCGAGGCCACTATCCTCTGGAGACCGAGGTCCTTAGGACCACGCTGGAAGAGGAGGGATACCCGGCACTGGACGGCGAGATCCTCTGCCCCTACTTCCGGGAGGGAGGCCGCTACACCATAGACAACGTCCACTACGTCCGCTATGGTGAGCGCCTTGTTCCTGCAGGGCAGACGGAGTTTGCAAAGGACGCGACCTTTGGCTATCGAGCCAGCAACCTCTGCGAGTATGTGGAGGAAAAAACGCAGGGAAGGTACCGCAGCAAAGACTGCATTGTGATCACCAGAGAAGAGCTTCGGGACCCTGCAGGGGATGCGGCCCTGAAAAAGCTCTGCGGAGCAGCGAGCTTCCAGAAGATCATCGTAAACGCACAGGATGACTATGATGTGAGGGCCTTCGCTGTCTGCCTCTATAGGGCCATGGCACAGGGAAAACACTACCTGATCCGGGGCGCTGCGGCGATTGCAAAGGCAGTTGGGAATATCCCGACCCGGCCCCTTCTACCTGCAAAGGTGCTGTTCTCGCAGGTTCCGGAAGATGTGCTGCAGCATGGCGGTATGATCGTCGTGGGAAGTCACACGGACAAGACCACGAGACAGCTGAGAAAATTGGAGGAACTGAGCGGCATTGAGAGCATTCCGATGAACTCAGACCTGGTACTGCAGGAGGGGGCGCTTGACAAGGAGGTGCTGCGCATTGTCGCAAGGGCGAATGCCTGTATCCAAAAGGGCATCACCGCCCTTGTCTACACCAAACGGACGGAGCTCTCCATCCCGGGAGATACGCCGGAACAGGCACTTGTCCGCAGTACCAGGATCTCCGATGCGGTTCAGCGCTGTGTGGGGGAGCTTTCCGTCTCTCCCTCCTTTGTGGTGGCGAAGGGCGGCATCACATCCTCTGATGTGGGGACAAAGGCATTGCGCGTAAAGAGGGCCCTGGTACTTGGCCAGATTGCGCCGGGGGTCCCGGTCTGGCAGACCGGAGAGGAGAGCCGGTTCCCCGGTATCCCCTACGTGATCTTCCCGGGAAACGTCGGGGAGGAGGATACTCTAAAGAAAGCCGTATCGGTACTGCTGCGCAGATAAAAGGAGAGCATCACAGGAACTGCTGTGAGGGAAATGACAGCAGAATTTCAAAGAGCGGAGGAGAAACCCGCTCAAAGGAGGAAACATGAAGATTGGACTTGTCTATACCAGTACAACACCGGAGCTGATTCAGGATGTGGAACGGGAGGTAAGAGGTGCCGTCGGAGAGAAAGACCGCTTTGGGAATCCGGTGGAACTGTACAGCCTGCAGGATCCCAGCATCCTGCAGCAGGTAAGGGATGCCGGGTATGTCACGACGGCCCCTGCTGCGCGCCTTGTCGCAAACTACATGAAAGCGGCAGAGCAAGGCTGTGATGCAATCCTGAACATCTGCTCGAGTGTGGGAGAGGTCGCTGACGCTGCTCAGGATCTGGCAAGATACATCGGTGTCCCGATCGTCCGGATTGACGAGGAGATGTGCCGGGAGGCGGTGCGCCTGGGAAGACGGATTGGCGTGATGGCGACGCTCCGCACAACCCTGGAGCCCACAAAGAACACTGTCCGCCGTGTGGCGAGGGAGATGAACCGGGAGACTGCGGTGACAGACATTCTGGTGGACGGCGCCTTCGGATTGGACCAGAAGGCGTTTAAGGAACGGCTAGAGGCTGCGGCCGCAGAGATCATTGACAAGGTGGATGTCATCGTTCTTGCGCAGGGCAGCATGGCGTATGCCGAGGAGGATCTGACGAAGCGGTTTCAGAAGCCGGTCCTTGGGAGTCCCCGCTTTGGTGCAAAAGCGCTGCGCGCGGCGCTGGTACAGAAGGGCCTTCTGTGAGGATGCCAGCTGCATCCGGTGCGGTCTGAGGATTCGAATGTAAGGGCACGGCAGTAGGCCGGCCGGGGAGATCACCGTGGCCAGAAAAAACGAAGAGCAGCGGATATCCGCAGTGGACATTGTCAAAAACGGCATCATCCAGTCGATCATCGAGGGGAAGCTAAAGCCCGGCGGGCAGATCCCCACGGAGCCGGAACTGGCAAAGACATATGACGTCGGCAGAAATTCCGTCCGGGAGGCGATTAAGCAGCTGCAGGCCTTTGGCATCCTGAATATCCGCCGGGCGGATGGGACGTACGTTGCAGAACAGAGCAGCAACAAAATGCTGGATCCTCTGCTGTACAGCCTGATTCTGCAGAATCGGGACTGGAAGGATTTTGTCCAGCTCCGGGAGGTAATCGAGATCGGGGTGCTGCACGAGGCCATGGCAGATGATGGAATCCGGGATATTGTCCCCGCGCTGGAAGGATATATCGCGGACATGCAGGAGGCGGCCAGGAAGGCTCCGCCCAATATCGATGGCATCCTGGAGAAGGATCTGGCATTTCATCTTGCGGTCACGGATGCGATTCACAATCCGCTGGTGACCACGGTATACGAGTACATCACCAGAATTTCGGTGCCGAGCCGGAGAATCTCCATCGAGAAGTGGATTGCAGATCAAAACATGGACCTCTTTCTGGATCTGCATCGACGGATCGTACGAACGATAGAAGAGGGTGATCAGGCATCGATCGAAAGGGTCATCCGTGCGCACTATGTCTACTGGCGAAGGCCCCAGGGAGAGGATGGCCGCCGCAAAGACACAAGAGAGGGGTAATTCTGCCGCCGAAGCGCTCTCCAAATGGTAAAGCGCAGGGCGGATTTTGCCTCAGAGAGGGATAACAATGAAAAAAATCATGATCTGTGTGGCACCGGTATCCGGTGCAGATGCGGTCATCAATCCGCGTATCATCGCGGAGGATGTGAAGCGATGTTATGAATTGGGGGCCTGCATGGTGCATCTGCACGTGCGGGATTTAAACGGTCATCTGACACCGGATCTGACCCTCCTGGAGAAGACGGTTGCCTGTATCCGGAAGCAGTGCGACATCGTGGTGGAAATCTCTACAGGCGGGGTCTCTGACCTCTCGATCGCGCAGCGGATTCAGCCGGTCTATGCACCCTGGGCGGAGTGCGTGAGCCTGAACGTGGGATCGGTCAATCTGGGGGATGCGGTGTATCAGAATCCGATCGCGGATGTGAAAACCTGCGTGCAGGAGATCGTCCGTCAGCACAAGGTCCCGGAGACGGAGCTCTTCGAGGTCGGCATGGCAAAGACGCTCCGGGATCTGGCAGATGCCTATTCCATTCCCAAGCCCCTTCTGGTGGCGCTTGTGTTCGGGCATGCGGGGGAGATGCCTGCGACCAGGGCAGGACTTCGCCACCTTGTGATGGCGCTCTATGACAACTTTGACCCAGAGGAAGTGATCTGGGGCTACACCCAGGCTGGCCGAAAAGACTGGGAGATGGTGCGATATGCACTCTCCTGCGGGGCAGGGACCCTGCGCCTTGGCTTTGAGGATTCTGACTGCCTGGATCCGGGCGTTCCGACGGATGCAAATGCAGACCTGATCGCGCGGGCAGCTGGGATTGTGCGGTCCATGGGAATGGAGCCGATGACGGCGGCAGAGTGCAGAGATCTTTTGCACCTGCCGGCAGTTTCTGGAGGAGTGCTTCATGGCTGAAACAAGAAAAATGAGAGAAGACAAAGAGGAAAAACTAAAGCGCGCGGCAGAGAAGATCGAGGCCATTCGCGCAGAACTCCTCAAGGATCCCGAGATCACACTGTCCGATCTTTGGGCAAAAGAGGCGATTTCCCTGAGGGAGAGCGCTGAGGAATCCACAGATCCCTGCAGGAAACAGGATATCGAAGAAAAAACCGGAACGGGTGCCCTTTGTTCTGACACCGGCACTTTCCATGCCCATGTGGAGACGCCCCGGGAAGCGGCAGAACATCTCTGCGTCCTTGCGCCAAAGAGGGACGTCGTGAAGATCAGCAAGGAGCAGATGCAGCAGGAAGCCGTGAGACGCATCATACTCCGCCTGTTTTGCGTGCGCGCAGAGCGGAAAGGGAGAAGTACGTGAAAAAGTGCACCGGGTGGTCCCTGGATAAGATCAGAGAGGAGTACCAGAAAGAGGAGGAGAAGCTTCGCCTTGGGAACATATCCCTGCGCCTTTTGACGAAGGCGCTTCTTGTCGATCCGGAAAACCGGGTGGTGACGCTTCAGCGGGCGTGGAAGGAGACCCCCGAACAGCTCTCTTATGACCTTCTGATCCTGGCGACGGGCAGATCGGAACGTGTTCCGGATGTCCCAGGCAGGAACCTTTTCGGAGTTCAGACCCTGGGAAGTCTGGAGGACTTCCTGCTCTTCCGGGAGATGACAAAGAGCAGATTCGCGCATTTCATTGCCCTGCAGGGAGAGAATCCGGTGTTCCTTTCCCTCTGCCGGGTGCTTCGAGAACAGGGGAGAGAAGTCACCCTGTATGGGCAGGAGGGAGACATCCTTGGATTTACGGGAGATGTCTTCGTGGATGGAATCCGCACCCGGCAGGGCATCTTTCCCTGTGATCTGTATCTATCAGGATGCAAATCGACCAAACCACAGGAGTATCTGCACAGTCTGCCGCAAGCTGTGACGGCGGATGGGGGGCTGACTGTCGATGCGGAGGGAGAGACGCCGTATGCCGGCGTTTTTGCGGCAGGGAGCCTGGCTTGCCCGGCAACATGATGGAGGATTCCATGCGAGACGGAGATGGACGCGGGAGGAAGAATCACAGGAGGGCGTTATCCCTCAGGAAGCAGATCTTTCTTGCCCTTGTCATCATCACCATGGTCTCCACGATGATTCCTGCGCTCGTTCTGTTCGAGACCTCAAAGAGCACGGTGGAACGGGAATACAAGGCTGCCAGCCATGACAGCCTCCAGGTTGCAAAAAACATCCTGGATCTCTCGCTGAGTTCCATCGTCGAAGAGGAACGAAAACTCCTCACCAATGCGACGTTTCTCGGCGCATTCACGGACCTTGAAGCGGGAACCCGGTATTTTTCCGCAGCGGCAAGCCGCCAGATGACCCGGGAACTGGATCGGATTCTGTTCTCCCGCACGGAGATTCGGGATATCCTCTGCGTCAACAATGCGGGAAATCTGATCTTTACGTCCCAGAACGACTACAACCAGCACTATGTGGTCCCCTATTACAACGGCACAAAGAACATCCTCTCCGGCAGCTGGGTTGCGCTTGCGGACAAGGCGAAGGGAAAGGAAGTCTTCTTTGGGACGAATATCCTGTACGACGACGGGAAGGATGATACGTTCTCAATTGCAAAACGGCTGTACTCCATCAAGAGCCGGGATCCCATCGGTTATGTGGTATTCAATGTGCGAAAATCTGCGCTGTCCGTCGCCTTTCCGACTCGCCAGAAGGGGGATAAGCCGATCTCTTACTACTTTGTTCTGGATCAGGATGGAACCATTCTGTACACAGCGGGAGAGGAAGTAATTGAGAACGCTGTTCAAACCCAGATCGGGGAGATCTTTCAGAGCAGGCGGGATGAGGATGGGGACTACGTCACTGCCACAGTGGAGGATTCGGGAACGGGCTGGAAGGTTGCGGCGGCGAAACCATGCGTCAGGTGGCGGAGGGAGAGCACCATGTGGAGGAGCAGTTTGACGAGAGCGAAGTCGGCCGCATCGGAAACCAGTTCCGGGACCTTGTCAACAACAACATCGATCTCCAGAACCGGCTCCTCAATGCGAGAATCCGGGAGCGGGAGCAGCAGCTCTTGCTCCTGCAGACCCAGATCAACCCGCATTATCTCTACAACACCCTGGACACCCTTTACTTTATGGCAGAGATCAAGGGCGAGGAGGAGATTGCGGACTTTGTGCAGGCGCTCTCCGAGAACTTCCGCTTAAGTCTCAACGAGGGGGACAAGCTGATCCCGGTCTCGAAGGAGCTGGAGCGGATCCGCGCCTACATGAAGATACAGAACTACCGGTTCGAGGGAAGGTTCGTGCTGACCATCGATGTCCCGGAGGAGCTGATGGAGGAATATCTCCTGACCTTCCTCCTGCAGCCCCTTGTGGAGAACGCGGTCTACCATGGCCTCGAGCCCAAAGCGGGGCCGGGAACCATCACCCTGACCGGCAGGGAGGAGGTGGGGATCCTGACCTTTGCCGTGGAGGATGACGGCATCGGTATCCAGGACCCGTCTACTCTGGACAGCGGCTACGGCATCCGGAACATCCGGGAGAGAATTCGCCTGTTTTATGGATCGGAATACGG
>ONMH01000136.1 GCA_900318875.1 uncultured Lachnospiraceae bacterium | reverse complement strand
AGCAATTGTATATCATGCAGGAGCTTTTGTGTGAGAAAGGGGGACGGCGCTCCTCCCCGCTGCAAGCAGCGGGGTTCCCGCGCCTATTGTAATTTATGGCAGACATGCAGACCGGTGTGAACTACATCTTCGCGTCTGACGAAACCAACTGCAGCATCACCCCTCTTCTTGATGATACCGGAAAGGCCGTCATCACCGATCCCGCAGCCCTGAAGGCCAAGGAGGAAGCAGAGAAGCAGAGAAAGGAAATCCTGAAGGCGGCAAAGAAGGCCGTCAAGAAGGAGAAGAAGAAAAAGCCCGAGGCGGCAAAGGCAGCAAAGGAAAAGAGCAGCAAGAACTGAATACGGTCTGTCAGGATGCAGATCCTGGCAGAGAGGATCCCGGCAGAGATGCCGGGACTTTTTGCTGCCTGGATTTCATACCGGAGTTCTAAGGCGGACGGATCTTCTCTTCAGAACAAAAAAATCCACAGGCCTTTCGGTCTGTGGATTCGTAGCGAGGGGGAGACTTGAACTCTCGACACCGCGGGTATGAACCGCGTGCTCTAGCCAGCTGAGCTACCTCGCCATATGCTGTCTCGTTCGTGTCAGCTTTGTTAGTATATGATTTCCTCATCGCGATGTCAACAAGTTTCCCCGAAAAAAATATATTCGGAATTATTTGATTCCTCTGTGAAATGTTTGTCTCTTCCTCTCCTCTTCTGCCGCGTCCCGTGCTCTCTCCCTCTGCGCCCCTGTGGGAACACAAAAAGGCGCCCGGAGGTGCTGTCCTCCGGACGCCTGTCAGATGTTACGGTATTCGGCTGCCGATGCCTGTCTCAGACACTCTCCCGCTCGCCCGCGATGACGTACGCACCGAGCTCACCGTTCTCTACGTCGATCTCGATCGTGTCGCCCTCGTGCACCTTGTCCTCGAGGATCAGCTTTGCGGACAGGGTCTCCACGTGCTTCTGCAGATACCTGCGGAGCGGTCTTGCACCGTAGGACGGATCATAGGCGGCGTCCGCGATGTACTTCTTTGCGGCCGGCGTCAGTGAGATGGAAATCTGACGGTCTTCCAGTCTCCTGTTGAGATCCTTTACCATCAGGTCGATGATGCCGCTGATGTTGTCCTTCGTGAGAGGCTTGAACAGGATGATCTCATCGAGACGGTTCAGGAACTCCGGACGGAAGTGCTGATGAAGCAGTGCCATCACCGCGTTCCGGGTCTGTTCCGAGATCGCCTCGTTCTCCTTCCCCTCCTTCTCCTGGTGCTCGAGGTCCGCAAGGATCTCCTGCGCACCGATGTTGGAGGTCAGGATGATGATCGTGTTCTTGAAGTCCACGGTTCTGCCCTGAGAATCCGTGATGCGGCCGTCATCGAGGACCTGCAGCAGGATGTTGAAGACATCAGGATGTGCCTTCTCCACCTCATCGAAGAGCACCACGCTGTACGGACGGCGTCTCACGGCCTCCGTCAGCTGGCCGCCCTCCTCGTAGCCGACATAGCCCGGTGCTGCACCGATGAGTCTCGATACGGAGTACTTCTCCATGTACTCGGACATATCGATACGGATCATGGCCTTCTCGTCATCGAACAGGGCCTGTGCCAGCGCCTTGGCAAGTTCGGTCTTGCCGACACCGGTGGGGCCGAGGAACAGGAACGAGCCGATTGGTCTTGTGGGATCCTTGATGCCCGCCTTCGAGCGCATGATGGCCTCGGAGACCAGCGATACAGCCTCATCCTGACCGACGACCCTCTTGTGCAGCTCGTCATCCAGGTGCAGGGTCTTGTTGCGCTCGGACTCAGTCAGCTTGCTGACCGGAATTCCGGTCCACTTGGAGACGATCTTTGCGATCTGCTCCTCGTCGACCCGCTCGTGCACCATGGACACGTCGTCGTCCTTCATGCCCTTTTCTTCCTCATCCAGCTGCTTCTGCAGGGCAGGGAGCTTTCCGTACTGCAGCTCTGCCGCCTTGTTGAGGTCGCCGGACTGCTGTGCAATCTGAATCTGGCTCTTGATGCCCTCGATCTCTTCACGGAGCTTCGAGAGGTTGTCGACCTTCTTCTTCTCGTTCTGCCACTGGGCAACCTGGGTGTTGAACTTGTCCTTGAGCTCTGCCAGCTCCTTCTCCAGGTCTGCAAGGCGCTCCTTCGAGAGACTGTCGTCTTCCTTCTTCAGGGCAACCTCCTCGATCTCGAGCTGCTGGATCTTTCTTCTCTGCTCATCGAGTTCGGTGGGCATGGAGTTGATCTCGGTCTTGATGCTCGCGCAGGCCTCATCGACGAGATCGATGGCCTTGTCGGGCAGGAACCGGTCAGAAATGTAGCGGTTGGAGAGCGTCGCAGCGGCGACGAGGGCGGAGTCCATGATCTTGACCCCGTGGTAGCTCTCATACCGGTCCTTTAATCCTCTCAGGATGGAGATGGTGTCCTCCACAGAGGGCTCAGCCACCATGACGGGCTGGAACCGTCTCTCCAGAGCGGCATCCTTCTCAATGTACTGGTGGTACTCGTTCAGGGTCGTCGCACCGATGCAGTGCAGCTCCCCTCTTGCGAGCATAGGCTTCAGCATGTTTCCGGCGTCCATGGACCCTTCCGTCTTGCCGGCACCGACGATCGTGTGAATCTCATCGATGAACAGCAGGATCTCACCCTCGGATTTCCTGACCTCCTCGAGAACGGCCTTCAGTCTCTCCTCAAACTCGCCGCGGTACTTGGCTCCGGCGATGAGAGATCCCATATCCAGGGAGAAGATCTTCTTGTTCTTCATCTCTGGGCAAGGCCCTCCACAACGGCGGTCTTGCCGACGCCAGGCTCACCGATCAGTACCGGGTTGTTCTTCGTCTTTCTCGAGAGAATGCGGATCACATTTCGGATCTCATCGTCCCGGCCGATGACAGGGTCCATCTTCTGGGCCTTTGCCTTGGCGACGAGCTCCTCGCCGTACTTCGAGAGGGCATCATAGGTATCCTCAGGGCTGTCGGTGGTGACTCTCTGGTTTCCTCTCACGCTCTGGAGCGCTGCGAGGAACGTGTTGCGGTTAATGCCATAGCTCTTGAACAGCTGGCTGATCGTGCTGTCCGCGTCCTTGATCAGGGCGAGGAACAGGTGCTCCACGGAGACGTACTCATCCCCGAGACTCTTGGACTCCGACTCCGCATCCACGAGGACGCGGTTTAAGTTCTGGGAGACCTGGAGCTGGATGTTGCCCTGGACCTTCACAAGGCCTGCAACCGCTGCCTCTGCTCTCTTCGTGAACGTGGGTACGTCGATGCCCATCTTCTCGATGAGCTTTGCGATCAGGCTGTCATCGATGGTGAGCAGGGAGTACAGAAGGTGCTCCTGCTCGAGGTTCTGGTTGCCGTACTGCGTGGCAAGGGTCTCGCAGTTGTTGATGGCCTCAATGGATTTCTGTGTAAATTTCTGGATGTTCATAAGGTAACCTCCTCATTCGAAAGGGTGTGGGAGCGCTTTCGCCCTCCCATCCCGGGTATTTTCTGATTCTGCTTCAAACCGCTGGATCCCGATTGGATCCCAGATGTTCTATTACAACTATAACATAAGACTCAGAATTGTCAACACCTATCTGAAGATTTTTTTGAGATCTCTGTTTCCGGCGCAGTCCCGGGCAGGACAGGGAACTGCTTGGAATTTTGCCTGTGCAGATGGGACATTCCTCCCTGCAGAGCTACCTCCGCTCCGGATTGCCCCCTGCATTTTCGGGGATGCCAGGGGATCCCTTCTTCATCAGATTCCGCGGTTTGCCAGTCGGAAAAGAAAAAGGCCCGCAGGAAGAGGACGCTGTCCTCGTTGCGGATACCGTTCTGGAATGCCTTACCGATGGGCCGGATCACGGAAAGGGATGATGCCGTCGTTTTGCAGCTCCTCCCCCGTATCCAGATATCGGGGATGATTGGCGGAGCCGTTTCCGTCATAGCCCGTGATGCCGCAGAAATGCCAGCTCTTTCCTCCTCCGCAGGTGATAGCGGACCAGGCGTGTTTGCCGCTGTACGCATAGCGGGTTTCATCGTGGACAGGATTGGCACAGGGATAGCGGACAAGTCCTGCCGCGGGATCGAACGGCGTAAGCTGCACGAGCGTGTTGAAGGCCGTGTCCGAGAGGGTATCGCAGTCGTAGGTCATGACCGCCACCCAGTCTGCTGCCCTTACCGGGATCTGGTCCAGCGGCGTTCCCCATCCTCCAGGTTGGGGAGGCGGACAAATTCCGAAGCGGGGATATGCATCCTGCCGTTGTATCGGATGATCTGGTTCGGACTGGTCGGGCACACCGCAGGATCATTCTTTGACATGACAATCAGAAGGTCTCCGTCCGGGTCACTACCCGACGGTGAGGAGATGCTGCAATAGGTTCCACCTTTGCACTTCGTTTTTTAGAGCAGGGTTGTCCAGCATGGAGGCCTGGACCGGGAGTTCAGGAATGAGAAAGGCTGCAGGAGCAGCCGCAGCCGCCCTGCCGAATCGAAACAGATTTTTCAACGGTAAAAGGGGGTCACAGGCATCTCCTCCCCACATGTGCAGAGTGCAGTTGCTTTCCGGATTCTCAGGAGTCAGGATTCCGGCCTTCCCTTCTCCAATCCGGAATCTTAGAGGTCACCGCAAGCAAAATCAATACCCCGCAGAAAAGGACCGGCACAAGCCAAAGAGCGGCAGAGGCTGCCGCCTCTCCCAGTACCGTGCCGCGCAGAAACGGGTTCCCCGCAAGATGGCACCGCACATAGCGGATATATGCTGCGCAGGCAGCTGCGGTAAGGACGATGTCAGAAGAGAGCAGGAGGATTCCGCTTCGCACCCTCCGGGAAAACAGGCAGGCACCGGCGAGATTGGCAGCCCCAAAGGGGATGATATTCAGAAGAAACAGCAGTTCCATCTCCTCTGCAAGAAGAGATACGGCAGGAAGTCCCTGCAGGACAATTTGAAAGAGCAGTGCGTCGGCGTAGAGAAAGGTCACCGCGGTCAGACAGAGCATGACCTCACTGACCCGGATCCTTTGGGTAACGCGGCTGCCCTGCGCAGTTTCTGTGTTCCTGTTTCTTCTGTTTTCGTCCATCCAGTCTCCTCCTTCATCACTTTGATTCTGCATTCGTTCAGACATCGCTTCCCCGTCAAGAGGTTCTCCGATTCCCTGCAGTCCTTTTTCCCGTACCCTTCCTCCTTTCTGTGCCTTTGGCAATGGCGACAGCATTTATGATACCGCGAAATGGAAAAGCCCGAAATTGGCATTCTCCGGATTCCCTGCACCCCCTTCTCTCCTGGCAGCAGCCGTGGTTTCCCACATTCCAGCTTTCCCAATAGCCCCCTTTTCGGGGGTACTGCCCAGCTTTTCCCAGACTGTTCCTGCAGGAAGGCTCTTTTTGCGGCGTTCTTTCCCGGAGCAAAACAAAAGGACTGCTGCAGATCCCTTCGGAACCTGCAGCTGCCCTTTCTGATTTTCCAGTATTTCTTTTCCTCTGCTGTCGATTCCCTGGCACCTGTCCGTGTCAGAATGCCGCCTTGAAGATCTCCACGCTATCCTCTTTTGCAAGCGGCACAAAGCAGCCGACGCTTCCCTTTACAGCCTTGCCTGCTCGTTCTCTCTTATCCTTCTCAGGATTTCTCCGCCTTCTTCGGCTCTTCCTTTGGCTCCTGCTCCGTGGGCGCAGCCGTTGTCTTTGGCGGAACCTCTTCGCTCTTTTGGTGTCCCACCTCGGTGTAGCCGCCCGTCGTGTCAATGGCGGCCGCATCCTGTTTTGCCTGGGCGAATTCCTTCCTCGCCTCGTGGACCATGCCGGTGATGCCGGCGATGATGATCAGGTTCGAGACGCCGTCATAGATCAGGGAGAAGCCCATGAGCACCAGGATGATGTTGTTGAGTACCGAGGGCTTCAGGATGATCAGGATGCCAAGAGCGACGGTGATCAGCGAGAGAATCAGGGAGAGGAGGACCCCCTCGCCGTTCTGCTTGTGGATGGTGATCGTCTCCGAAAGGTTGATGATGCCGCTGATCAGAATGAGGATGCCGACGACGGCCGGCACAATCGCCTTGAGCACCTCCGGATGGAGGGCAAGGTACAGGCCGACGACCGCGGCGACGACGCCGACAGCAAGGGCTGCCGTTCCGGTAAAGCCCCGCTCCTTTGTGACAAAGTACATCACGATTCCCACAACACCCGCTGCGCACAGGAGTGCCGCAAGGACCGTGCAGATCACCGTCAGTGCGGGATCGCGCCAGATGATCAGAATCACGCCGATCACGATGAAGATCAGCGAACTGATCACCTTGGAGAGCTTCATCTCGTTGAGTTTTTTCTTCCGCTCCCGCTCACTGAATGTTGTGATCATAACACGTGTTTCAGAGAAAAGAAGTAATGACTTCCTCGATTTTGTCCCGTCCCGCCTTCGTCTCTCCGGAGGTCGGGATGATGGTCAGGGTGATGTCCTTTCCGAGCTGGCTCTTCTCGCGCAGGACCGTCTCCACGTTTTTTACGGCGCCTGCCACCTGGCTTCTCTTTAACTTGTCCAGCTTGGTCGCAACGATGATCGGCACAAAGCCGTTGTGCAGGATCCAGTCAAACATCAGCACATCGTTGTCCGTGGGGTCATGACGGATGTCGACGAGGAGGAACACCGCCTTCAGCGACTTGCTCGTGTGGAGGTAGCGCTCAATCATGGCTCCCCACTGGTCCTTGATGTCCCGGCGCGTCGCGCTGGCATAGCCATAGCCCGGCAGGTCCACCAGGTAGAACTGGTCATTGATGTTGTAGTAGTTGATGGTTGCGGTCTTTCCCGGCTTTTCCGAGACCCTCGCGTAGGACTTTCGCTGCATCAGCATGTTGATGAGGGTGGATTTGCCGACATTGGACCTTCCGGCAAAGGCAAACTCCGGCCAGGTGTGGCGGGGCAGCTCTTTGGTCGTGACGCCGACCACTGTCTCGAGGTTGACGCTCCTTATGATCATGGACATGGATTCCTCCTCTCTGTTCCTGAGAAACAAAAAACGGCCATGCACACCGCTTTGATGCGCATGACCGTGATTGCTGCAATGATCAGCCTGCGGGCTTCTGCTCGAGCAGGCTCTCCTCTCCCGGCAGGACTTCCGTGCGGGAGCCGTCATCGTGCACGAGGAGCGGTGCCCCGGTTCCGTCCACGGCGGCCTTTGTCACGATGCACTCCCGGATTGTGGGATCGGAGGGAATCGTGTACATGACATCCATCATGGCCTTCTCCATGATGGAGCGCAGGCCTCTGGCGCCGGTGTTTCTCTGCACAGCGAGATCTGCGACCTCCTCGAGGGCGTCGTCCTCGAACGAGAGCTTGACGTGATCGTAATCAAACAGCTTTGCGTACTGCTTGACCAGGGCGTTCTTGGGTTCCTTCAGGATGCGCACCAGCGCATTCCTGTCGAGGCCGTCCAGGGAGACCACCACCGGCACACGGCCGATGAACTCCGGAATCATGCCAAAGCGGACAAGGTCCTGGGGCAGGACCTGCTTTAAGGTCTCGGAGATGTTCCGGTCCTCCTTCTCCGCCACGGAGGCGTTGAAGCCCATGGAGCGGTAGTCGGTCCTCTCGTGGATGATCTTCTCGAGACCGTCAAAGGCACCGCCGCAGATGAACAGGATGTTGGTCGTGTCGATCTGGATCAGTTCCTGCTGCGGGTGCTTTCTTCCGCCCTGCGGCGGCACGGAGGCAATGGTGCCCTCGATGATCTTTAAGAGTGCCTGCTGCACGCCCTCGCCGGAGACATCTCTTGTGATCGAGACGTTCTCGCCCTTCTTTGCGATCTTGTCGATCTCATCGATGTAGATGATGCCGATCTGGGCGCGCTCGATGTTGTAGTCCGCTGCCTGGATCAGCTTCAGCAGGATGTTCTCGACATCCTCGCCGACATAGCCCGCCTCTGTCAGGGTTGTCGCGTCGGCGATGGCAAAGGGGACGTTTAAGAGCTTTGCCAGGGTCTGTGCCAGGTAGGTCTTGCCGGAACCCGTGGGTCCCAGCAGCAGGATGTTGGACTTCTGCAGCTCCACGTCGTCGTTCTTCCTGCTTCTGGCGTCGGGAGCCATGATCCTCTTGTAGTGATTGTATACCGAGACGGAGAGGACTTTCTTGGCCTCATCCTGTCCGATGACATACTCGTCGAGGAACTTCTTGATCTCTGCGGGCTTCAGGAGGTTGACATCCGCAGCGGGCTTTTTGCGGCTTCTGTTTGTGCCGGCGCCCTCGATCCCTGTATCGTTGATGATGTCCCCGCAGATCGCGACGCACTCATCACAGATGTAAACGCCGTTGGGGCCTGCAATCAGCTTGCGGACCTGGTTTTCCGTTCTGCCGCAGAAAGAGCAGCGGCGCGGCGGAGTCATTTTTCCATTTGCCATTTTTCCCTCTCTGGCCGCTTCGCGGCCGGATGCAATGCCATCATTTGGGCGAAAAGTGCCGCACGGCATTCCTGCTGTACGGCACCACGCTTCCTTATCCCTGTTTTTTCTTCAGATCCTCTTCGATCTCTTTGCGCGTGGTATAGATGTGGTCGATGAGGCCATAGTCCAAGGCCTCCTTTGCCGTCATCCAGTTGTCGCGGTCTGTATCCCTGCAGAGGTCCTCATAGGTCTTGCCGGTGTTCTCCGCGAGGATGTGGTTCATCTTCTCACGGGTCGCCTTGATGTGCTCTGCGGCGATGATCATGTCAGAGGCCTGTCCCTCGGATCCTCCGGAGGGCTGATGGATCAGGATCTCTGAGTTCGGGAGCGCATAGCGCTTGCCCTTCGTGCCGCCGGCAAGGAGGAAGGAGCCCATGCTGGCAGCCATGCCGACACAGATCGTGGAGACATCGCACTTGATGAACTTCATGGTGTCATAGATGGCAAGCCCTGCGGTGACGGATCCTCCCGGGCTGTTGATGTAGAACTGGATATCCTTATCCGGATCCTCTCCCTCGAGGAAGAGGAGCTGCGCGACAATAAGTTCTGCGGACTGGTCTGTGACCTCGCTGCCCAGCATGATGATCCGCTCCTTCAGGAGACGGGAAAAGATGTCGTAAGAGCGCTCACCGGTACCGGTCTGCTCAATCACATAGGGAATGTAGTTAGCCATGTTCGAATGCTTCCTTTCTAAAGCTGACTGCCTGCGCAGTCATTCTTAGAAATCTTAGCCGCAAAGGTCTGCACCTTCAAGGCGTTTTGGCGTTCTTTTATCATTATTCACGGAAATTTCATTTCTGCAGACCGTATTGGCGGTCTGCAGAGGCTCCGCACTCAGGCCTCGGGCTTTGCCTCGTCAGAAGCAGTCTCGTCCTTTGCCTTCTCAGCGGGCTTCTCCACCTCGACGGCGTTCTCCGCAACAAAAGTCACAGCCTTCTGCACGGCGATGTCCTCGGTCAGGCTCTTCTTCGCCTCATCGGACTCGTAGTACTTCTTGATTTCGTCGAGCGGAGCCTTGTACTGGTCAGCGATCTTCTGCAGCTCCTCGTCGAACTCCTCATCGGAGACCTCGATGTTCTCTGCCTTCACAACGGCCTCGAGGGTCAGTCTCGTGCGGATGGTTCTGTCTGCCTGGGGCTGCATGGAGGTGATGAACTGCTCCTCAGACATGTTCGTGTACTTGAGGAAGTCCTGCAGGTTCATACCCTGGTAGCGGAGGTTCTGTGCCATCTGATCGGCGAGCTCCTCCTCCTGGGTCCGCATCATGGCTTCCGGGATCTCGATCGTTGCGTTCTTGATGACCGCATCGACAGCCTCGTTCTCACGGCGGGTCTTTGCATCCTCTTCTCTCTTGACCTCGATGTTCTTCTTGATGTCAGCCTTGTACTCGTCGAGGGTATCGAACTCGGAGACCTCATCGGCGAACTCGTCGTTGAGTTCAGGGAGCTTCTTCTCGCGAATGCTGTTGACCCTGCAGTGGAACACTGCCTCCTTGCCGGCAAGATCCTTTGCGTGGTAGTCCTCCGGGAAGGTCACAGTGACATCCTTCTCCTCCCCTGCGTTCATGCCGACGAGCTGTTCCTCGAAGCCGGGGATGAAGGAACCGGAGCCGACGGTCAGGTCATAGTTCTCAGCCTTGCCGCCATCGAACGGAGTGCCGTCAATGGAGCCATCGAAGTCGAGCTTGATCATGTCGCCGTTCTGCACGGGACGATCGGTCACATCGGTGATCTTGGCATTGGCGTTCTGCTGTCTCTTCAGCTCTGCGTCGATGTCCTCCTCCGTGACTTCCTTCACGTCGACCTTCTCGATCTCAACACCCTTGTACTGGCCGAGCTCAACCGGAGGCTCGAGAGCGACCTCTGCGGTGTAGATGAAATCCTTGCCCTCTTCGATCTGGGTGATGTCGATGGTGGGACGGGAGCAGATCTTCTCTCCACACTCCCTTGCAGCATCCGGATAGGAATCATTGATCGCAAAATTTGCTGCATCCTCAAAGAAGACGCCTGCGCCGTACATTTTTTCAATGATCTGTCTGGAGGCATGTCCCTTGCGGAATCCGGGAACCTGGATTCTGTTCTTCTGGCGGGTGTATGCCTTGTCCAGTGCCTTGGTGAAATCCTCTGCACTCACGGTAATGGTGAGTTTTGCCATGCTCTTCTCGAGCTTCTCTACGCTAACGCTCATGGTATCCTCCTGCGCATTCTGATTTTCCTTTGTGGTGTGCCCGCCCGGATATCCTTCGGCATCGTCCGAAGCGCTTTGCGGCAGATCCCGAAGAACATTCAGCCTCGGGTGTTCCGGACCGGAACAAATCACAGCATGTCAGTATAACATACCCCCCTGCGAAAATCCAATACGCAGAGGGGTAAAAATTTGCAAAACTGTTACTATTCACGGGGTAAAGTGCCTCGTGCTGCAAAGTCACGACCTCCATGCCGGGAGATTGCAACAATCCCCCAGCTCTTATCAAGATGATCATGA
>ONMH01000123.1 GCA_900318875.1 uncultured Lachnospiraceae bacterium | reverse complement strand
TGCCGCACAGGCCAAAGGAGGAAATCCAGTTCTCCCTGGCAGGGGTCGAGGTCAACCTCCTTCTTGCAGGGATCTTTCTTCTCCTCTCCCTCCTTGTTCCCGCCGCCAGGGAGACCTTCCGGGAGGCCTCCCTGACGAACATCCTCCTCTTTTCCGTAAACATCCTTCCGGCATCGCACCTTGACGGGGAAGCCGCCCTGAGCACCCTCCTTGGCGTCGAGAGCGCCTCGGATACCGCAAGGCTCTGGCTGCAGAGCGGAAGGCGCCGCAGGAAGCTCCTCCACGAGGGTGCCAGGGGGATCGGGTTTCTTTTCCTCTTTCTCTTTGTCCGCCTCGCGCAGGTCCTCCTGTTTGCCGTGATCGCCGTGGATATCATCTCGCCGGTTTTCAGCATGGCCGCCCTTCTCTGGCGGTACACGTAAAAGAGCCCCGCAGCAGCTGCTGCAGGACTCTCTCCATGCTTTATAACTGACTTTGTCTTTTCGTACGGCTCCTGCTGCTTCTTTCCATCGTCTTCAGGACATCGAGGACGTGGATTGCCATGGAGCAGTCTGTCCTGCTCTTTCTCCCTGCAAGGATGGCTGCCGCCTCTTCGCTGGGCCCGATCCCCCTCGCGTTGTCCGCATAGGGAAGCCCCAGGTCGAGGTCCTCCTCCTGCACCTTCCTGTAATCCGGTCCCATGGCGGTCAGCCTGACCGTGCCGCCGAAGCCGTTCGCATCGCAGAGCGTGAGCACACCCTCCGTGCTAAAAACGGGCAAGGTCTGTGAGGATGCTCTCAGAATCAAGGAGCAGTGTCCCAGGGATCCCGCTCTTCGTCTTTAAGAGCGCACTCACGCGGCTGACATTGGGAGAGGCATACTCCCTTCCAAAGTCAGGGCTCTGGGGAATGGGATTTTTCCGCACGAGCTTTGGATTGTCCTCCATCGCAGAGACCTCCTTTATGGGGCCGAGGAGGCTCACGAGGGCAGTCAGGTAGTAGACGCCGTAGTCGAGGTCGATGCCGCCGCCAGGAAGGTTCTGAAAGGAGAACAGAGCTCCCAGGATGTCCTGGTTTCGGTTTGCACTCACGGAAAAGCCCGTGACCTGTCCGATCCTGCCCGCATCGATTGCCCGGCGCGCGGTCTGCAAGGCCTCCCCGAGAAAGGTATCCGGGGCGGACGAGAGGTACAGATTCTTCTCCTCTGCCAGTGCCTGCAGAGCCTTCGCCTCCCCGACATCGAGGCAGATCGCCTTCTCCGTGTAGACGTGCTTTCCCGCAAGGAGCGCCTGCCGGATGAGCGCTGCATGGGTGGGCGCCGGGGTCAGGATGACAATGAGCGAAATCCTCTCATCCTGCAGCATCTCCTCATAGGTCATCGCCTCGATGCCAAACTCCTCTGCCCTCTTTTGGGCATGCTCCAGGTGCCTGGCGCAGCAGCTCACTACCGCAAGGTTCGAAAAGCGATGGGTCATGTTTTGTAGGTAGATCCTGCTGATCGCACCGCACCCGCAGACACCGACGCCGAGCTTCTCTTCTTCTTGGTTTTTCATGTGCTCCCCTGATCTCTCCCCCATTCCTTTTGGTTATGCGTTCAGGATGGCCGCCGCCTCACGGCCTGTCATGCCCTCCTTCACACCAAGGGCCTTTGCTGCACTCGTTGCACCCTTGATCTCGTTGGCAAGGACAGCGTCAAAGTCCGCACCGCCGACGAGCACTGCGGCATCGCCGAACTTCTCCGCCGCGGGAAGGTTCAGATACCCGCACATGAGATATCCCCGTTTACAGGTGATGAGGATCATGTTGGGATGTCCCTCCCCGCCGGGGGCCTTTGCCATCACGCCCTGTACAGAGCCGTTTGCCGTCTCAAGCTGTTCCACCACAAGCATTGCTGTCTCCTTTCATTTGCTCTCCGTATTGTCCGGAAAGTAGGTCTGATACGTGGTAAAGAAGCTGTCCGTCGAGATGTCCGCATCGGTGACCAGCGTCACACCGGAGAGCACCGTCTCGTCGATCCCGCTCTTCGTCTTTCCCAGGAAATCGCTGCAGGCGCTGTCAAAGGCCTCCTGCTCCCGCTCCTTCTGGATCGTCTTCTTGTTCTCCTCGGTCTCGGACTCGTCCGAGAGGCTGATGCACTTCAGGATGTAGACGTTTCCGTCCGCCACCTCCACGGGATCGCTGATCTCATTGAGGGAGAGGGAGAATGCCGCATCGACAAGTGCCGCATCGGACCCGGCCCGGGAGACGGACATCGAGGAGGCAAAGTCCTCGTTGTACTCTGCGATGTACTGGAGGAAGGTCTTGCCGGTGTTGTGGTTCATGCCGTCCGTGATCTCCTGCCGGACCTGTTTTGCTCTTGTCATCGCATCATCCGCCGCCGTAAAGCAGATGTACTGGCAGGTCACAGACCTTGCCTCATCGTCGGACACCTCGATGTTTGCCGAGGTGAGGATGTTCTGATACTCCTTCGCGGCAAGGCAGTAGTCCTCGTACATGGCGGCATAGTCCGCCTCGTCAAGGTCAAAGTACTGTTTTTCCTTCTCATTCAGGGAGGTGTAGTACTCCTCTGCCGCGCTCCCGCAGGCACTGGTCTCCTCCTCTGTCAGGGTGATCCCGCCCTCTTTTGCCATCTGATCCAGGGCCGCAACCCGGGAGATCTGAGCCACCGCGTTGTCCCGGACCACAGTCCAGAGGTCCTCATTTCCGTCCTTCTGCCAGACATCGCTTCCAAAGAGGGTCTCATACTCCCGCTGGAGGTTGACGTAGTAGACCTCGATCTCCTGTCTCGTGACGGTCTTGTCCCCCACGGTGAAGACCGGGGTCCCGGAGCTTCCCGTCATGAAGACGAGCTGCTCTCCGCAGCCGCAGAGAAGGACCCCTGCCGCAGCGGCAAGTGCCGCTGCCCGGACTCTCATTTTCTTTCCTGCCATCATGCGCTCACAGGGCAATGCCCAGGATCGACCTTGCTACCGCGAGGCCGTTTGCGGAAGCCTGCTGCAGGCCCCTCGTGATGCCGGCGCCGTCGCCGATCGCATACAGGCCGTTCACCGAGGTCTCAAAGCCCCTGGACACCACGAGCCGGTTGCTGTAGAACTTGACCTCCACGCCGTACAGGAGCGTCTCGTCGGAGGCGATGCCGGGCGTCACCTTGTCCAGGGCTTCCAGCATCTCCTCGATGTCCACCATGATCCGGTGCGGGAAGACCAGGGACAGGTCTCCCGGGACCGCGTCCTTCAGGGTAGGGATCAGGTTGTTGCGGCAGAGGCGCTCATCCGTCGTCCTTCTGCCGCGCTTGTAGTCGCCGTAGGTCTGCACCATGATGCGGTTGCCGCAGAGCATGTTTGAGAGCTGGGCGATCTGCTTGCCGTACTCGATCGGGGTCCGGAAGGGCTTGGTGAAGTTCTTGGAGACCAGGATCGCGAAGTTCGTGTTGTTGGTCTTGAGCTCCTTTCCCTTGTAGGCATGGCCGTTCACGACCGCCAGGTTGTCATCGTAGTACTCGGTAGACACCTCTCCGGAGGGGTTCGTGCAGAACGTGCGGACCTTGTCGTCAAAGGTGGGCGTGTAATACACGAGCTTTGCCTCGTAGAGGTTCTCGTTCAGGTACTGCATGACCTCGTCCCGGACCTCGACGCGCACGCCGATGTCCACGGTGCCGGGCGTCGACTCGATGCCAAGCTCCTCGCACTGGCCGTTGAGCCAGTCGGCGCCGTCACGTCCGACAGCCAGGACGACCTTCGGCGCAGTAAAGGTCTCCGCCTTCTTTGTGCGGATGCCTGCGACCTTCCCATCCTCAATCAGGATCTGCTCCACCGGATCATCAAAGAGCATGTCGACACCGGCCTCTGCCAGGTGGGACTGCATCTTCTGATAGATCTGGTAGCCGACCTCGGTGCCGAGGTGCCGGATCGGACACTCGATGAGCTTTAAGTTCGCGCCGATGGCCCGCTTTCGGATCTCCCGGATCTCCTTCTGCTTGTCAATGCCCCAGACATCCGTGGGAGCGCCGAACTTTAAGTAGATGCTGTCCGACTCGTGGATGAGCTTTGTCGCTGTGTCATACCCCAGGATGGCGGGAAGGTTGCCGCCCACATCCGGGGAGAGGGAGAGCTTTCCGTCGGAGAAAGCCCCCGCACCGGAAAAGCCCGTTGTGATCGAGCAGGGCTGGCAGGAGGCGCACTTTCCGGTCCTTCTCTTGGGGCAGATTCTGCGCTCGATGGAGTGTCCCTTCTCCACAAGGAGAATGGAGAGCTTTGGCTCCTTCTGCTTGAGCTCATAGGCGCAGAAGATGCCGCCAGGGCCTGCGCCGACAATAATGACATCGTAACTGTTCTTCATATCTTCAATGGCTTCCTTTGCTTTTTACTTACCTCCCAGTCGGGGTCCTCGTCGAGATTCGGGAACCAGGCATCTGCCGCGTAGGAATAGTCCACCCTGGTCACGTGGACCGTGTCCACGTAGGGGAGAAACTCCTTATAGATGGTCGCCCCGCCGATCACGTAGACATCCTCTTCAGGAACGTCCTTTACCATGGAGAGGGCCTCCTCCACGCTGCGGGCGATCTCCGCGTTCTTTACGGAAAACTCCGGATTGCGGGAGAGGATGATGTTGCGGCGCCTGTCCAGGGGCTGCGACATCGGGAAGGTCTCCAGCGTCTTTCTTCCGTAAAGGATGACCTTGTTCAGGGTCTCCTTCCGGAACATCTTGTGGTCATTGGGGATGCTGACGAGGAGCTGTCCCTGATTGCCGATGGCCCAGTTCCTGTCCACTGCAACGATTGCGTTCATGTTTTCCTCTTTCTCTCAGATGGCGACCGGGATGTTCCGGATCTGGTCTCCCGCGGTCTCGTAGTTCTCCAGCTTGATGTCGTCCCGCGTAAATTCATAGAAGCTGTGCTTTTCCGGGTTGATCCAGACCTTCGGCGCGGGCTTTGGCGTGCGGGAGATGAGTTCCTTTACCGCGTCCACGTGGCGGTCATAGATGTGGGCGTCCGCGATCACGTGGACGAATTCTCCCGCCTCCATCCCCACGCACTGGGCGATGACGGCAAGCAGGATCCCGTACTGCGCCTCGTTCCAGGCAAAGGCAGTCAGGGTGTCCTGGCTCCTCTGGTTTAAGATGCCGTTCAGGACAAGCTTCCCGTCCTCCTTGCGCTGGGTCACGTTGAAGGTCATGCTGTAGGCGCAGGGGTAGAGGTGCATCTCGTGCAGGTCCTCAAAGTCGTAGAGGTTCGTCATGATCCGCCTCGAGAACGGGTTGTTCACAAGGTCATACAATACCCGATCCATCTGGTCCATGTAGAAGGCCTTTTTTGTGCGGTCATAGATGGCACGGGTATGCCGGAATTCGTCCTCGTGAAGGACTGCAAGGTAGCTTTCCTCGGGCCTTAGCTTTTCTGGGCCGTCCTCCATCTCCGGGATGGGGACATCCCCGAAAGCCCTTTCGATGCCCTTTCTCGTGATGTCTCGGTACAGGTGCTTGACCGCCATCTGGTAGCCGTATGCCCTTCCGATGGTGCCCTTCTCATCCGCCCATGCATTCCAGATGTCGGAGTGCAGGTCGTGCACGTTGTTGGACTTCTCCTGATAGATCCAGAGGATCTCATCAAAGGCGCTCTTTGCCGGCGTCTTCCGGAGGGTCAGGATCGGAAACTCCTCCCCCAGGTTGTACCTTGTCACCACGCCGAACTTCTTGATCGTGTAGGCGGGGGTGCCGTCCTCCCAGTGAGGGCGCACCTTCTGTCCCTCTGTGGTCGTGCCGTTCTCCAGAATATCCCGGCACATCGAGATAAAGTTATCGTCAATTCTTGCCATAAATCCTCCAAGCACATCGGCAGAAAGTTCTGCCAAAGAGCCCTGCTATTCTACTCCCATTTTGATTCTGCCACAATGGCAGGCTGCAGTCTGCGCTTCGCGCAGATTTTAGTCCTGCGGGATCTGGTACTTCCGGCACAGATCGTTGAGCTCCTTCGTAAACCGGTCGAGCTCCTTGTTCGGAAGGCCCCTTGCCTCGTCGAGGACCTTGTCGAGCCTTGCCGCGGCGATCCTGAGCTTCGTGTAGGAATCCGAGACGCTGCGTGCTCGCTCTGCCCGTCCCTTCTCCACCGGGACGCCCTTTGCAATCGCGATAAAGCGCCCTCCGAGGAGATCATACCTGGTCCCGGAGAACGGCGCCATGGCCTCGATCCCGTACTGGTTCTTTAAGAGCTCCGCAAAGCCTGTCGTCACTGTGTCCTCGCCGTGGACGATGAAGGTCTGCTTCGGCGGATTCGTAAAGCCCTTGATCCACTCCACAAGGCCGTCCCGGTCTGCGTGGCCAGACATGCCGTCCATCGTTCGGATCTCAGCACGGACCGCGATGTCCTCGCCAAAGATCCGGATCTTGACCACGCCCTCCTCGAGTCTTCTGCCCAGCGTGCCCTCTGCCTGGTAGCCGACAAAGAGGACCGTGTTCTTCGGGTTCGAGAGGTTGTGCTTTAAGTGGTGCCGGATTCTGCCCGCATCGCACATGCCGGAGGCGCTGATGATGACCTTCGGCGCCGCATCATTGTTGATCGCAATGGACTCCTCGGTCGTGATGGAGAGGTGAAGGTTCGGGAAGGAGATGGGGTTTCTCCCCTCCTTCAGGATCTCCATGGCCTCCTCGTCGTAGCAGTACCCCTCGCTGTCCTCAAAGACACTGATCGCGCGGACCGCCATCGGCGAGTCCACGTAGACGGGAAACGCCGGGTTCTCCGGGATCAGGTTGTTCTCCTTGATCTGGCGGATAAAGTACAGAAGGACCTGGGTCCTGCCGACCGCAAAGGCCGGGATCACCAGGTTCCCGCCCCGGTCCAGGGTCGACGCGATGACGTCTGCAAGCTGCTCCACATAGCTTCCGTGGACCTTCTCGTGAAGGCGGTCGCCGTAGGTCGACTCCATCACCACGTAGTCCGCCTCCTCCGTCTTCTTCGGATCGCGAAGAAGCGGCTGGTTCTTGTTGCCGATGTCGCCGGAGAAGACAATCTTTCTCTCCTCCCCGTTCTCCAACAGCCACAGCTCAATGCTGGCAGAGCCGAGGAGGTGCCCGATGTCCGTCAGGCGGAAGGAGACCTCATCGCAGAGCTTAATGACCTTGTCATAGGGATAGGTCTTGAACAGACGCATCACGCTCTGGGCCTGCTCCATCGTGTAGATGGGCGTTGCCGCAGCGGACTCGGGCTGCTGGTCCTGCCCCGTCTGCCGGCTCTTTTTTGACCGGTACTGCGCCTCCTGCGCCTGGATGTGGGCGCAGTCGAGGAGCAGAATCTCGCACAGTTCCCTGGTCGCCGGGGTGCAGATGATCGGCCCCCGGTAGCCGTCCGCGTAGAGCTTGGGCAGCAGTCCCGAGTGGTCGATGTGCGCATGGGTCAGAAAGACGTAGTCGATGTTTGCCGCAGACACCGGGATCTCAACGCTTTTGTAGAGCTCTCTCCCCTGCTTCATGCCGCAGTCGATCAGAATGTTTTTGTTCCCCACCTTGATGTAGTGACAGCTCCCTGTCACCTCGTGATCCGCTCCGATAAACTCCAGCTGCATAGATGCCATCCCCTTTCTGAATTCCGCACGGAATCCCCTGCCTTGTTCATTATATCAAAACTCCCCCCGCCGCAAGGGGCGGATGTCGCGGCATCCATAAAAGTTTCGGAAAATCCGCGACATCCGGACGGCTTTTTCCCAAACGGAAATTTTCATTCAGGAGGATCGATATGGATCTTGACACGCTCCGGGAGTTTGCAAACCTGTACGAGACGCTGCGCTTTCAGGAGACAGCGGACAGGCTCTGCGTCTCCCAGTCAGCCCTGATAAAGCACATCCACAAGCTCGGGGAGGAACTTGGCATCTCCCTCTTTGACCGCTCGACAAGGTCTGTGCGGCCAAACGTCTTCTCGGAGACCTTCTCCCCCTACGCCGAGCAGATCGTGCGGACCGACGAGGAGGCAAGGCGGGCGCTGAAGGACCTCGGGAAGAGCAGAAAGGCCCACCTTCGCCTTGCCTTTCCCTCGACCTGCGATGCTCAAAAACCACCAGTGCGTCTTCGCCTTTGCAAACGACGCGATCGCAATCGACGAGAGTCTCTCCCGGGTCGTCTACAAGGTGGACCGGCTTGCCCTCTACGTGCCCACGTAGGACACGCTGGCAGCGGAAAAGAGCGTCTCCATCGACGTCTTAAAGAGCCATCCCCTCATTGCCCACAGCAGGGCAAACGGGGCCTACCACGCGGACACGCTCCGCATCCTCGCCGCCTGCAGGCGGGCGGACTTTGCGCCGGAGATCGCCTCCAATGCCTCCTTTACCTCCACGATCATGCAGCTCATCCTGGAGGGGCAGGGGGTCTGCACGCTCTTTCGGGGGCAGATCCCCGAGGACCAGCTCACGCCGAAGATCACGGCGGTGGACATCGAGCCGCCGATCGAGTCTGTCGTGTACCTGCTCTACGACAGGAATGGACAGCGGACGCCCGTAAGGAAGGCCTTTCTCCAATACCTCATCAACCTCTCCCACATGGAGGATTGAAATGCCGGGGGATTCCCCTTCCGGCACTTTCTTTCCCATATGGAAAAATCCCTGCAGATGCGCTCTGCAGGGATTTTCCGTATGCGTGATCAGAAAAAGAGGACATCAGCTGTCAAATCTGCCGTCGGTCAGCCAGTCAGCCGCATAGTCGTGGAGGAGCTTCATCGTATTGCCGAACTGGCCGGGATAGGCCTCATACTCCCCCGCCGGGGTGAAGCGGTGGCTTGTCCCCTCCACAAAGGCGATGAGCTTGTCTGCGGAAGCAGACATCTTGTAGATGGTCTCGGCTGCAAGGAACTCCCAGCCGCCCGTCATGCCCATGACGAGGGTCTGCTTGTCCCTCATGAGATCCAGGGCGTGCTTTGAGAGCCAGGAGGTGGAGAAGAGGACCACCTTCTTTACCGTCTTTCCATCCAGGCTATCGAGCCAGGCAGAGAGATGCTTGTTAAGGCCGTAGGCGTACAGGGCGCCTCCCACGAACAAAACGTCCACAGGCTCTTTGATGGCGGCATCTGCCGCATCCACAGAGACGGCCTTCACGCCTGCTGCCTGTGCCAGGTACTCTGCGACTTCTTTTGTCTTTCCACCTCTTGAATACTGAAAGAACCTTGCCGGGAGGGCGGCAAAACCTGCAGATGTGACCTCCTGACAGACATCCCGGAAAAAGAAGAAAACAGGCAGTAGATAACGCACTATCGTGCGTTGCACTATCGTGCGTTGCACTATCGTGCGTTGCACTATCGTGCGTTTTCCGCTGCCTGTCTTTTGTTCTTCCCGTTCTCTTCTCAGGGCGAGTACTCAACGAGGTACTCATAGGCTGTGAGCACGGTTCCGTTGGAGAGTTCGTAGTTGACGTTGCCATAGCTGTCCTCGCCGTACTCTCCGATGACGACTCTGCCGGCGGAGTCGGTGATGGCGGGCCAGTAGCAGGAGACCTCTGTTCCGTCCTCCGTGTTGATGTAAAACTGGCCGTCTTCCTTGTTGATGACGACCTTGATCGTCACCGGCTCCTCTTCCTCTTCTGTGTCCGAAGGAGAGGAGGAAGAAGTGGAAGAGGCGGACGAGGAGGCAGAGGTGCTGTCCTCCTCCGTCTCCGGAAAGTCGGTGGCAGAGAGGGTGATCCGTCCCTTCTCATCGGCCGTATCCGCAAGTTCTGTGATCTTGTCCTGAAACTCCTTCTTTGCCATGACCTTCAGGGCGTCGGCGTAGTTGTTCTCCGCTGCGTACTGGGCAAGCTCCTCCACCGGGTTCTTGGTGTCGGTGTCATCCACGGTGATGCCGGCAGCGGCGAGCTTTTTGTTGAGCGAGGAGAGCTGCCTGGAGAGCAGGGAGTCCTCTGTGAGCTCATAGCCGGTCTCCAGGATGTGCACGGCCTTGTCATACTCCCCGAGATCATAATAGAGGTCGGAGAGGCTCGAGTAGGCATCCACGTACTTGGGACTCTTTAAGAGGAGCGCCTGCCAGAGGTCCACGGCCTCTGTTCCCGTGGCGCTCTTTGCCTGCGCTGCCATGACGG
This sequence comes from uncultured Lachnospiraceae bacterium, assembly GCA_900318875.1. Classification (GTDB taxonomy): domain Bacteria; phylum Bacillota; class Clostridia; order Lachnospirales; family Lachnospiraceae; genus CAG-791. The sequence goes on along the minus strand of ONMH01000123.1, from coordinate 3,238 downwards.
AGAGTATCTTTCCGTACAGTGTCTGGCTCTTTGTCTTTGCATAGGCCTCGTTCAGGACGTCGAGGGCGGCGCCATAGTCCGCATTGTCCATGCAGAGGGAGACATACTCGAGAATCAGGGATTCGTCTGCGGCATCGTCAAGGCCGATCAGCTTTTTCAGGGCCTTCTTTGCGCCCTCCTGATCGCCTGCGTCCTCGCAGGCATCGGCAAGGCCCCGCAGGGCATCCGTGTTGTCCGGATCGTTCTTTAGGATCTCCTCATACTGCGCCTTCGGATCTGCTGTCTCCTCCGTATTCGCTGTCAGAGCATCGATCTTCTCCTGAGCCTGTGTGGCAAGCTGGGAGCCGGAGGCGGCATAGCTGATAACGCTCTGGTAGAGGGAGATCGCCGTGTCCGGATCGCTCTTTGTCTCTGCCGCCTGCGCAGCGTTGTTCAGCACGGTCAGGACCTTGTTGCGGAGCCTGTCCGCATCCGTCTCCTGGAGTTTTTCCTGTGCGTCATCGAAGGCAGCGCACATGGCGGTGTAGTTCTCCTCCCCGGCGTAGCTGTCAATCAGGATGCTGTAGGCATCGGCGTTGTCCCCGTCGATGGAGAGCGCCTCATTCGCCGCATCCACGGCGGTCTCATAGTCCTTGTCGGCACAGGCCTTCTCCGCCCTGGTGATCGCACGTGAGAGCTTCACCTTCGGGCTGTTCTCATAGGCAGAGATGCCGACGGCAGCCGCCGCGATGCAGACAAGGATGAGCAGAACCAGAAGGACCGGCGGCCTGTCAGATTTTCTTCTTACGACTTCCAAACACTGAACCTCGCTTTCCCGGAAGATCTTCCCTATAATAGCACATCTGTGCGATAATAAAAGAGAAGGGAAGTCGGATGGCCCGCAGGGAGGAAAACCATGCACTACGCAGACAATGGAAAGCAGTACCACACGCAGGTGGGACCGGGAGATGTGGGAAAATATGTGATTCTTCCGGGAGATCCGAAGCGCTGCGAAAAGATCGCAAAGTACTTTGACAACGCGCAGTTTGTTGCGGACTCGAGGGAGTTTGTGACTTATACCGGATATCTGGACGGGGAGAAGGTCTCCGTGACTTCCACCGGCATCGGCGGACCCTCTGCCTCGATCGCAATGGAGGAGCTGATTGCCGTGGGGGCGGACACGTTTCTTCGCATCGGCACCTGCGGCGGCATGCAGCTGGACGTCCTCTCCGGGGACACGGTGATCGCAACCGGTGCCATCCGCATGGAGGGCACCTCAAAGGAATACGCCCCGATCGAGTGGCCGGCGGTCGCTGATCTGGATGTCGTGAACGCGATGGTGGCAAGTGCGAAGGACCTCGGCGTCCCCTGCCACACGGGGGTTGTGGAGTGCAAGGACTCGTTCTACGGCCAGCACAGCCCGGATTCGATGCCGGTGGGGTATGAGCTGAAAAACAAGTGGGAAGCCTGGAAGAAGCTCGGCTGCCTTGCCTCCGAGATGGAGAGCGCAGCCCTGTTCACGGTGGCGGCAGCAAGGCACGTGCGCTGCGGCTCCTGCTTTCTTGTGATGGCAAACCAGGAGCGGGAGGCGGCGGGCCTCCCCAATCCCGTGGTGCACGACACAGACACCGCAGTGCGGGTTGCCATCGGCGCGGTGCGGAAGCTGATCGCAGAGGACCGGGCCGCGAAAAAAAAGAACCATCATCAAACCTGAAACAAAAATGCTCCTCCGGCGGACTGCAAGAGCAGCTGTCGGGGGAGCATCGGTATGTTCTGAAATAAGAGGGATCAGCCTGCGAGCTTCTTCTCCTGCGGGAAGGAAGCGGAGGCCATGCGGGAATGGGAGATCTGCTCTGCCGGCTTCTCCTTCTTCGAGATCAGCCACAGCATGAAGAACACGAGGCAAAAGCCCGCGGCATCGGCTGCTGTAAAGGCATTGCCGAAGGCGATGACGCCGATCACAGCGGCGGTCATGGGCTCTGCAAACCCGTAGAGGATGCCTTTGTCCGGGCCGATGTAGCGGATGCCGGACATGTACATCGTAAAGGCGAGGACATTTCCGCAGAAGATGACGGTCAGGATGCCGACGATTCCCATCGGATGAACCGGCACGTAGTAGCGCCAGGGCCGGAACACGGGGATCATGGCAGCGCTCCCCATGAGGAAGGCCCAGCCCTGCAGAAGAACCACCGGGTACTGCTTCAGGCGCCTTGCGGGGACCACGTTGTAGATCGTGACGCATACGGCGCAGAGAACGCCGGTGAGAAGCGCTGCGGCGGGGATTGCCATCTGTTTCAGGTTCCCGCCGGTTGTGATCAGGAACACGCCGGCAAGACCCACGAGGATGGCAGCGACCTCTCTTGCTGTAGGGCGCCTCTTTGCCGCCGCACAGCCGACAAGGAGGATCATCGCAGGAGAGAGATCCTGCAGGATCGTGCCCGCCGCCGCAGAGGAGAGCTGGATCGTCTCAAAGTAGAGAAACTGGCAGCAGGAGACGCCGAACAGGCCGTACAGGACCAGATCCTTTGCCATCTTTTTCTCCCGCCAGGGTTCCAGGGTATAGGAGATGCCGTATCGGAGGATGCAGTAGAGGAGCAGAATCAGGGCCGAACCACCCAGCCGCACCGGGGTGAGCCATCTTGCATCCATTCCCTCTCTTGAAAAAAGAAACTGCCCCATTGAGCCGGATAATCCCCAGCAGATGCCGCCGCCCGCTGTGAGCAGGGCACCCTTTGCCTGTCTGTTCATCGAACAACACCTCCTGACGCCATTGCCAGTTCAATTTTTCTTATGACACCAAAAGCTATCTTGAACCTGATTCATGAAAATTGCAACAGAAAAATGAGCAGAGCATAAAGGCCTGTCATGGATGCAGGGAGAGACATGCCGCCCGCTTTGTCCGTTGTCCCGAGCGGAGGTTTGCGGTACCATTTCCTTTCGGGCTTTGGCCTGTGACAGAAAGGATTTTATACATGAAGCAGAACCGGCTGCTGCTGCGCCTTCGAAAGGGAGAGCCCCTGACGGGAGGTGAGCAGCTTCTTCTTATCATACAGCTCTCCATCCCGGCAATCCTCGCGCAGATCACCGAGGTTGTCATGGAGTACATCGACTCCTCGATGGTGGGGAGCCTTGGCGCTTCCGCGTCCGCATCCATCGGTCTTGTCGCCTCGAGCACCTGGCTCTTCGGAGGGCTCCTTCGCGCCTGCTGCACTGGCTTTACGGTGCAGGCCGCCCAGTACATCGGCGCAGGGCAGGAGGA
>ONMH01000066.1 GCA_900318875.1 uncultured Lachnospiraceae bacterium | reverse complement strand
TGGTCGATCGCATCCCCGAAGATGCCGCCATACATCAGTCCCCAGAAGGTGGTCGAGATGCCGCACCAGAAGAAGAGCTGCATTGACTTGCGGATGCTGTCCCCAAGCTTTTTGTGCCTCTTCAGGACGATGAGGCAGGCCAGCGCCATCATGATGCCGTAGCCCGCGTCGGAGAACATCATGCCAAAGAAGATCACGTAAAAGATCGACATGATGAAGGTCGGATCGATCTTCCCGTGCTGGGGCAGTCCGTAGGACTCCAGAACACCCTCCACTGACTCGGAGAAGCGGTTGTTGTGGAGGACTGTGGGTTCCATCTCATCCTCCCGCTTTTCCTCCTTCTCGACGAGCGCGTCGTACTTCTTCTCCAGAAGGTTCTTTACGCTCTCCGCCCTGTCTGCCGTCACCCAGCCCTCCAGGAAAAACATGTTTTCCGACTGAGGGATGGTCCCGAGGAGGGCGTACTTTGCAGCCCTCGTCCGGTAGTAATCCGAGGCAATGCGGAAGTCCTCCCGCCGGTCCGCATAGGAGGCGATGAGCTTTTCCTGCTCCTCGATCTCCTTCTGCTGACTCTGGATATTGGCCTCGATCTCTTTCTTTTCCTCTGCGGGGACGCCGTCCACGCGGATAGCGGGGTTCGCAAAACCCGCTGCCCGGAGGGAATTCTCGACGTGATCCCGGTCTTTCTTCAGACAGATAACGAGCATGTTGTTCTGGCCCGGTGCGCTTCCCGGAAGGAGGTTTACCGATACCGGTGCCGGTTCCTCCAGCCCCGCGCAGGCCGCCGCATAGATCGCATCCTCTGTGATATTGCCCTCTATCGTTCCGATCAGGAACGCGGTTTGTTTCGTGCCGCTGCAGTCCATGGAGACGGGCAGTTCCATCCATGGCTCCAGGGCGGCGATCCGGTTTTCCTCCTTCTGGATCGTTCCCCTGCACTCTGCAATCGTCTTCTCAGCTCTCTGAACCGTCTGGCCCGCTGTCACAAGCTGTTTCTGGTTCTTTACCACCTCGTCGAACTGTGCTTTGTCGATCTGCTCTCTCTCCGCAAACAGTCCCATTCCCTTTCCGGGACTCTTTGCATACCGATCGAGCAGGCGGATTGCCTCATCAAAGGCATCCGCATTCCGGAGAAACTGCTGACGCTGTTTTTCCGTGTCCATCTTCTGGAGGTTCGGATCGTCCAGCCCCTCCGTGGTAATCTCCATGCAGCCCAGGGACTGCAGCTGTTCCAGTATGGCTTTGCGGTTCTTCTTGTTTGCGCAGACGCTGAGTTTCTGCATCTTTACAATAGCCACAAAATTCCGCCTTTCTGCAGAGCAATTCTAGGAGAGAAGAAGCGCAATCACGCTGTCCACGGCGGCACTTTCCTTCAATGATGCCGTCTCCCTGATGCGCTCTGCCTCCTGTTCGGCCTGCTTCGCGCTGTCCGCAAGCTGGCTCTTTGCTTCTTCCCCGGCATCGCGCCTTGCATCTTCCCCGCGCTTTGCTGCCAGAGTCTTCGCCTCCGCCTTTTTTGCGTCCGCCGCGTCCTGCGCACTGCGCACGATCTCCTCTGCCTGCGCTCTCGCGTCGGCAATGATCTGATCCGCCTGCGCTTCGGCCTCTTTCACAGCCCGAATGGTTTCCTCTATCATCGGATCCCCCTTTCTTCGAAACCTGTCTGCACCCTCTTCGCTCCTGCGGATCCCGGGAACGGGCCGCCCCCGGATTCCGAAAACTTTTACAATAACAGAGATAATAATAGCGCACTTGAGAGTCAGTTTCAACAAGCGAAACCATGCTTCTGTGTCTGTGTATGGTTCGATTTGAATATTTTCCCATTATTTTTCATGAGATTTACAGCATTTTTTCATTACAGTTCCGGTGCTTTTGTCTTCGATTTTGTACGATAAGATACTTTTTTGGAATGCAAAAATCCAGCCCTCCGGAGAAGATATTCTCCAGAGGGCCGGATTTCCGGGATTTTTCTCTAGTAAAATATATGCCCGCCGATGGTGTACTTTGGTGTCACGCCGTCCACCGGGGTGCGGAAGAACAGGCAGCTCCCCACCGGGGACTGTCCCGCCATGGCCGCATCCGCCGCCTGATAGCAGGAATCCGTCGCGTCGTTCCTGGCGAGGGCCAGGGCAAGCCGCCCGGAGGCCACCGGGGAGAACTGGTTTGTCTGATAGATGACGCCGGAGATCGTGTTTGGAAACGCACCGCTCATCACGCGGTTCATGACGACCGCACCAACGGCAACCTGTCCCTCATAGGGCTCTCCGCCTGCCTCGCAGTAGATCAGGTTTGCCAGAAGGTACCGGTCGCTGTCCACGATGGTCACACCGGAGAGGCTCTGCCAGGTGCTGGCATCAGAGAGCGCCTGCAGGCGCTGCTCCTCCTCAAGCTGCTTCTGCAGCTCTGAGATCTCACTGTTCTGGGCGTCCAGCTTGGCCTGGAGGGCATCCGCGCTGCTCTCGGCCGCATCGAGGTTCGTGCTCGCCGTGTCCAGGGAGTCCGCGGTCTGGTTCACCAGGGCCGAGACCTCGCTCTGCTTTGCCTGCTGATCGGACTGCAGGGAGAGAAGCTCCTGCTGCTGTGAGGTCAGGCTGCTCTGCTTTGCCGAGATCTCCGACTGGGTGGTCTGAATCTCCGCGGTCTTCTGGGTGATGGCCTCCTGCTGCTGTTCAATCTCGGCCTTCCGGTCCTCGATCTCCTGCTGCTCCTGTTCCAGCTCCTGCTGCTTTTCCACGATCTGCTTTGCCGTCTCCGTGTACTCCGCAAGCTTCTTCGAATCGTACTCATAGAGCTTCTGAATGTATCGCTGCTTGTTCAGAAGGTCCGCAAAGTCCTCCGCCTGCAGCAGGATCTCCAAATAGTAGCCGTTGCCCTTCTCATACAGGAACCTGATCTGGGCTTTCATGGCGTCATACTGGTCCGCCTGCTGCTGTTTTGCGGCGGCAAGATCCGACTCTGTCTGTGTGATCTCAGCGGACACACTCTGGAGCGTCTCATTTGCCGCAGCCAGCGCATTCTGCGTGTCGGCAAGATCCGACTGCGCCTCGGAGAGCGCTGCGTTCGCCGCATCCAGCTGCGTCTGTGTGTCGGTGATGCTCTGCTGCCTGTCCTGAATCTGGCTGTCCAGATCGTTGAGTGACTGCGTCACCCGGGTCAGCTGGTCGTTCAGCTCCCCGAGCTGTCCCTCCAGCGCGCTCTTTGTGCTCTTTGCGGAGTCGATTGCCTTCTGGTTCTCGTCGATCGCGCCCTGGGTCTGGGAGGCCGCCTCCTGTGCCGCCTCAAGCTTTTCCCTCGTCGTCTGCGCAGAGGCAGGAAGGCTGCAGCCGAAAAGGCAGCATGCCAGCAGGCATGCTGCGAAGGAAAGAGCGGTTCTTCTGCACTTGTGAAAGAAGCGGTATCTCATGTCCATTACTGCGGTGTCAGACCGTGATCAGGATTTTCCTCCCGGTCCTCTGGTACTGGTAGTAGCGCACGCCGGCAGCGTTCAGCATCCGCTTGCTCGCGATCGTCGCCTCGCTGTCCGCGTACTTGTCGCTGTCGTATACGATCGTCTTGATGCCCGCCTGGATGATGGCCTTTGCGCACTCATTGCAGGGGAACAGGGAGACATAGAGGGTGGATCCCTCCAGGCTCCCGCCCCGGTAGTTCAGGATCGCATTGAGCTCACTGTGGGTCACAAAGGGATACTTGGAGTCCAGCCCCGTTCCCTCGTTTGTCCAGGGAAATGCGTCATCGTCACAGCCCCTGGGCAGGCCGTTGTAGCCGATCGAGAGGATCTTGTGGTCTGCACTGACGATGCAGGAGCCCACCTGCGTGTGGGGATCCTTGCTGCGCATCCCGGCCAGCTGGGCAACGCCCATGAAGTACTCATCCCAGGTGATGTAATCTTCTCTCTTCTGCGACATCTCGTCCTCTCTTTGTCACTTCGTTCCAAAGATCCGGTCGCCGGCATCGCCAAGGCCCGGCACGATGTAGCCGTTCTCGTTGAGATGGTCGTCCATGGCGCCGATGTAGAGGTCTACATCGGGATGTGCCTTCGTAAAGGCCTTCACGCCCTCGGGGGCGGCAATGATGCACAGGAAGTGAATCTTCTCACAGCCGTGCTTCTTGAGCTGCGTCACGGCATCGATGGAAGAGCCGCCGGTCGCCAGCATGGGATCCACGACGAAGACTTCGCGCTCCGCGCAGTCCGCAGGGAGCTTGCAGTAATACTCCACGGGCTCCAGTGTCTTGGGATCCCGGTAGAGTCCGATGTGACCCACCTTTGCGGCGGGGATCATCTTCAGCATGCCGTCGACCATGCCAAGGCCGGCACGGAGAATCGGCACCACAGCGAGCTTCTTGCCCTTGAGCTGCTTTGCCGTCGTGTGGGCGACCGGTGTGTCGATCTCCACATCCTCCAGCTCCAGATCCCTGGTCGCCTCGTAGCACAGGAGCATTGCGATCTCCCCTACGGTCTCACGGAAGGCCTTGGTTCCCGTGGTCCTTCTCCGGATAAAACCGATCTTGTGCTGAATCAGCGGATGATCCATAACAACTACTTTAGCCATAACCCTGTCTCCTTTTCTCACACTGCCTTTGCTGTGATCTCAGTTCTCCTGCTCAATCTCTGCAATCTTCTGTACCCTTCTCTCGTGGCGCTCCCCATGGGAGAAGTCCGTGGAGAGGAAGGTGTCGACGATGTCCATGGCCAGGTTCTCGCCCGTGACGCCGGCGCCCATGGCAAGCATGTTTGCATCGTTGTGCTCTCTCGTGAGCCTTGCCTGTGTCACGCTCGTGCAGAGCCCGCAGCGGATGCCCTTCACCTTGTTGGCGGCGATGGAGATGCCGATGCCGGTTGTGCAGATCACGATGCCCTTCTCACAGCTAGCGTCTGCCACAGCGCGTGCCGCCTTCTCCCCGAAGTCCGGGTAATCGCAGGATTCGGTGTTATAGGTGCCAAAGTCCTTCACTTCCAGGCCCTTTGCCTCAAGGTGTGCTTTCACCTTCTCCTTGAGCGCAAAGCCGCCGTGATCACTTGCCAGTGCTATCATGTGCTGCCCCCTTCTGCAGATTCCCTGTCCGCATTGATGACCTTCTGCCCCGCCGCCTTCATCAGGCGGTTCATGATCGCCATGCAGATGCCGCCCCCGGCAAAGGACTCGGAGAACAGAACCTGCGCACCGTCATCGTCAAACTCCCGGAGGATCTTGAAGAGCTGCCGTGCCACGGTCTCCTCATCGCTCCTCGTGCCGGCGCTGTAGACGTAGTCCGCCTGATACCGGTCTCTCGTCTCGTCAGTGCAGATGATGCCTGTCACCTTTCCCTCTGCCTTCGCCTTTCCGCAGGCTTCGTTGATATATGATACTACGTGCTCCGGGCTGCCTTCAACTATTGCAAGGTCCCCCTGGGGCGCATAGTGGCGGTACTTCATGCCCGGCGCCTTCGGCCGGATGCCGGAATTCGGGGCGATGATCGTCCGGTCCACATCCACCTCGCCGAGCACCTTCTCGAGCATCTCCTTTGTGATGTACCCGGGACGCAGGATCGTCGGCTTCTCCTCCGTGAGATCAATGATCGTGGACTCCAGGCCGATGCCGACCTGTCCGCCGTCGATGATCATCTCCACCTTTCCGTCCAGGTCCTCTTTGCAGTACAGCGCCTCTGTGGGAGAGGGCCGTCCCGACTTGTTTGCAGAGGGCGCCGCGATGTAGCCGCCGCCCGCCCGGATCATCGCCGCCGCAATTTTGTTGCTGGGGAACCGGACTGCCACGGTATCAAGGCCGCCCGTCGTCTCATAGGGGACGAGGGAGGACTTGTTGAAGATCATCGTCATCGGCCCCGGCCAGAACGCCGCAGCCAGCTTTTCTGCCTCCTTCGGGATCTCCTCCACAATCGGCGCCACATCCTCCCACCGGCACACATGCACGATGAGGGGGTTATCAGAGGGTCTCCCCTTTGCCGCATAGATCTTCTTTGAGGACTCGGGATTCAGGGCATCTCCGCCAAGGCCGTAGACGGTCTCCGTCGGGAAGGCGACAAGCCCGCCGTCCTTCAGGATCCGCCCCGCCCGGGCGATCGCCGCCTCGTCGATGGCATCCTCTGTCATGGTTACATACTCTGTCTTCACGTTGCTGTCTGCCTTCTTTCCCGGAGAATGATGGCTACTGGGCCATGTACTCAGCAATGACATCCCACACGGAAGCCGTATCGAACTCGAGCTTCCACTCCGCAACGCCCGCAATGCCTGCAGACGTCATGACATCGAGCTTCTGCTGGATGGACTTGTCGTCCTCCACCCAGATCTGAATCAGGGCGCCGTCGGAATCCGTGCGCTCCGCATAATTCTGTCCGGTCTCGGAATCCCAGGTCTCCGTCATGCCGTTGTTTGCGATGTAGTCCGCGATATCCTGCATGCCATAGGCCTCTGAGGTCACCGCGCCGTTGGAGGTCTTCCAGATCCGGGAGTAGAAGGGCACCGCATTGATGATCTTCGACTTGTCCACCTTCTCCACGGCCATCTGAATGCCCTCGGTCACATAGCTGATCGAGGCAACGGAGCCCGCCTCCTGGCTGCCCGCATAGTGCTCGTCATAGCCCATGATGACAACATAGTCGACAAAGACGCCCTGCTCCTTGATGTTGTAGTAGTCATTGAACTCATAGGCCGGGTAGTTGTCGACGGAGAGCGTGAGCCCCGCATTGCGGCAGGCGATGGAGAGCTCGCGGATGAATTCCACATAGTCCTGGCCATAGCTCTCATCGATGAGCTCAAAGTCCACGTTGATCCCGTCATATCCATAGGTCTGCACCTGGGTCATCAGCTGGCTGATCAGGTTGCTGCGGGAGTCCAGCGTGTGCAGGAAGGAACTCTTGTCGGAAAGCTCCGTCGAGTTGATGTTGTCAACCACCGCATAAACCTTATAGCCCAGGCTGTGGGCCGTGTCCACGTAGTACTGGCTCGCAAAGCTCGAGATGTCGCCCGCCTCGTCCGTCACCCAGAAGATCGTGGGTGCAATCACGTTGACGCTCTTTGTTCGGCTCGTGTCCTGGATCAGCGTATCCTCTGCCGCGGCAGTGGAGTAGACGTTGTGGAAGGCCATGTTCACCTTCTCGCCGAGCTGATGGGTCGTGTACTCGGGCTCGGTGTAGACACCGGGATCGGTCTCGGTTGTCTGCGTCACATCGGAGAGACGCTTGTTCTCCACGTAGCCGATGATGCCGTCCTTCGTTGCAACCTGGCTCCACTGATCCATCTGGTCGAGCACGGTGACCTGATCATCCTTTGCCACATCCGTCAGGATGTCGCTCTTGATACCGCCGCTTGTGCGGACCTGGGTGTCCCTCGTCACACTCGCCACGTTGATCTGCGTCGTGAAGTCAGAGGCGATCACCAGGCGGTTCGGGTCCTGATAGGGTGTGTAGGAGAAGTCCGTGTACTGCTGCACGAACTGGAGATTCAGATAGACAGTGCCGTCATCGGTCTTCACCGCAGGGACATAGTCCATCGTCTGCGTATTGTCCCCGATGGTCACGTCGCTGCTCCCCACCTGCGTCACCACCTTCTCGGTGGGCAGGCAGTAGATGATCATGCCGTTGGTGTCATCGCTGTTCTGCACGCCGTAGTAAAAGCGGCTGTTCAAGTTGGCGCGCACGGAGTCGAGATCCATATAGTAGCCGCCGTCAATGAGCTTTGCCCGCACATCGGACAGTGCATTGTTCCAGGTAATCGGGATGTCCGTGTCATCCGCAACGCCGAAGTACTCGTTTAAGTCGGCCCGCTCCCTGGAGTAGGAATACCGGTCGAGATACAGCTTTCCGCCAAAGGCCACGACAAGAAAGATGATCAGCGCGACCGTGATGATCATCGTCGGGTTTTTCTTTCCGCCGCGCCTTCCGGAATTCTTCTTTCTGCTCTGCCCGGTGTGCTTTTTCCCGCTTCCCGACTGCCTTCGCGGCGGTTCCTCTTCATAGGGTTCCTGCGCATAGCCGCCGTCATCGTACTCTCCGGCATAGGGGTCGTCGGTGTAATAGCCGTCGTACCCGTACCCGTCGTCATACCCGTCCTGGGATCCGTCATCCCCATAGCCGTTCTGATACGGGTCCTGCGTGTATCCGCCGTCGTCATAATACTGACTGTCCTGGGTCCTCCCGGACCGCCCGCGGCCCGCCTTCCTGTTCGCCATGAATTTATCCTTTCCTGTGTAAGCTCACTTCCGGCTCATTATAGCAGGATTTTAACATAGCGTCATCAGCACTGAAAAGTTTCCGGCCGTGGCGGATCCCGGGATTGTCCGGTGTTCCTACATATTCATATGACAAAAGATGGCAGGGGGTATTTGTCCCTCGCGGCGCTGCACAGCGGGATTCCTGTGCACAGATTCCGCAAGGGACAAAGGCCCCCAACCCCAAAAAAGACGCGGCACCGGTCTCAGACCAGGTGGGCTGACTTGCAAAAGATGTGATTCAGACGCCGCGGTACTGGGACGGTCGTCAGGCCGTGCCGGCATCGCGCCGAAGATTTCATCGAATCCCCTGACCAGAGGGAACAGCTCCCCGTGAGGGTTCACCCTGGAAACGGATTCTCCCGCAGACCGGAAAAGCGCTGCGACGTAATTGTGACCTGCGATCCGGAGGAAAGCCGCTGGATAACGATACCAGGAAGCTGCGCAGTGAAGCTGCCGCAGCAGAGCCGATTGGGCTTGTTCATGACTTTCCGGGGATCTTCCTCACCCCCTCTCCCGCACTGGATTTGTTTCTCCGTCCGGTGCTGTGAAGTATGCACCCCTTCCCTCGGCTTGTGAAGCATTTTTATCACTGTAAGACGATTTTCAGAGTCCTGAACAATTTCGACCCCCTCGTTTTTGAGGAATGTCACGATGAATTTTTATTTATCTGCTTTTCGCTATTTTTTATTCATTCCGTTCTTTTATCATTTATCGTGCATTTTCTCCCTCTGCAGGGTCTTTTCCAATCCGCCCGTTTGCTGTACACTTGTCTTCGTAAGAAAGCTCCTGTGCACCGCGGTGCATAAGGAACAAAAAGTCCGGCGCCTCTGACCACAGAGGAAGTCGGGCGGAAATGGTGCAGATATGGATCTTCGCAAAAATGGTGACAATGAGCTCCTGTGTACTCTGACCCAGGAGGATTTACAGAAGAGAGGCATCTCCCCGGAGGATCTTGCCTACAGCACGATTGCGGCGCGCAGGCTCTTCGTGGAGATCCTGGACGAGGCAAGGCAGAAGCTGAACTATACGATAGAGTCCGGCCAGTACCGGGCGGAAATCATCCCGATGGGCGGGGGCAGTTTTCAGCTCCTCCTCTCGCCTGTCGCATCCCAGGACGAGCTGGACAGCCGCTTTGCAAACTTCCGGCCCACTGTCATGGCGAGCGGGGAGGACGACGCCACCCCGGTACGCAGACAGGATGATGGCGGGGTTTCCGCGGCGCTCCGCTCCATGATGAACCAGTCCCAGAACGCAAGGGGCCGGAGCACAGAGGGGCAGGATCCGCTCGCTTCGAAGAGCGCTTCTGCCGCAGACAGCGCCTCCCGTGACAGGGTGGAACCCGCACCCGGCAGTGCCGAGAGCCGAAGGCGCTTCGTCCGCCTGAACCGGATGTTTGTGTTTGAGAGCCTCTCCAGGGCCTGCGAGGCGGCAGCCTCCACCCGGGCCTTCCGGGGGAAGAGTGCGCTCTACCGCTC
>ONMH01000148.1 GCA_900318875.1 uncultured Lachnospiraceae bacterium | reverse complement strand
AGCCAGCACAAGAGGACAGCCCGGCAAAGACATCGATGATCCCGACCGTAAACGAATGAAAAGAACATCAAGTGGTACTGTGCATGCTTTGGTTTCGAGATCTCTGACGAAGACACAAAGTTGCCAACACCCGCAGAGGGCTGTACAGGCAGTGCAATGGGAATGACAGGAGAAATGCCGCTGCAGGGTGCCCCTCTGCAGCGGCATTGCTATGCCCGGAGAAAACGAATTGCAATGTCAGGAATCCCCCTGCGGGAGAGACATGTCATCGAGGTACTCTGCGGTAAAGGTGCCGGTGTCCTCCCACTCCTTCAGGATGGCATTCCCCGACTGGCTCTTCTGCGGGGCACCGGAGAAGTATCCATAGTTCTGCTCTGCAAAGTACCGAATCATCTCCTCCCGCTTCTTCTCGTTCTCGATTCCCGCCTGGTCCAGCTGGATCCCGGCAGAGCGGCTCGAGCTGCGGAGGAAGGTGCTTCTGGACCAGTCCGCAAAAGAGAGAAGATCTTCATTGGTGCTTCCCTGTTTTGCTGACCAGGCGGCAACGTCGACCGACCGGGTCTTGTAGGAAAGACCGGTATCGTCCACCATCACCACCGCGTAGTGCTCCGGGGAGATGGAGAGGGCGGAGGTTGCAGCCTCATGGAAATTCCCCTCTGCGGCCTGGTGCTGGATGTGCAGGTGTCCGGTGAAGTTTATGGGAACACGATAGGTGTCATACAGAGCAAGCAGGGCATCCGCATTGCCGATCACGTATCCGTCTGTAAAGAGGCTGTGCTGCAGCAGGTTCTGGTGGCTGAAGGAGAGTACAAGGTCCCCTGCTTTCTTTGCGTCCTGAAGCTGTGCTTCGATCCACGAAAGCGTCTCCTCCGGGATGCGGCACTTCTGCTCCACGCCGTTTACATCAAGAAGAAGAAACCGCAGTCCCGGCTCCGGGGAGACCACATAGCTCGAGGAGGCACTGTCCTTCGAGAGGGCGTCGGAGAACCCGAAGGGGGCATAGATGGACTCGAATTCCTGCGGGGTCACGCCGGGAACCAGCTCATAGGTGTCCCCCGTAAAGCGGGCGGCGTTGGTGCTGTTTAAGTCGTGATTCCCGGAGAGAACATAGACGGGAATCCCAGCATCTTTCACTTTCTGGAGTTTTGCCGCAAGGTCCTCATGGCTTTTTCCTGCCCCGTTGAAGGTAAGATCTCCGGTCAGAACAAGGGCGTCCGGGCGGAGTGTAATCACCTCAGAGACAAAGGCCTCTGTCACTTCCTCTGCGTACTCTGTTGTCTTTCCGTCTGCCTCCTCCATCATGGTCTGGAAAAAGGTGCCGTTGTCGTTCAGCGAGGGGGAGAGGTAGTGGAGATCCGAGGCGACCACAAAGCGGAACGGGGCACGGCTGTTCTCCGGGGAAGATCCGGATTCGCCGGCAGTGTCCGTGCTGACAGGATGCGGCCGAAACAGTACCCAGGCGGCAAGCAGCAGGGCAGCCGCCGCGGCAAGGATCCAGATGCGTTTTGTGATACCGGACATAGACAGAAAACACCTCCTCACAGACGATACATCAGGAAAGCATTGCTGCCGCAGAAGCTGTTGCACAGGCAATGGCAGGGACGGCAGACATCCGATACACTTATAGCACACTGCGGCGCACATGCGCCAGACTGGAGGAAATGGCAATGAGAAAGCAGGTAAAGGGAAATGTGACATGGATTGGCTATCTTGACTGGGAACTGCAGACCTTCCACGGGGATGACTATTCCATTCTGCACGGGAGCAGTCAGAATGCCTATCTGATTCGGGAGGGGAAGAACGTTCTGATCGACACCGTCTGGACGCCGCACCGGGAGGAGTTTGTCGAAAATCTGAAGCGGGAGATCGATCTCTCTGACATCGATTACATCATTGCAAACCATGGAGAGTGTGATCACTCCGGTTCTCTCCCGGCGCTTCTGAAGGAGATCCCGGATGTCCCCATCTACTGCACGGCAAACGCGGTAAAGAGCATTGAAGGACAGTATGGAAAACATGGCTGGAACTTCCACGTGGTTAAAACGGGCGACAGCCTGGACATCGGGAACGGCAAGAAGCTGGTCTTTGTGGAGATGCGCATGCTCCACTGGCCGGATTCCATGGCGACCTTCCTCACCGGCGACAACATCCTCTTCTCCAACGACGCCTTCGGCCAGCACTATGCGGTGGAGGAGCTGTTCAACGATAAAGCGGATTCCTGCCTTCTGAACCGGGAGGCGATGAAGTACTTCGCTAACATCCTGAACCCATTTGCACCGATCCTGAAGAAAAAGCTGGAGGAGATCGGAAACCTGAACCTTCCCATCGAGATGATCGCACCCTCCCACGGCGCCATCTGGAGGGAGAATCCGCTGCAGATCGTGGAGAAGTATGCCGCGTGGGCGGATGCCTATCAGGAGAATCAGATCACCATCGCCTATGACACCATGTGGAACGGCACGGAGAAGCTTGCCCATGCAATTGCGGATGCGATCCATAGGCAGAGCCCGGACACGCTGGTCCGGGTGTTCAACATCGCAAAGTCCGACAAGAACGAGGTGATGACGGAGGTCTTCAAGTCCAAAGCCATTGCGGTAGGCTCGCCTACCGTCGGCAACAGCATTCTCTCGAGTGTGGCGGGTTGGCTTGAGTTCCTGCGCCAGCTGAAGTTCAAGGGGAAAAATGCTGCGGCCTTTGGGTGCTATGGCTGGAGCGGAGAGTCCGTGAAGGTCTTGCAGGATAAGCTCCGGGAGGCGGGATTCACCGTTGTCGATGAGAGCATCCGCTCCCTCTGGAATCCGGAAGAGGAGGACCTGGCGAAGGCAGATGCCGTTGCAAAAGCCCTGATCGGAGAGAAAAAGATGGAGAGCGACGGGCAGCAGGAGACAGCGTCCGCTGCGGGAAAGGACCTGGCAAAATACCAGTGCGCCCCCTGTGGCCACATCTATGATCCCGCTGTCGGGGATCCGGACCGCGGCATCCGCCCCGGAACGGCGTTTGAGGACCTGCCGGATGACTGGACCTGCCCGGTGTGCGGGGTGCCGAAGGATCTGTTCCACAGGCTCTGATTTCATACCGATATCCGTAAGAAAGACCGCCATGACACACTCCTGTGGGGTGCCATGGCGGTCTTTCTGCATTGCTTTGCCTGTCACTTGCTGTACTTGTAGAATCCCTCTCCCGCATTGATGCCGGTCTTGCCTGCGTCGATGTAGGACTTCAAGGTGGCGGCAATCTTTCCGTAGGTGCTCTCCGGATCCTTTGCCTCCGGCCGCATGGAGACGATGTTGTAGGCGGTGGTAAGGCCCACGATGTCGAGGATCTGGAAGGGTCCTAGCGGTGCGCCGGTGCCGAGCTTCCAGGTGAGATCGATGGTCTCTGGGTCCGCAATACCATTTGCAAGAAGTGCCTGCGCGGAGGTGAGGAACGGGACGAGAATCGAGTTCAGGATATAGCCCGGCTGCTCCTTGTGGAGAACGAGCGGAATCATGCCGATGCTCTTTGCAAATTCGATCGCGTCTTCCACGACGGCGGGATCAGTCCCCGCATGGCCCATGATCTCTGCCGTGTTGTGGCTCCAGATCTCATTGGCAAAGTGGATGGCAAGAAACCGGTCCGGGCGTCCGGTTGCGGGAGCAAGCTGGCTTGGCAGGAGCGTTGAGGAGTTGGTGGCAAGGATCGTCTTCTCCGGGAGGAGCGGCGCTGCCTTCTCGTAAAATGCTGTCTTCTGCGCGGGATCCTCCGCCAGGGCCTCGATCACAAGGTCGGCGTCCTTTAAGGCAGCTTCCAGATCGGTGGTGAGAACCAGCCCTGCATAGGCGGCATCCGCCTTTGCCTTCAGGGCATCGATGTCCTCCGGGGTGGTGTGTGAAAAGTCTTCAAAGAGTCCCCCTGCAACCCTCGCACCCGGCTTTCCCAGCAGATCCTTTGACTTCTCCAGGCTGTCCAGATAGATGCCGTGGAGGCGCGAGAGCTTTGGCTGTGCCCTGCCGATGGAGCCTTCCGAGCGAAGCCAGATGGTGACATGCTTTCCCTTATATGCGGACTGATAGGCAATCTGGCTTCCCAGAACGCCTCCGCCGATCAACACAACGTTTTGAATGTTCATAATACCCTCCCTCTTCCAGGTGGTGTGCTATCAAATCTCAGTAATAATTCCTGATTTGATGATACCGGAGCAGGGGGAGAAAAACAATAAAATAACTATTAAATATTTATTATGATAAAAATATAACAAAGCTGCCCGTAAATGATAAAGTTATGACAATCTCGATTTTGGCATGCGATGCTTTCATGAACATGAAAAAGCCGGGCACCCGAGGAACCCGGTCTCTGTGCAGAAAAAGCAGAGGAGCTTCTCACTGAAATCCTCCCAAAACCGGTAATGACAGTCCGGAAAAAGGCAGAGTCGAGGATGAGCGCGCGGCACCCCTTCGCCCTTGCAAGGTCCTCCGCGTGCTCCAGCATGGCCTTTCCGTAACCCCGGCAGCGCAGATCCTTCCGTGT
>ONMH01000114.1 GCA_900318875.1 uncultured Lachnospiraceae bacterium | reverse complement strand
GTCAGAAGGTACTGCTCCAGCTCTCCGCCATCCATGCGCTCCGGAAGGCGATACCACTGGTACAGGCTGTCGGAGCGCGTGTGCTGCTTCGGGAAGATCCCCTGGTAGGCGGCGTTGCGACGAAGGAGTTCCTTCTTTTTGTCGTCTGTGATCATCCGGCTTGTTCCGGAGAGGATGAGCTTCTCTGCGATCTCCGGCAGAAGCGGCAGGCAGTGCCGCCCGAGGGATCTTGAGGCAGTCTCCACCTTCTCCAGGTAGGCCTTCGGCACCGCGGCGTAGGAGGTCAGAAGCCCCGGCCCCACGGCGCTCGCAAAGCCGGAGAGGTAGATCGCCTGGTCCGGAATGCTGACGGACATCGGGAGCTCCTGTTCGGTGCAGAGGGGCGAATAGCTCCCGTCCTCGAGAAGGAGGAGCCCGTGCTTTTTGATGACCTTTGTCAGCACGGACCTTCTGGTCTTTGAGATGCGCTGCCCGGTCGGGTTGTTGACGTCCGGATTGAGGTAGATGCCCTTCACCTTTTTCTCCTGGCAGAGAAAGGCAAGGGAGGAGGGTTTCATCCCCTCCTCATCCGATTCGACGGGAAGAACGGTCAGGTGCAGGAGCGCTGCAAGGCGAAGAAACCCGGAATCCGTGTAGGTGTCACAGGCGATCGCATCCCCCGGATGAAACAGCGCAGAGAGGCAGGCGGCGAGGGCGCTCTGCGTCCCCTCCGTGACCAGCGTATCCTCTGCCTCGGCGGAAGAAAGACCGCAGTCCTTCAGGAAGGCGGCACCGGCAGCCTCCTGGCGCTTCTCCTCTTCTTTGGAATTGGGCCCAAACAGACCCGCTGCATCGGGGCCGTTCAGCATCCGCTCCGTGTACTGCCGGATCCACTCGTTCTGGCTGTAGAGCGGCACGACCTCGCCAAGGTCTGCGGGCGCTGCCTTCTTCTCGTCCCGCTCTATTCGTGCCTCTTCGTCCTCCTTTTTCCTTGGGAGTGTGATAAAGGAGCCTCTGTTCCGGAACGTCTGGAGGAATCCCTTCTCCCTGCAGAGGCTGTAGGCCTTGCTGATCGTGTCGATGTCGACCCCGAGCCAGGAAGCGAGCTCGCGCTGCGGCGGAAGCTTGATCCCCGGCACAAGGCGGCCCGCCTCGATGTCCTCCTCCATCATCTGCATGATGCAGGTCGTGTAGGGCCGCACCAGGCGGCTGCGCGCAGGCTTCCAAGTCATGGGTGTCAGTTCATAGGCATTATCCGGATGGTTAGACATAGCTGCTTCCTTTCTCTTCTCGGCTATAAGATTACCACATCCAAACGGATTGCGCTCGACAGAAACATGGCTTTATGTATATTTTATAGGACAACGGTAGAATTTATCAGCGAACATTTCTGGGACAGCCTGCAGGGGGATCTCCGCCCTCTTCCCTTCTCCATACGCGAATTTCCAGGTTTCAGAGGAGCGTCACACTTTGCCCCGGATTCTGTGGTACGATCTGACATCGCAGCGATACAAATCGGATGCTGGAGAGGAAAGGACGATGCTGGGAAAAACGCACTTTGCAGTTGGAATCGCGGTTGGACTTATTGTGGGGCAGCCAAAGACCATCCCTGCCCTGCTTGCGGGGATCGGGGTCTCCGCCCTCGGGGGTGTCCTGCCGGACATCGACTCCGGCACCTCCACGGCGCACAAAGATGCGGACAGGATCATGGCGGTCTCCGCAGCGGCAGCAGGCTCTGCCGCCGTCGCGGAGGCGGTCTTTCACGTCGGGATCTACAGCCGCCTGCTGCAGAACGGAACGATCGCCCGGGCGGTCCTTGCGGTGCTTCTCTTTCTTCTTGTCTGCTTTTTTGGAAAGGAGCAGCCTCACCGCTCATTTATGCACTCCCTCCTGGCGCTCCTCTTTCTCACGGCCTGTGTCTCGCAGATCTTCCCGGATGCGGTGCAGTACTTTGCAGCAGGATTTCTCTCCCACCTTGTGATTGACCTTCTGAACAGGAGGCGCGTCCATCTCTTCTATCCCCTGGGAAGAGGGGTCTGCCTGAATCTCTGCTCCTCCCGGGGGCTTGTCAACCGGATCCTCTTCCTGTCCGGGGGCCTTGCAAGCATTCTTCTGGTCCTGACAGCGCTCCCGATCCGGGAGACGCTCTCGGCCCTCCTTGCCGGATAGAGCGTGTTGAACGAGGACTATTTTGCGCGATTAAAAAGGGAGCGCAGCGGGGGCGATTGGCCCCTGCGCGCTCCCCTTTCTTTGGCTTGCTGTATCTGCAGGTGATTGAGGTTCAGATATCCTGCCGGCTCCTTGCCGTGACGTTAGAGGGAAACAGGCGCTCTGCGCGGGCAAGGGAATGCCGCATCACGAAGAACGAGAAGACTGCGGTCACGCCTTCTGCCGCCGGGAAGGCAGCAAAGACGCCGTCTGTACCGAGCAGCCGGGACAGGAAGAAGGCAAGGGGCACCAAAAGACCCACGCAGCGAAGAAACGAGATTACAAAGGAGGAGAACCCCTCTCCCAGTCCCTCGAGGGTCCCTGCCGCAGTGACAGACAGGGCGGAGACGGGAAAGCCCAGGCAGATCAGGCGAAGCGCCCGGCTTCCCAGGGCAAGGACCTCGCGACGGCTGGTGAAGGGGGAAAAGAGCACCTCCGGGAAAAACAGGCACAGGAGCGTTCCGATGCACATGAGAAGGAAATTCACCAGGGCGGCGGTCACATAGATCGAGCGCACCCGCTTTGCATCTCCCGCTCCGTAGCTGTAGGCAACGGGGGGACGGATTCCCTGCACGATGCCGGAGGCGGTGAGATACAAAAAGCTCTGGAGCTTGTAGTAGACGCCGAGCACGAAGACCCCGTCCTCCCCGAAGGAGGCGAGAATCCCGTTTAAGAGCGCCACCATGACGCTCTGCAGGGACAGGGAGAGGGCTGCGGGAATTCCCACAAGGTAGATCCGCCCCGCCAGGGAAAGGTTTTTAATCCCCCGCCGGAGGGAGAGCACAAGGGGCAGGCGCCCCCTCCTGCTGCACACAAGATAGAGCACCAGGGAGAGGACGGTTCCGAAATTCGTCGCCCAGGCGGCGCCGTCGATCCCCAGCTGCGGAAAGGGGCCAAGCCCGAAGATCAGGATGGGATCCAGGATGATGTTGGAGAGGCACCCCATAGCCAGGCAGACCACCGGGATTTTCATCTTCCCCACAGACTGAAAGAGTTTTTCGTAGACGAGCTGCAGCTGCATGGCCAGGGTGCAGGACATGACAAGGGAGAGGTACCGGGTCCCGTAGCCGATCACCACCGCATCCTGGGTAAAGGAGCGGAGGAAGGGACGCCCCAGGAGCGGGAGGAGGATTGTGGCAAGGATGCCGTGGAAGATGGAGAGGGTAAGGCCAACCGAGGCGGCATCGTCTGCGTGCGTCTGCTCTCCCGCTCCCAGATAGAAGGAGACTGCGGAGGAGATGCCGACCCCGGTTCCGATTGCCGCCGCGCTGGCTGCATACTGCAGCGGAAAGACCAGGGAGACGGCGGTCATTGCCTGCTCAGACATCTTTGCCACAAAGTAGCCGTCCACGATGTTGTAGAGGGCGTTGATCAGCATGGAGAAGGCCATGGGAATGCCCATGGAGAGGACAAGGGGGAGCGGGCGCTGTGTGCGGAGCCGGTCAGTGTTCATGAAAATCCTCCTTTCGACAAAAAATCGCCGCACGGAATCATCCGTGTGGCGAAAAGTTTTCAGAAAAATCCACAGTCCGCTCAGAGGAGCGGGTTTTATAGTGATTTGGTTTTTGCAAGGGTCATCCTAGCAAAGGTGCAGCGTTCCTGTCAAGAAGAACCTTCTGCCGGCATCCTGCTCCTGCTCTCTACTCCGCCCACAGGAGGCCGTTCCGGTAGACCACAGGGAGGGAGAACGTCCGGATACCATCATCGAACTGCACCCAGACCTTTTTCCCCTCGAGGCGCAGGATGACGCCGGGGCCGTAGCGCGCGTGGATGACGGAGAGCCCGACGGCAAGACTGTCCACATATGCCTGGTATCCCGCGTCGTCGACCTTCGCGTATGGAGCCTTCTGTACCTCTGCCGCCGGGGGCGGCAGAGGCGGCTGCTTTGGGATGACCCCGGCCGCCTCCTTGAGCTCGCGAATCAGCGTCGCCGGCCGGTCAAACTCGAAGAGGATGAGGTTGTCCCTCGCCCTTGTGATGCCGACGTAGAAGAGGCGTCTCTCCTCCTCCCAGGTGCTTCTCTCGTCTGCGTCCATGCGCTGGAGGTCCTCCGGGACCGCCTGTGGGTAGATCCCGTCGGCGGCATCGATGAGATAGACCGTGTCGTACTCGAGTCCCTTGCTCGCGTGAATCGTGGAGAGGATGAAGTTTGTGCGGGTGTTTTTCCGCTCCTGGAGGAACCGCTCCAGATCGTCGAGCCGCTGGACAAATGCGGAAGCGCTCCCTGCCCGCCCTGCGATGCTGTATAGGATCGGAATCTTGCTCGAGCGGATGCCGGATCGCTCCAGATAACTCCCGTACCCAAGGGACCCCATGATAAGGTTCATGGCCTCGATCGCGGTGCACCGTGGAAGCTGCAGGAGCTTGTTCCAGACCGCCCGGAAGGAGCGGAGGGTGGTATCCGGCAGAGCCCCGCTCTTTACCGCCGCCTGAAGGGGGGTGAGCTGCTGCTGCCGTGCCATGCGGGTAATGCCGGCTGCCATGTTTTTGCTGAGGTACGTGTTCAGCTTGTAGTAGATCTGTGAAAACAGGGTGACATCCTTCGGATTCTGCGCAAAGGCGAGGATATTCCGGATGTCCGTGACCGTGCGGGAGGTAAAGAAGGCGGTGTCGGTGCGCTTGAGCGCGAACGGGGTCCCCTGGGCCTCCAGGATGTCGACAAGCGGAATCAGGGACTCGTTGTCCCGGCAAAGGACCGCAGTCTTCTCCCTGGGGTTTGAGGCTGCCACCTTCGCAAGATAGGTGTACTGGGCCCCTCTTGCGCGCAGGGCGATGAAGCGGATGTCCGCCCCCGCAGGCCTTGCTGCCCGCATGTTCTTGCTGTGCCGCAGGATGTTCTTTTGGATAAACCCATCCGCCGCCTCCACGATCTTTGCATTCGACCGGTAGTTGGTCTCCATGAGGAGAACCTGGGCATTTTTATGTTTCTCCTGAAAGTTCAGAAGCGCCTGCGGGTAGGCGGCGCGGAAGCCGTAGATCGACTGGTCCTCGTCTCCCACCATAAAGAGGTTGTCCGATTTTCCGGCAAGGAGGGCAATGATCTCGTGCTGGATCCGGGAGGTGTCCTGTGCCTCATCGACACACAGATACGGGTGCTTTGCCTGTTCCTGGGCGAGGAGCTCCGGGAACCTGAGGAGCAGGGCTCTTGCGTAGATCAGCTGGTCATCATAGTCCATGCGCTTTTCGGCGCGCATTGCCTGACAGTAGCGCTTATAGATCTCCAGGATCGAGATGCCGCAATCCTCCTCGAGGGCTTTGATCCCGTCCTCCGGCAGCATCATGTTTTTGATGTAGGCGATCAGGGTGCGCACACCCTGCAGATCGCCCTCGGAGGGATACTCCTCCTCCACGTCCTGGTAGATCTTCCGGAGGAGCCCCGCGGTCTGGGATTCGTCTGTCACCAGGGTATAGGCGCGGCGCCCGATCTTCTTTCCAAAGGAGGCGATGATGGAGGCGCAGACGCCGTTGATCGTGCGAAACTGCATCCTGCTTTCGAGCTCCTGCCCGAAGAGGGCTCCGAAGCGCTCTGCCATGTCCCCTGCTGCGGCGACGGTGTAGGTGAGGGTCAGGATCTTCTCCGGGGCGATGCCGAGGACGCTGATGAGATAGCCGAGTCTTGTGACTAGAGTCGTCGTCTTGCCGCTGCCCGGGACAGCGAGAAGGAGCACCGGCCCCTCTGACGTCTCGGCCGCCTTCCGCTGCTGCGCATTGAGCTTTGCGCCGTATGTTTTCCAAAA
>ONMH01000135.1 GCA_900318875.1 uncultured Lachnospiraceae bacterium | reverse complement strand
CTCATTGACGGGGTTTACGAGACAATAGCTGACAAGGGCGCCCTCCTTCTCCCACTGTACTGCCTTCTCATTGAGCCAGGAAACGTAATCGTCTGCCGAATAGGTACCGCCGATGTCATTGACGCCCATCAGCACTGCGATTTTCGTCCCGCTCCCCACATAGGGGCGCATGGCGGGCTCTCCGGTCTTTCTCATCCAGTCCATCCCCATCCCGGACTTTGCATCCCAGGCGATGCTGTTATTGACAAGAACCATTGCCGTCTCGCTGCTCCTGTCCCCGGATACCGCCCAGTACATCCCGACGGTTCTGGAGTCCCCGAGAAGGATGCAGTCCGCAGGGCGGGAAGGACTCTCCTCCAGTGCTGCACTTGTCTCAATCACTTCCCCCGGCACGGTGCTCTCCTCCTCTGCGGCAGCCGTCTCCCCGTTCTCTTTCGTATCCGCGGGGATATCCTCCCAGCCTGCTGCGGGCGTCCCCTGTGCCCCTGCCGTCTCCTCTGTCACCCCGCAGGCACCAAGCAGGGCGGCAAGGCAGAGTGCCGCCGCGCAGGCGATGACGCCTCTTTTCTGAACGCTCCCGGACCTTCTCAAGATTTCTCCTCCTCTCTTTGGGTACCCAGAGTATACCATCTGCCCTCTCCGCAGCGATACGGCAGGGTGAAATGTGGAACAGCGCACCGCTGAAACAGTGGCAGCTTTGGAATTTAATGTTATAATCAAGGGCGCAGCAGACAAAAACAGGCCATTTCCGCGGCCTGTGCAGCAAAAAGGAGAACATATCGATGTCAGTTGAGTGGAAAAACCTGGATACCCTGGATTCCTTCAAGGCACTTGCCAAGACCGCACCCGTCGATCTTGCCGCGGTCATGTCCGGCGAGAACGGCGCAGCGCGCGTGAAGAACTACAGCGTACCGATGGCAGAGGGCCTCGTCTACAACTACGCCGCAAAGGCAGTCGATGACGACACCCTGAAGGCACTTGCCGCCCTTGCAAAGGAGGCACAGCTGTCTGAGAAATTTGAGGAACTCTACAACGGCGCCGTCATCAACACCGGTGAGAAGCGCCTGGTTCTGCACCAGCTCTGCAGAGGCCAGCTCGGCCAGGATGTGATGGCAGACGGTGTCAACAAGAGATCGTTCTACGTGGAGCAGCAGAGACGCATCGCAGCCTTTGCCAACAAGGTCCACAACGGCGAGATCGTCAATGAGAACGGCGAGAAGTTCACGAGCGTCGTGCAGATCGGCATCGGCGGCTCCGACCTCGGCCCCAGAGCTCTGTACCTTGCCCTGGAGAACTGGGCAAAGACCAATGGCAAGCTGAAGATGACCGCAAAGTTCATCTCCAACGTGGACCCCGATGACGCAGCAGCCGTCCTCTCCTCCACCGATGTGGCGCACTCCATCTTCATCCTGGTCTCCAAGTCCGGCACCACGCTGGAGACGCTGACCAACGAATCCTTCGTCAAGGATGCCCTGACAAAGCTTGGCCTCAACCCCGCAAAGCACATGATCGCCGTGACGAGCGAGACCTCCCCTCTTGCAAAGAACGAGGGCTATCTCGATGCCTTCTACATGGACAACTACATCGGCGGCCGCTACTCCTCCAGCTCCGCTGTGGGCGGTGCGGTTCTCTCTCTGGCCTTCGGGCCGGAGGTCTTTGCCGAGTTCCTCGACGGCGCCCATGCCGAGGATGTGGCCGCAACCGAGACCGATCCCCTGAAGAATCCCGACATGCTCGATGCCCTGATCGGCGTCTATGAGAGAAATGTCCTGGGCTACGAGGCAACCGCGGTCCTTCCCTACTCCCAGGCCCTCTCCCGCTTCCCTGCGCATCTGCAGCAGGTGGACATGGAGTCCAACGGCAAGAGCGTCAACCGCTTTGGTGAGCCCCTGGACTACGTGACCGGCCCCATCATCTTCGGTGAGCCCGGCACCAACGGCCAGCACTCCTTCTATCAGCTCCTGCACCAGGGAACCAACATCGTCCCGCTCCAGTTCGTCGGCTTCCGCAAGAGCCAGATCGGCACGGACGTGGTGATCGAGGGCTCCACCAGCCAGCAGAAGCTCTGCGCAAACGTGGCAGCTCAGATCGTCGCCTTCGCCTGCGGCAAGAAGGATGAAAACCTGAACAAGAACTTCCGGGGCGGCAGACCGTCCTCCATCATCATCGGCGACCAGCTGACCCCCGCTTCCCTGGGTGCGCTCCTTGCACACTTTGAGAACAAGATCATGTTCCAGGGCTTCCTCTGGAACGTGAACAGCTTCGACCAGGAGGGCGTCCAGCTCGGCAAGGTCCTCGCCAAGAAGGTCCTCGCCCACAGCACCGACGGTGCCCTGAAGGTCTACAGCGATCTGCTCGACATCTGATCCGCAGTCTCTGATGCATCCGGCACCGGCAGGAGGATAATAGAGGAACAAACACCAGAGAAGGAGGCTGACACCCATGGCAGAATACAAGAATCCCTATGCAGGGACAAAGACAGAAGAGAACCTGAAGACGGCGCTTGCCGGCGAATCCGAGGCGAGAAACAAGTACACCTACTTTGCATCCAAGGCAAAGAAGGACGGATACGAGCAGATCGCAGCGCTGTTCTTAAAGACTGCTGACAATGAGAAGGAGCACGCAAAGCTCTGGTTCAAGGAGCTCTACGGCATCGGCACGACCGAGGAGAATCTCCTCTCCGCAGCAGAGGGTGAGAACTACGAGTGGACGGACATGTATGCCGGCTTTGCAAAGACGGCAGACGAGGAGGGCTTCCACGCCCTCGCGCAGAAGTTCCGCATGGTTGCAGAGATCGAGAAGCACCATGAGGAGCGCTACCGCGCCCTGCTCCACAACGTGGAGACCCAGAAGGTCTTCGAGAAGAGCGAAGTCAAGGTCTGGGAGTGCAGAAACTGCGGCCACATCGTGGTCGGCACCAGCGCACCGAAGGTATGTCCGGTCTGCGCTCATCCCCAGAGCTACTTTGAAGTACACGCAGAGAATTATTGACAGCAGACAGGAGGCAGAAATCCCATGTTGTTCTACAAGTGTGAGAAGTGCGGAAACTTTGTGACCTTCCTCGGAGAGAAGTCCGGCTGCACCCCGATGTGCTGCGGCGAGACGATGAAGGAGATCGTCCCCAACACCACCGATGCGGCGCAGGAGAAGCACGTTCCCGATGTCACGGTGGACGGAAAGACCGTCACCGTGAAGGTCGGCTCCGTGACCCATCCGATGCTCGAGGCCCACTACATCCAGTTCATCATTCTGGAGACCTCAAAGGGCTTCCACAAGATCGACTTAAAGCCCGGTGAGGCACCGGAGGCAGTGTTCACACTGGCAGAGGGCGAGACCCCGATCGCAGCCTATGAGAACTGCAACCTGCACGGACTCTGGAAGAAGGAGATCTGACAGGTCTCCGAAACCGGCAGACAGATCAGAACAAAGCACAGACAGGAGCGCGCTCCTGTCTGTGCTTTGTTCTTGACAGGGAAGTTCCGATGCGGTATCCCATCAGCAATACCGGATTGCAGACACAAAAAGGAGGCACCCATGAGGATCCTGATTGGAGACCGGAACAAGGGACTGGACAACTACATCGCTGCACTCTCGCACTTCCCGGAGGCAGAGCTTATCTTTCTAAGGGAGGACAGGAAGGCGGAGGGCCTGCCGGAGTGCGACGCCCTCCTTCTTCCCGGCGGGGATGACATCGATCCCGCCCTGTTCGGACAGGCGTGGAACGGCACCCGGGACGTGGACCGGGCACTGGATGACGCACAGATCGCGCTGACGCAGCACTATGCAGAGGAGAAAAAGCCGATCCTCGGGATCTGCCGGGGCGCACAGGTCATCAACGTTGCCTTCGGCGGAGACCTGATCCAGGACCTTCCAGAGCCCCAGAACAGCCATCACACCTGGTACCACGACGAGAATGGGAAGACCATGGGCCATCACCACCTGACCGCCATACGCCCGGGGACCTTCCTCGAGGAGCTCTACGGCAGCCGCATTGTCACCAACAGCTATCACCACCAGGCCATCGGACGCCTCGCAGCAGGATTCTCCGTCCTGCAGGAGAGCGATGACGGCGTCATCGAGTTTGCTGCCCACGACAGCCTGCCCATCTGTGCCGTCCAGTGGCACCCGGAGAAGGAGGCCTTCGAGACCGCAAAAAAGGGGGAGCTGGACTCTGTTGGCAATGCCAACAAAGTTGGCATTGCCGATGGCGGGGTGCTCTTTACCTGGTTTCTGGAAAAGATCCGGGTATCCATGGCAGAGAAGCGGTGAGATCCAATAGCAGAGAGGACAGGTTCCTGCGTGCAGGGCCTGTCCTCTTCCTTATCTCCTGAATTTTCTTCCCGCGATCTCCCCGCCATCCGCCAGAATATCTACGCCGGCGAGATACCCGTTGCGCTCATCTGCCGCCATGGCGATCGCAAAGCCCAGCTCCTCCGGCTTTCCCGGACGCCCTTCTGCGGTGTGGGAGAACAGCCCTGCGCCGTTTGCAGCGCATTCCATTTTTCCCATGCCGGTGTCAATAAGTCCCGGACTTACGGAACAGACGCGGATCCCCCTCGGACCGTATCGGAAGGCACACCGGGACGCAAACCAGGTCACAAAGTTCTTGGAAATCGCATAGGCAAAGCCCGCCCGCTGATAGTCCCCGCGGGCAAGATGAGCCATGCTGAGAACCTTCCTGACAAACAGCGCCTCGTTCTCCTCCGCGAGTGCATAGAGCCCCGGGCGGATCAGAAACCTCGGGAGCTGATAGGCAGAATTGGAGGCAACGTCACAGATGACGCTTCCGGGCTTCATCACGCGGGAGAGCTCCTGATTGACATACACCGTGCCCATGGCGTTGATCCGGACGATCTGCTCCGGCTCTGCCATGGCCGGGGAGACACCGGCACACTGGATCACGTTTGTGATCTCTCCGAGGCCTGCAGCAAACGCAGCAAGCTCCTTCACGCTCCCCCGGTCAGAGGTATCACAGACAAAGGGGACCACCGAATGGCCCTTTTCTGCCATCTCGTCTGCGGTCTTCTGCAGCTTATCCAGATGCCTGCCGGAGATCACTATCCTCTTTGCCGGATCCAGGAAGGAGATTGCCGCCTTTCCCATGCCGCTGCCGCCTCCGGTGACAATGACAACTCTCTCCATCGCAGTTCCTCCCTGTCAGCTGGCGGAGGGAATCAGTTCCCTGCGCTTCATCCACTCCACCTCGTCATGAATGGTCTCCCGATAGGAGCGGGTGCGGTACCCGAGCTCTCTTCTGGCCTTTGCGGAATCAAAGGTGTTGTTCCGGGCGAGGTTGTAGACGCTAAAGCGGGTGAGGAGGGGCTTTTTCCCCTTCTTTGCCGCCTTTTTCTCCTCGGAGACTGCATAGCGCTCCGCAAGGGAGAGCGGCAGAAACAGGCGGACTCTTTTGCAGCCGGTCTCCTTATGGAGGATCTTGCAGAGCTGCTTCATGGTGATCTCCTGGTTGCCAAGAATATAGCACTCTCCCGTTCTGCCCCTGTCCACCGCTGCGATGCAGCCTGCTGCCAGATCTCGCACATCGCAGAGATTGAAGGAGCCTGCAAGCCCGATTGGCATCTCTCCGCGGATGATCCTGAGCAGCGTACCTGTCACCACACCAACTGCAGGATCATTGGGACCGAGAATGCCGCTGGGATGAACCACGCAGGCGTTCAGGCCCTGCTTTCTCACCGCATCCAGCACAAGCTGGGTTGCCTCCGCCTTGGACTGACTGTAGCAGCCCACGACCTTCTCCGGATCAGCCGGTGCAAAGCTGTCCACCTCTGAAATCGGAGTTCCCTTGGGAAGCTCCGGGATCGCTCCGGTGCTGGAGACATAGACGAGCTTTCTGCACTCCCTGTGAGCAAGGCAGGCATTCACGATATTCCGTGTGCCGCCCACGTTGACATCCATCACTTTCTGGCTGTAGTCCGGATCCATGGTCACAATGCTCGCGCAGTGGATCACTACGGACTCCGTCCCCTCTGGGACTGTGAAGAACCGGTCCACATCCTCCGGACTGCACAGGTCTCCTCTGCAGATCTCTGCC
This sequence comes from uncultured Lachnospiraceae bacterium, assembly GCA_900318875.1. Taxonomy (GTDB): domain Bacteria; phylum Bacillota; class Clostridia; order Lachnospirales; family Lachnospiraceae; genus CAG-791. The sequence continues at coordinate 1,354 of ONMH01000135.1, read as the reverse complement.
TCCTTCGGCACAAACGCCGCCGAGGGGTCATTCGGCAGCACGAGGGCACGAACCCTTTCCCCCTTCTCAAGAAGCTGCATGCAGATGTTCGTCCCGAGAAAGCCTGCTGCCCCGGTTACCAGATATCTTCTTCTCATGGTTATCCTCCTATGTCTTGTGCGGGCGCTGTCCGAATCCCTCGGATCAGGATCCTGCGCGCCCGGATCACGGTCTGCTTTGTCTCAACGGAGGATACCTTATCTTTTCTCTGTTATCCGAATGTCAGCGCTTTATTAAGCAACGATTAAGAAATCCGCCCTGCCGGCATTTCACTTTTGCAGGCGCAGAGGAGACCGCTATAATGACATGGGAGCGCAGAGCACCGGGGGACGAAAGGAGGATCTGATGATCAGCATACTGATTGTGGAAGACGATGGGGATCTGAACCGGTCCCTGTGCCGGTTCCTGAGCGGGGAGGGCTATAGTCCGCAGGGTGTGCGGACCGGGCAGGAGGGAATCAATGCGCTGTACGCAAAGCACTTTGACATGATTATCTCCGACATCATGATGCCGGGGATGGACGGGTTTGCCTTTGCAAGGACCATTCGGGAGCAGGACCGGTATATTCCGATTCTGTTCATGACCGCAAGGGACGACTTCCTCTCCAAGGAGAAGGGATATGACCTGGGCGTTGACGATTACCTGGTCAAGCCCGTGGACTTCCGGGAGCTGCAGCTCCACATCCGGGCGCTGCTGCGAAGGGCCCGTATCATGGAGTCCCGGCGCATCACGATCGGAAACCTGGTCCTCGATGAGGACAGCACCTCTGCGGAGGTAGACGGAAAACCTGTTTCGCTCACGCTCCGGGAATTCCAGATCCTGTACAAGCTCCTGTCCTATCCGAATCGAACCTTCACAAGGAGCCAGCTCCTGGATGACTTCTCTGGTCCTCCTGTCCTATCCGAATCGAACCTTCACAAGGAGCCAGCTCCTGGATGACTTCTCTGGTCTGGAGAGAGAGAACAGTCTTCGGACAGTGGATGTGCACATGACAAACCTGAGGAACAAACTCTCCTCCTGCAGCGGCTTTGCCATTCAGACGGTGCGGGGGCTTGGCTACAAGGCTGTCCTAAACGGTGAGGAGAAGGGAAACTGCCGCTGACAGCGCGGCGAAGAGGGAAAAATGAGCAAGGACAGACTGACGCAGAGCGACCCAAGGGTCAATGCATCCTTTATGACACCGAAGAAGTACCTGATTATCCTGCTCCTGGTGGGGTTTGTGAGCGGCAGCAATGTCGGACTCTACTTTCTGCTCTCCGGAGACGGCGTACTCCAGATCAGCCTTTCGCAGACGATCCGTATCATCCTGATCATG
>ONMH01000134.1:3223-8527 GCA_900318875.1 uncultured Lachnospiraceae bacterium | reverse complement strand
CGGAAAACGTTGATTTTATCGTATTTTTTCGGCCCCAGGGCTTAGTCCAATCAAGAAGAAAAGATTAAAAGTTAGTCCAAAATGTTAGGAAGTTATCGTATAAAAAGCATACCTATGTTGCAGTTGGAACACACAACAACGGTAGAGCGGTTGTACTTAATTTAGGCGAAAGTGTATCTGTCAGTAAACTGCGGATATTGCATCATGCCGGAGCTTTTATTTGAGAAAAGGGAAACGACGCTCCTCCCCGCTGCAAGCGGCGAGGTTTCCGCGTCTGTATTCATTATGACAAATGTTGAAGTTGCCGGTATGTTTTCGTGCCGGATATGTTAGAATTTACCCATAGGCATCTCTCGAAAAGCATCTGCGGAGAGGAAAATAACTGCGATCTGCAACAAAGGTGACCTTTCCATGCAGAATGCTGTCATCGCGTACAGAGAGAACAAATATCAAGACATCAAGGCAGGGAGCTATGGAAGACGAAAAGATTTTGGACCTGTACTTTGCACGGAATCAGCGGGCCATCAATGAGACTCAGGACAAGTACGGGACATTCTGCGGAGCCATCGCAGAGAGAATCCTGTTCAATAAGGAAGATGCGGAGGAGTGCGTCAATGACACCTGGTACAGCGCCTGGAACGCGATTCCGCCGTCAAGGCCGTCCCACTTTCGGGCGTACCTCGCAAAGGTCACACGAAACCTCTCGCTGAACGCAAGGGCAAAGGAGAGCGCAAAGAAGCGTGGGAGCGGCGCCGTGGATAGCTGCATGGAGGAGCTCGAGGACGTTCTCCCCGGAACCATCGGCAGCTGCGAGGAGGCTGTCGACGAGCTGGCGCTCGGCAAGATCCTCAGCGCTTTCCTGAGAGAGCAGAGTGAGACCGCAAGGAAGGTCTTTATCCAGCGCTATTTTTACTTTGAGAGCGTAAAGACGATCGCAAAGGACAGCAGCCTCTCCGAGTCCGGCGTGAAGATGAGTCTTCTGCGGACGCGGAAGGCACTGAAGGATGTCCTCATCAGGGAGGGAATCTCGTTATGAAAAGAAGGAGGGGAATTTGGGGACAGGCAGCATTTCTTGCACTGTCTGCCAGTACCCTAATGATGCCGCTCTCTGCGGCGGCATGTGACAGAGCAGCCGCTTCCATCAGCAAAGATCCTGCGGCACCCTGTGCGGAGCAGGAGGCAGCACCGCAGGATTCCGACCGGGTGATCCTTTTGCGTGTTGACAGGAAGCTCACAAAAAAGGAGCTGGAAAAGCTCCTCAAAAAGTACGACCTCTCCGTCGTCTATGATTATGAAAATTTCAACATGTATGCCCTGTCCGCAGACAGGGATCTTACGGATGAGGAGATGCAAAAGCTCCTTGATGGGATCGGGAAGGAAAAGCATATCTCCTCTGCATCCCGGGATGAGATCCTGACGATCGATGAAGCGGACGGGCGAGAGAGCGGCACAGCAGACATCGGGTACGGATTACAGTAGGATTGGCAGAGGCACAAGAGAATGACAGAACAGGATAAGAAGAGTTCCACAGAGCGGCTCCTTCGCGGAATCGGCCAGATCGATGAGGACCTGATCGCCCTCGAGGAGCCCGGCACACCGAAAGAGATCCAGGAGGAGAGACAGGAAGAGGAGAAGACGAGCGGGCGCTTCCGAATGCAGTACTTTATCGGCTTTGCCGCTGCCGCGCTGATCCTGGCCATCGTGATTCCGATCACGATGACCCACCGGCACCTCCAGACCCAGCAGGCTGCAGGCTCCTCCGTGACAGAAGCTGCTGCCCTGGAAGAGACGGCAGAAGCGCAGGTGGCAGCGGCAAGAGTCGGGGATTCCGCCGCCGCATCGGCAGCAATCGAAGTGGAGGGCCTTGCGGATGCGGAAGGGGCAACCGGGATGACGTTTCAGGCGCCGAGCCCTGCGGAGATCGCAGCCCTCTCTGACAGCGGCGCACTGACTGCCGTGACCGCTGCAAAGGCAGCAGGGTCCGGCGATACCATCACCGTGACCTATCTGGACGCGGATGGAAACACCGTCCTCACCGTGGAGAAGACGAACGACGCAAGGAAGGCCGTCGGCAGCAGTGCAGAAACCGAGTCCGACACGGTCCACGGCTGGACGGTTGACGGAGCCTCCTACCACACAGAGGCGGCAGATGACACGGTTACGCTCCGGGATCTCACAAGGGTCCGGGACCTCATCGAGACCGATGAGGCAAAGGCGCAGTAAACAGCAGGACGGCACAATACAATCAGGAGCACAGAAATCGCAATGCAGCAGCACAACATCACCGCAGAATCACTGGAAAAGAGCGGTGCCTACCGCGTCGAAAGGACGCAGTTTCTTCCCGACATCAACACCACAGGGTACCTCCTCCGGCACCAAAAGACCGGAGCGAGACTGATCCTCCTTCCCTGTGAGGATCCGAACAAGGTCTTCTATATCGGCTTCCGCACCCCGCCGAAGGACTCGACGGGCGTGGCGCACATCATTGAGCACACCGTGCTGTGCGGCTCCCGGGACTTCCCGGTGCGGGATCCCTTCCTCGAGGTCGTCAAGGGCTCGATGAACACGTTTTTAAACGCCATGACCTACCCGGACAAGACCGTGTACCCGGTGGCATCCACCAACGAGAAGGACTTTGAAAACCTGGTCCACATCTACTGCGACGCGGTGTTCCACCCGAACATCTACCGCGAAAAGAACATCTTCCGCCAGGAGGGCTGGCATCTGGAAGCCCTTCCCCACACCCCCGGCGGAGAGGACATCGACAGGGACAGTGAGATCACAGTAAACGGCGTTGTCTACAACGAGATGCGGGGTGCCATGAGCAGTGCGGATGATGTCTTAAATGACAAGATCCTCGCAAGCCTCTACCCGGACACGACCTATGCCAACGTCTCCGGCGGAGATCCGGCGCACATCCCTGACCTTACCTATGAGCAGTACCTGGACTTCCACCGGGCGTTCTACCATCCCTCCAACAGCTACATCTTCTTCTACGGAGATATGGACATGGAGGAGCGCCTTGCTTGGCTCGACGAGAACTACCTGGGACAGTACGAGGCGCGGGACGCTGACTCGGAAATTTCCCTGCAGAAGCCCTTTGCAGCGCCGGTGCGCGCCCGCTTCCCCGTTGCGATCCTTGAGAACGAGGACCCTGCGGAGAAGGCCGTGCTCTCCTGGAACGTCTCCATCCCCATTGAAAATGAGAAGGAGAACCTCGCCTTCAAGGTTCTGGACTATACCCTCTGCGATGCAGAAGGCGCCCCTGTCAAGGAGGCCATCCGCAAGAAGAACATCGGCGCCTCGGTGTCGAGCCTCTACGAGTCCGGCATCCGCCAGCCCTACTACAGCATCACCGCAAAGTTCGCGGATGAGAAGGACGAGGACGAGTTTGTCAGAACGATTGAGCAGACCCTTAAGGATCTCGTCCGGGACGGCATCGACAAAAAGGCCCTCCTTGCAGGCATCAACTTCTATGAGTTCCACTACCGGGAGGCGGACTTCGGGAGCTTCCCGAAGGGCATTGCCTTCGGCCTGGACATCCTGGACGACTGGCTCTACTCCGATGACAACGCCTTCCTGCCGCTCGATGACGGGAAGTACTTTGAGGAGCTGAAGTCCCTCGTCGGCACCGGCTACTTTGAAAACCTGATCCGGAAGTTCCTCCTGGAGAACCCGCACCGCGCCGTCGTGACCCTCTCCCCGGAGCCTGGCCTTGCGTCCCGCCAGGATGCCGCCTTAAAGGAAAAAATGGCACAGTACCGGGCATCGCTCTCGGAAGACGAGCGGGCTGCCATCGCGCAGGAGACCATTGCACTCAAGACCTGGCAGCAGACCCCGGACACGGAGGAGGCCCTGAACAGCATCCCGGTGCTCTCCAGGAAAGACCTCGGTAAAAAGGCTCTCTTACCCAGAAACGTCATCTGCACGGTGGGCGGAAGCACCTGCAAAAAGCTCCCCAAGCAGGGACCTTTTGTCATCGGGCACCCTGTCTTTACCTCCGGCATCGACTATGTAAACTTCCAGTTTGACTTCACGAAGATCCCTGCAAGGCTCTTCCCCTACATCCCGATCCTCCGCACGGTCCTCGGCGCCCTGGATACCGAGCACTACAGCTATGCTGCCCTGGACCAGGAGGTGACGATCCGCACCGGCGGCATCTATCCGAACACAACGCTTGTTGCGAATGCCCACAGGGACGACACTTATAAGCTCCTCTTCGAGGTCACGATGAAGGTCCTCGACCGGCACCTGCCGGAGGGCACAGACCTCGTTCTGGAGATCCTGCAGCACACGAAGTACGATGACCTCTCCCGCATCATCGAGGTCCTGGAGGAAGAGGTCTCCGAGATGAAGGCCTCCCTCGCAGACAGCGGCCATGTGACGGCAGCCTGCCGGGCACGGAGCCAGTGCGATGTCACGGCAAAGGTGCAGGATGCGCTCTCCGGCATCGATGCCTACCGCGGAATGTCGAAGATCCTGCAGGATCTAAAGGACGGAAAGGACACGGAAGACTTCCGAAGAAATCTGGAGGAGACCGCAGCATACCTGTTCCGGAGGGAGAACCTCTCCATCGACGTCACGCGGGAAGTCGCTCCATCTCTTCCACCTGTTTACGGAGAAGATCCCGGAGGGCTCTGCCTCCTGGAGCGAAGAGGAGAACGGCATCCCGTACCGCCCGGCGCTCACCGCAGGGGCCGAGGGCTTTGTGACCGCCGGCCAGGTGCAGTACGTCGCCCTTGCAGGAAACTTCAAGAAGCAGGGCTATGCCTATACCGGTGCCATGGACGTCCTTCGCGTGATCATGGGCTATGACTTTCTCTGGCAGCGCATCCGGGTCCTCGGCGGTGCCTACGGCTGCATGAGCAGCTTCGGAAGAGCCGGCGGCGCCTTCTTTGTCACTTACCGGGATCCGCACCTCATCGACTCGCTCTACGTCTTTGCTCAGGCGGCGGACTACCTTGCACACTACGACTGCGACGAGCGGGCGATGACAAAGTCCGTGATCGGTGCCGTGTCCTCCCTGGACCGTCCGATGAGTCCGAGACAGTTTGGCCGCTACTCCCTGCAGGCCCTTCTCTCCGGCGTCACGGATGAGGAGATCCAGAGGGAGCGGGACGAGGTCCTTTCCTGCACAAAGGAGGACATCCGAAAGCTCGCGGATCCTGTCCGCGCCTTTGCAGACGAGAGCTGCATCTGCGTCATCGGATCGAAGGAGCGGATTGAGGAAAACAGCTACATTTTTGACCGCATTGAACAGCTGATCTGACAGGACCGGCCGTAAGAAGAGACCGGAGCCGGTCC
>ONMH01000134.1:0-3210 GCA_900318875.1 uncultured Lachnospiraceae bacterium | reverse complement strand
GAGTGCCTCCACCCAGGCACTGACGCAGGATTATTCCGTACCGGATGCCACATCCCAGAACGAGGACCCCTCGCTCTCCTGGAATGAGAGTCTTGAGGCAACGGACGGCTCCTATGATGAAAGCGCACAGCTTCCCCAGGAGGATGCCGTGATAGACACGAGTGCATCGACAGAGCGGAAGCTTGTCGTCACGCTGAACTATACCATCGAGACCAAGGACCTCGACGCCCTCGATGCCAGCATCCTGGAGGAGACGAAAAAGCTCGGCGGCTACATCGAGAGCTCGAGCAAGGACGGCCCGAAGGAGTACACAGAGGACTCCTGGTATGACGGGAAGCGCTATGCCTCCTATGTCGTCCGCATCCCCTCCGAAAAGCTTGATGCCTTTGCGACGGCCCTCGAGGGGGAGTCGAACGTCACGAACAAGTCCACCAACACGGAGGACATCACGCTCCAGTACATCGACACCGACTCGAGAAGGCAGTCCCTCCGGGAGGAGGAGACGCGCCTTACAGAGATGCTGAAAAAGGCGGAGACGGTCGATGAGATGATCCAGATCGAGAATGCGCTCGCGGATGTGCGGAGCAGTCTCAAGGATCTGGAGACCCAGATCCGCACCTTTGACAACCAGGTGGACTACAGCACCGTCAACATCTCTGTGACAGAGACGAAGGAGTACACGGTACAAAAAGAGGAGAAGACGTTCCCTGAGCGCATCCGGGAGGGCTTTGCGGACTCCGTGGAGGAGCTTTCAAGGCACGTGGAGGACCTTGCCGTGGGCTTGGTCTCGAATCTCCCGATGATCCTGTACTGGATCGTGATTCTCTTTGTCATCATCCTGCTTATCCGCCTCTTTTTGGCGATTCTCGTTGCGATCTTTGCAAGCCGTGACTGGAAGGAGAAGCGGAAGGCAAAGAAGCGCGCACGGAAAGAGAAACGGGCACAGAAAAAGCAGGCAAAGAAGACAGAAAAGGTCCTGGAGAAGAAGGAGGAGGAAAAACTCCTCCACCAGGAAGACAGCAAAGGAGCCAATAGCTAATGCCTAAAGCAGGTTTTGCAGCCATCATCGGAAAGCCGAATGTCGGCAAGTCCACCCTCATGAACACGCTGATCGGACAGAAGATCGCGATCACGTCCTATAAGCCCCAGACGACGAGAAATCAGATCCGGACGATCTATACGGACGAGAACGGACAGATCGTGTTCCTCGACACCCCCGGCATTCTGAAGGCAAAGGACAGGCTCGGCAGGTACATGGAGAAGTCCGCAGAGAACGCCATCAGGGACGTGGACGTGGTGCTCTGGCTCGTGGAACCAAAGGAGAAGCTCGGGGAGGAGGATCTCTCCGTCCTCTCCATCGTGGCAAAGGCGGGATCCCCTGTCATCATCGTGATCACAAAGACCGACGCTGTGAAGAAGGAGGTCATCCTGGCGACGATCGCCGCCTATGCAAGCGCCTGGAAGAACCAGACGGGGGAGGAGCTCTCTGACATCATCCCCGTGTCTGCAAGGACGAAAAACGGGATTGATGACCTCAGGGCGACGATCTTTTCCAGGCTCCCTGAGGGAGAACCCTTCTACGATCCCGAGGAGGTCACGACCCAGACCCAGCGGGAGATTGCAGGGGAGATCATCCGGGAGAAGGCGCTGCGCCTTTTGCAGGAGGAGGTTCCCCACGGCATTGCCGTCGAGATCACGACAATGCACTTTCGGAAGGCAAAGAACGGGCAGGGGGAGATCTGCGACATCAACGCGGACCTTCTCTGCGAGCGAGAATCCCACAAGGGCATCATCATCGGCAAGGGCGGTGCCATGCTCAAAAAGATCGGCACGGCAGCCAGAATCGACATTGAAAACATGCTGGAGACGAAGGTCAACCTCCACCTGTTTGTCAAGGTGCGCCCCGGCTGGAAGGACGACGGCAGCACGCTCCGGAGCCTTGGGTATGATGAGAAGAAGCTGAAGAACCGGTAGTAAAGGAGCAGACGGAAAGGATGGGAGACGAGAGCCTTCTCGATTCACAGGAGAGTCCCTATATCGAAGTCACCGGGATGGTGATCGAGCAGCGCCCCATCGGGGAGTACGACAGGAGAGTGGTGCTTCTGACAAGAGAGCGTGGCAAGATCAGCGCCTTTGCAAAGAGCGCAAGAAAGCCCACGGCGTCCCTCCACGGGACGACAGATCTCTTTGCCTTCGGGACCTTCCGGCTCTTTGCCGGGAAGAGTTCCTACACGCTGACCGAGGCAAACATCCTGAACTACTTTGAGAGCTTCCGGACGGACATCGAGGGCGCCCTCACCGGTGCCTACTTCTGCGAGGTGCTGGAGTACGCAACGAGGGAGAACAACGACGAGGCACTGCTTCTGCTCCTTGCCTACCAGTCCCTGCGGGCCCTGGAGTCAAAGACCTTCCCGGACGGCTTTGTGCGCTCCGTCTTTGAGATCAAGCTCGTCTGCCTCGAGGGCGAGTTCCCGGGCCTTTCAGACAGGGCAAAGTACAGTCCCGCCTGCGTGCGGGCGGTGGACACCATCACCGCATCGCCGATTGCAAAGCTCTACTCGTTCCTTGTGGACGATGCGGCAAAGCGGGAATTGGAAGAGGTTGCTTCTTTGGCCATGAGAAGAGCTTTCGGCTCCCATGAATTCAAAAGCCTTCCGGTCCTCGAGGCCATGGGTGTAAAGGACTGACGGCACAGAAGCAGCAGAAAATCACGGCACAAGCAGCCGCGATCATGCTGGCTGCGGGCGCTGCCCTGCTGCTCCTCACGGCAAAGCATCTCATGTCTTTCCGTGCAAAGACGGCAGAGCAAAAGGAGCAGAGCCCGGTGGAAGATGCCTCCGGGGAGATCCGGGAGAGAGCCGGCATGATCGGCCGCCTTGTGATTCCCGATGTGGGGGTTGACGCTGCGCTGTTTGAGAGCAGCGCCGATGCCGCAAGCCGCCAGAAGGTGGTGGATGCCATGGACTCTGCCCTGTATATCCCCGGGACGGACGGCGAACGGGACATCATCGCAGACCACGCCCGGCAGGGCTTTGTCCAGATGGAGAAGGCGGTACCCGGAAAGACGCTTCTGTATATCAACGGGAGCGGGACCACAAAGGTCTTCCGCTGCATCACCTGCGAGGTGGGGAGCGGAACCAACACGGGATCGGACCTTCTGGGAGAGGATGGGAAATCCATTCTTGTGCAGAAGGACGGGAACCTCATTCT
>ONMH01000124.1 GCA_900318875.1 uncultured Lachnospiraceae bacterium | reverse complement strand
ACAATTGTATATCATGCAGGAGCTTTTGTGTGAGAAAGGGGGACGGCGCTCCTCCCCGCTGCAAGCAGCGGGGTTCCCGCGCCTGTTGTAATTTATGGCATCCGGGAGGGGGACCGGATCCTGAAGATGACGGCAGCCCTCCTTGAGGCGGCCTTCCCGGAGGGGCTTGTCTGCCGGACTTCAGAGGACCACTTCATGGTTCTTGGACGGAGCGAGGGGCTGGAGAAACGGCTCTCCGATCTCTGCGCCATGGTATCAAAGAACGCAGCGGGGAGCATCCTGCAGCTCAAGGCCGGCATCTGCGACGCCATCCCGGAGGGGACGCCAACCGGGGAGGAGATCTCCTCCGCCTGCGACGGCGCAAGGCTTGCCTGCGGGTGGATCCGGGAGAACGCGAGAATGTCCTGGCACCGCTTTGACGACAGGGTACGGGAGACGTATGAGAAGCAGTCCTATGTGCTGGCTACCTATCAGATGGCTCTGAAGGAGCACAGGATCCGGGTGTACTACCAGCCCCTCGTCGATGTGGCGACGGGAACGCTCTGCGGCTTTGAGTGCCTCTCCCGCTGGGAGGACCCGGAGAGGGGGATGCTCTCCCCCGCGGAGTTCATCCCGGTGCTGGAGCAGCACCACCTCATCGGCCTTCTCGACCAGTACCTCCTGGAGGAGATCTGCAGGGAGGCAGGAAAGCGAGAGGAGAAGGGCCTTGGTCGGATCCCTGTCTCCTTCAACATCAGCCGGGATGACTTCAGCTACGGCGACATGTGTGAGACCATCCGGAGCACTGCGGACCGGTACGGGATCCCCCACGGGCAGCTCATTGTGGAGATCACGGAGAGTGCCTTTTCGGATGCGCCGGAGCTCATCCGGGAGCAGATCCGGCGCTTCCATGAGAACGGATTTTTGGTCTGGATGGACGACTTCGGGAGCGAGTACTCCTCCCTCGGCACCCTGCAGACCATGGACGTGGACCTGATCAAGCTCGACATCCGGTTTCTCCGCTCCTATGAGGAGGAGAGAAGGACCGAAGATGGCGGAACCCGGGCAGCATCGCTTCTTCGGGCTGTCATCCGGATGGCGCAGGAGCTGCGCCTGCCCACGCTCTGTGAGGGCGTGGAGTCAAAAGAGGAGCTCACCCTCCTCCGGGAGGTGGGCTGCGACAGGGCGCAGGGGTACTGCTTTGGAAGGCCCGCGCCGGTTGATAAGATAAGAACGAAATAAAGAGGCGAAGATCCCGCCCGGGGCATCCGGACGGAATCTTTGTTTCATTGCCGTGCAGATCTTTGCGGGAAACCGCGGAGGCGGCACAGAGACAGGGCACACACCAATCCGGAAGGAGAAACAGATGGCAAGAGAAAAAAAATACCGCGGAATGAGTCTGACAGAGCTTGGGGAATATGTGGCAACTCTCTTTACCTATGAACTCGGCAGGAATGCAGGCAGCGACCTGGTGGACAAGCCGGAGGATGCCGCCATGAAGGGACTGCTGCAGGCGGCTTTTCTGGACATGTTTCCGGAGGGCCCGGTGATCCTCGGCCTTGCGGGCGATATGACCTCCGGAAAAAGGGACGGAAAGAACCCGGTATCCCGCTTTGAGAAGGCGGTATCGCAGCTTGGCGACCTCATCTCCTCCACCTGTGCCACGATTCTGACCTCGGGGGCGGACATGAACGAGGAGGAACTCATTCCCCTGTATCCTGCAATCGGACAGGCCTTTGTCGCCTGCTGTGAACTCTTCCCGGAGGATCCGGAAGAGGAGGGGTATCTCTACGAGTGGGAGTTCCCGAACGGGTACGGCGAAGAGGACGGGGAGTATGCGCTTTTTTTTCAGGCTGCGGATGAGGCTCTGGAAGAGGCGACGGACGCTGTGCTGCGGGCGGATACGGATGCCGGCCTGGCGCTCATGGACGATTTTGAAGAGATGGGAGCATATGATAACCGCACGGAGGACCCGGAGCTCTGGGAGGGCGTGGTGGAATGCCTCTCCATGCTCAGCCTTCCGGAGGGGTTTCAGGGCCTGTCGGAGGAGGGGGACGGCGAGGATGTCCAGCACATGCTCTCAATCGCCCTGAACGAGATGCACCCGGACTTTGCGGAGTACTTTGTGAATGCGTGCGGAAGGTTCGGGGATGACAAGATTCTGCCGTTCCCGGGCTTTATGGATCCGGAGGAAAAGAAACGGAATGACCTCATCCGCCTTCTGGAGAAAACCTATCTCGACACCATGCTGGAAGAGGTCTTTGCGGGCTATCCGGCGTATCTGGAGACCATGAAGGAGAAGACAGAGGAGCCGGTCATCCGCCACGTCCTTTTCTTCTACCTGATCGGGATCCTTCTGTTCGATGATGATTTCTGAGAAAGGAGAACGGAAGGAGAAAACGGCGCAGTAACCGCGGCGGGTGCGGCACAGCAGATCTGCAGGGGCGGGTTTGCTGTGCCGCTGTACCATGTTTCCCAGAAGAGGTGGGCCAATGAAGGATATCAGAATACTGGAAGAGGCAATGGAAAGGGCAAAGGACGATGAGGGAAAGCTTGCGCTCATGGATCTCATCGCAGACAACCTCACGGAGTTTTCGGTGCTCGTCGCGGTTCCCGGGAAAGAGGACCTGCCCATCCCCGGGCTTCCGCTGTTCACAAGAGAAAAATTCATGGAGGAGCTCCCGGAGACAAAGGTGCAGCGGATGACCCTGCAGGAGGCCTTTGAGGAGGCCATATGCCTCCCCGGGTGCGAGGGCGTGGTACTCAACATTACCAATCAGCCGGCCCCCGGCATGAGCATCGGCGGCATTCACACAAGGCTCGTCCGCTGGGACAGGAGAAAGGAGGACCCCGCGGAAGTCTACGAGGGCCTCGACAAGAGGATGCTTATCATGCGCCTTCTCCAGTCCCTGAACGGGGCAGGCAGGGAAAAGGTCATGCTCTGCATTCAGGAACTCCATCTCCTCTGTGCGAGGATCCCAGCAAAGGAGGCGGAAGACTGCCTCGATGAGCTTGTTGTCTTCCTGGAGACGCCGGAGCGCCGCTGGGCGGAGGCAGTGCAGAAGCTGAATGCCATTCTTCAGAGGAACGGGATTTGGGAGGAGGATCTGGCCCTTACCTACGGCGGGGAGGAGGCCCTGCAGCATCTATTGGAGAAGAAGGACTATGCAGGCGCTGTGGGCTGGGCAGCGGTCCACCGCACGGAAAAGGCCCTTGCAAAGAAGGCTGCCGCCGCCCTCCAGGCGGGGCGGGAGAGCGGCATTCCCGGCGCCTCTTGTCTCCTCGGGTGCTTTTATGAAACCGGCTGGGGCGTGGAGAGAGACCTCCTGAGGGCAAGGGCCTGCTATGCCAAGGATGCCGCTGCGGGAAATGCGCAGGCCATCCGCCGCTTTGCAAGGCTCCTTGAGAGGGGAACAAAGGACAGCGCCCCGGACCCTGCGAGGGCGATCGCGCTCTATCAGCGGGGCGCAGAGCTCTCCGCGGACCCCGGTTGCCTCGAGAAACTTGGAGATGCCGCCCTCGCAGGGAGGCTCTCTCCCCTCGGGGAGGAGGATGCCTTTGCCCTCTACCGGAGGGCGCTGAAGCGCACCTATGAGGCACCTGGCACCGAGGACTGCCGGCCCGGGATTCTGCTCCGGGTGGGGATCTGTCTTCTCTACGGCCTTGGGACGGGGAAGAATCCCGATCGGGCCCTCGGGTACCTCCGGCAGGCAGCCGGCACCTATGCCCTGCGCAGCAGATGGGACGAGGCATCGAAGGAGAAGGCCTTCTGGGCAGAGCTCCTCTGCGATGAGGCAAGACATGCCGTTCACCCCGAGTCGAAACTCCTCCACAAGGGTGACAGGATCCAGGTTGAGGAGAGCGGAACTGTCTATGAGGGCGTTGTCCTGGAGATTCTGGAGGATGGAAGGCTCTGCCGCATCCGGAAGGACGGGGAGAAGAAAGAAATGCGCTTTCTCCCGGAGGGAGCGATCAGCAGCGTGGAGGGAGACCGGTTTGAAGACCATGCTTCCCTCCTTCGCCTGCCCCTCACGGGTGTCGTCGAGGCGGAGTGGGAAACCGGATTTACAGCAGCGCTGTATGGCTCCTTTTCCTGTGCGGAGGGCCTCCTTGCGGGAGGAGGGAAAGACAGCAGGAAACTGGAAGAGGCGGTTCGCTCCGCCCGCGCCGGATGGGAGGAGCGGTACCCGGGAATCCGGGAGAGCGTTCCGCCGGCAGCCCTGGCAGCGCCCTGCGGGCTCCTTGCCGCATCCCCGGAGGAGGCGGCAGCCCTTGCCGCGCAGATGACGGCTTCCTGGGACATGGAAGAAGACAGAAAACAGGATGCGGAGGCCTTTGCCGTATTTACCTGTCTTGCAGAGGAGGGGAAAGAGCCGGAGGAGATCCGCTCCGACCTTGCGGAGCACTTTCCAGGTTTCCTGGAAGAGGAGGCGCATCCGGAGGCGATCGCCATCAAGGCGGCGCTGGATGCGACGTCCTTTCCCTCTGCCGTCCTGCATGCCGTGGAAAGAGACTGCGAGCCTGGCATTGCTGGCCTTGCCGCAGGCGCCCTCTTCCCTGTCCCGGAGGGGACTGCCTATGACGCGCTGCTTGGCGTGACAGACGATGTCAGACAGGTGCTGCGTCACCTTGAAAAGGCGCTGCTGGAGAAGCTGGAGAAAAGGCAGGAAATCGGGCAATAACCTTGCGCCGCCCGGCACTTTGGTCGTACAATGTCTCTTCGCCTGCCGGAAAGCGGTCAGGCAAAGGAGAGAATCCAATGCAGGGAAACAACGAGAAGGAATCCGCAAAGGCGCAGTATCAGAGGATGACGGAGCAGCCCGTGAGCGTGCTCATCCGGCAGCTCTCCGCTCCGACCATCGTCTCGATGCTCGTCACCAATCTCTACAACATGGCCGACACCTACTTTGTCTCGTCCCTCGGGACCTCGGCGAGCGGCGCCACCGGCGTCGTCTTCGGCCTCATGTCGATCCTGCAGGCGTTTGGGTTCATGTTCGGACACGGGGCGGGCAGCAACATCTCCCGGCAGCTCGGGGCAAGGGATGCGGCCAGTGCAAAGCACTACAGCGCGGTATCCTTTTATCTCTCGATCTTTGCCGGCCTTGCGGTCCTCGTCCTCGGCCTTGTCTTTCTGAATCCGCTCATGCGTCTTCTCGGGAGCACGGACACAATCCTCCCCTATGCAAGGACCTATGCCTTCTGGATCCTGCTCGCGGCGCCCGCGATGACGAGCGCCTGCGTCATGAACAACATCCTGCGCTATGAGGGCATGGCCTTCTACGCGATGCTCGGCCTGACAAGCGGCGGCATCCTGAATATCTTTGGGGATGCCCTGCTGATCCGGGGCTTTGGCATGGGCATCGAGGGCGCCGGCATCTCGACGGCGGTCACCCAGTACATCAGCTGCGTGATCCTTGCGCTCCCCTACCTTCGGGGAAAGACGAGGAGCAGCCTGAGCCCCCGCTATTTCTCCCTGGACTTTCCGGTCATCGGAAATATCTGCCTGACAGGGACCCCCTCCCTGGTGCGGCAGGGCCTTGGCGCAGTCTCCACGATGGTCATGAACAACCTGGCCGGCGGCTACGGCGACGCCGCGGTGGCTGCGGTCTCCATCGTCAACCGGGTGGTGCTGTTTCTGAACTGCGTCACCATCGGCATCGGCCAGGGCTTCCAGCCCGTCTCCGCCTTCAACTTCGGCGCCAGAAAGTACAGCCGCGTGAAGGGAGGCTTTTTCTTCTCCCTGAAGTATGCGGAGGGTATCATGGTGGCCCTCGGCGTTCTCGCCTTTGTCTTTGCCCCGGACATCATCCGGCTGTTCCGGGAGGACCCGGAGGTCATCGCAGTCGGCACTCCGATGATGCGGCTGCAGTGCGCCGGCATTGTCTTCAGTCCCCTCTCCGTCTTCGGGGACATGATGTTCCAGTCGATCGGAAAAGCAAAGACCTCCGCCTTTCTTGCGACGATGCGGCGGGGGATCCTGCTGATCCCGTCGGCGCTGGTTCTCAATGCGCTCTTTGGGCTGAACGGCCTCGAGTTCTCCCAGGGCATCTGCGATGTCCTGACAGGCCTTGTGACCCTCCCCTTTGTCGCGGCCTTCCTGCGGCACCTCCCGGCGGACGGGACCCCGATGCAGAGGGGACACCGGGCAAAGGCTTCCTGACAGGGAGAAACCCGGAAACAATCCCGGAAACAATCAAAGAAGAGGCAGAAAACGCAGATAACCTGCGCTTTCTGCCTCTTTGTCTGTCGGAATGCAATACAGAGGATGGGGAGTCGTGATCAGGAGAGCGTCGCCGAGGGGCCGCCGTCCATGCTGGGGTAGCGCTTTTTCGAGAAGGCGCTGGCAAGATCGTCCACAAAGGCGGTGGCGTTCCGCTGCTCGATCTTGGTCAGCACGGGCTGGAGCGACCGGATTGACATCCGGAGGGCGTTCAGGTTTCTCCCGATGGGGCCGCGCAGGTTGACGGACACGTGGAGGGAGAGCGGAATCGTGTAGAGCCCGCGCTCGGTTGCCATCCGGTCCGCAAAGTTGTTTACGAACGGGAGCAGGTCCCGCCAGTTCTCCGTGCGGTCCACCACGCGGAAGATCTGGGCTTTCTCGTCGAGAACCCCGTCCTGGGTCTCGAAAGCATCCTCGATGTCGATGCTCTCCATGTACTGGCAGAGCTCCAGGACCCTTCCCTTCTCGCGGATGCAGAAGCCGTTGTGGCTGGCATCGGAGGAGAGCAGGATGGCATCGGTCCCCTCCTGGTTGTCGGAGAAGGTCAGCACGCCGTCGGTGGCGGCACAGAGTGTAAGGAGCTTTTCGTGGCTCTTCTTGAAGGACTCCCACCGCGCATCGGAGAAGGACCCCTCCAGATCGCCCAGGGTCTCCGCGAGATCCCGCAGCACGGTGGAGGAGGCAATGTCCGCCTGCTCCCTTCTGGTCAGGGCGAGGTCCGAGCGGGGATAGCCGTTGGCGAGGTCATCCGAGATCCGCTGGAGAAAGCTCGGGCACTGCCTTCTGCGGCTGCAGGTGTCGCAGTTCTGGATGCCGACGGGAGAGCCGTCGACAGACTCCACGTTGAAGTGGGGGATCCAGCGGTCCCCGTACTTTGCCAGGGTGCGGCCATCCGCCGTGTGGTGGAGCAGCACCCAGGCGATCTGCATCTGCATGCCGTCTGCCGAGCTGAAGAAGCCGCAGATGCAGTGGTAGTCCGCATCCGCGTGCATCACCTCCGACTCCGGAAGGAGACCGGAGAGCGGGCCCTCCACCTCATCCTCCTCCGGCTCATAGTCGGTCAGGATGAAGGCATGGGTGCCCATCTCCAGACCGAGTTCCTGGAGATCCGCGATGGAGAGAGTGGCAAGGTAGTGTACATCGTTGGCAAGGTGCATGGTGTCCGGGTCCATGCCCTGGCTTCTGGCATAATCCTCCGCCTGTTCAATCAGGCTGACCAGAAATTCCTTCTTGTTTGACATCCCGAGCTGAATGCCGGTGATGATCTGTTCCAGTTCCGTGCGATGCTGTGCTTTCATGGTACCTCCTGCCGCGGGGGCCGCCTGCGGCCCATACAGAGTATCACGAAGCAGCGCATTGAGCCATTTCTCCTCAGAGCGCTCCGGCCTTGCATCGGAGGAGATCCAGAGGGAGCAGAGGGAGAGCTCGGGACGAAGTAAGAGAAGCCGGGAGAGCTTCTCCTCATCAAGGTCCGTGAAGAACCGCCCGTTCCGCTCCCCGGAGAACGTCCCGTACTTGAAGGAGATGTAGAGGATGCCCTGCGGCTTTGCTGCCCGGGACATGCGAAGAAGAACCTCCGGGAGTTCCTCCTTTGGCACGTGCAGGATGGAGGCGCAGGCCCAGATCCCGTCGTACCGGTTTTGGACCGCAAGGTCCTGGAAGCGAAGGCACTGCACGGGAATGCCGGTGTTCCGGCTTGCGATGTCTGCCATCTTCGGGGAGCCGTCTGTGGCATCGACCTTAAAGCCCCGGGAGAGAAAGTACCGGGTGTCCCGCCCGGAGCCGCAGCCAAAGTCGAGGATCCTGCCGCCCTCGGGGACCAGGGAGAGAAACCGGTCCTGCACGGAGGAGAATGGGATGTCCAGGGTGCTGTCTGCAAAGTCCTCTGCGTGCGCATTGTAGTAGAGGAGGGTCTTCTCCTCCTGCTTTCCCGTGTTTTCCATCTGTTGTCTCCTTCTCTGTCACACCAGCGCGCTGCGCCGCAGGATTTGCTGTGGCAGAGCTCCTGCGGGCAGTGTAGTATGAAACGGAGGGAAGATCAAGAGCGCCAGTACCGCAGAAAACGCGGCACGGAGGGAAAAATGACAGAACCGATCATCACGCTGGACCTCCATGGCAAAAGGACAGAGGAGGCAAAGAAAACCATCGATGCAGTGCTTGCCGCGGCGGGACCCGGCGTCTACCGGATCCGGATCATCCACGGCTTCAGCCACGGCGATTCGATCCGCCGCATGGTCTGGGAGGAGTACCGGTACGGGAGGGAGCCCCGCGTCCTTCGGGTGGAGGGCGGCTGGAACGAGGGCGTCACGGAGCTCGTCCTCCGGGAGTACTGAAGGCCTCTCAGTCGGGATCCTCCGCATCAAGCCGGTCCTCCTCCGGGAGATCCGGCGGATCTGCAGATGGCGGCAGCACCGCCTGGATGTGCTGGATGAACTTTTTGGAGGCAGGGGAGAGGGCGCTCTCGTCCTTGTAGGCGATGCCGAGGTCCCGCTTGAAGTAGGGGGAGAGGGGAAGGGAGATGAAGTCGTAGTCCGCATCGTCGATGACGAGCTTTGGCAGGATGCTGATGCCGAGGCGGTTTGCCACCATGGAGACGATCGCATGGTCGTCCTTGGAGGTAAAGCGAATGTCCGGTTTGATCTTCGTCTTGTCAAGCAGGTGGTGGATGTCGTAGTCCGTCCCCTCCGCGGAGAGGATGAACGGCTGCTTTACCATCTCCGCCACGGGGTAGGACTTCCTCTGCGCATACTTCGGCTCATTGGGGAGGATTGCCATGAGCGGATCCTCCCGGAGCTGGATCCAGTTCAGGGCGCTTGTGTGGCGCCTTGAGAGAAGGCCGAAGTCCGCCACATGGTCCTCAATCCAGCCCACGATGTCATCCGTGCCGCCCTCGAGGAGCTCGATCTCAATGCCGGGATAGTCCTGCCGGAAGCGGTAGATGATCTGGGGGAGCCAGTTGCGGGAGATGCTCGCAAAACAGGCAATCGTGATGTGGCCGGTGGTGAGGCCGTTCAGAGAGGAGATCGTCTCCTCCAGGTGCTCGTTCACCGAAAGGAGCTGACGCACGAGCGGCAGGATCTGCCTGCCCGCCGGCGTCAGAAAGGCGCCGTTCCTGGCCCTTCGGAACAGGGCAAAGCCGAGCTCCGTCTCCAGGGACTTTAAGGTATGGGAGACCCCGGGCTGGGTGTAGCCGAGCCGGTCTCCGCTCTTGGTGAAGTTATGGGTCTCTGCGACGTCCGCAAACAGTGCATACTTTGAGATTTCCATGACAGCCGTTCCTTTCCGGCAGGCGGCAGAATACAGGAACAACAAAACGGGGACATTTCCGTCTGGAAATGTCCCCGTTGACAATCATTGTTCTGTATGAAACCCGGAGCTGCCCGTCCTATCTGGATTCCTGGTATCGGTCGCGACTCCCCCGCCCGGACGCAGCAACGCACATCAGAAAGAGAGAGGAGGTGCCGGTTCTGCCGCCTCCGTTAGGGGGATTATATAGCGAAAGCAGGGAAATTGGCAAAGAAATTTTGAGAAAATATCGGCGCTGCAGAGAAAAAAAGAGGAGCAGCAGGTGCGGGAAATCCCGGAAGAAACAGGGATTTTTCGGGGATCTCTGGATGAAAAATGTTTATCCATTCCGATTTTGCATGCAGAGCATGAAAAATTATAAGTTTACAAAAAATCGGCAGCTCCCTATGATACGGGTAAGCTTTCGAGCAGACAGACAAAGGCGTCTCAAAGACGCAGTTGTCTGTTTTTTTATTGGCTTGTGACCAACCGGACAAAAAGGAGGAAATCATTATGAAGAAGAGATTTGCAGCGATCATGGCAGCGAGTGCAATGACAGCAGCCGCACTTGCAGGATGCGGGAGCTCCAGCTCCTCGGGCACCGCCGCTTCCTCTGC
>ONMH01000076.1 GCA_900318875.1 uncultured Lachnospiraceae bacterium | reverse complement strand
CCTTTCCGTCCTTCGGGGCATAGAACTCCGAGAACATCTTTCCATAGGAGTAGTAGTCAGTCCTGAGAAGGTACCCGTTCACCACATGCTCCGCCCGCTGGATGCAGGTACCGCTCCCCCTGCTGCGAAAGGCGTTGACAAAGGTGTTTGGCGTCTGTGGGAACACAAACTGTACGCCGTCCCTGATCTCGACCCGGCGGAAGTCCTGATCCGGGAAGGTCTTTATGAGATCCTCCTCCGTCACTGTGCAGGGACCGGGGTGAAAGTCGGTAAAGAACTGGTAGAGCCAGATCACCTCGGAATCTGCAAAGCCGATGGCCTTCGTCATGGTCTCCATGTTTTCCATCCGGAACATGTCCGTGAAGACAAATTTTGCCTTTGCCCCGATGTTCCGAAAGGCCTTTGCCCGATAAGCCTGGGCGTACTCGACACCGCTGGAGGCCCAGCCGATACCGCGATTGAAGCAGTAAATCATCTTTCCCTTCCTTTCACCTGTCTGCTAAGGCATCCGGACCTGGATGCCGCCCGCTTTGGTCCGTATCACCTCGCCCAGGAGAATGCCGCGCATCGCCTGGATCTTGACCGTCTGCTCCATGCGCACAAAGGCCGCATAGGCTTCCCGGTGGTACTCATAGATCACGTTTTTCTGCGCGTACTGACGGCCCGCTACAGCGGACCGCAGCTGCTGCAGATAGTCTACCTGCTCCACCCAGGCATCGTCCAGTGCACGCAGGAGCATTCTGCGCAGGAACAGCGCAAAGTGCTCCTTACTTCCGATCTCCTGTTTCTTCCGCGCAAAAGCCTCCCTGGCAAGGCTTAGGACAACATCCCGGATCCGATCCCTGGTGGAAAAATCCCAGAGGTCGAAGGAAGACGGCAGCCGGTAGGTGATGTTGTCGAGACAGTACCGGGCCACCGCATCGACACTGGGAAGGCCCGGAATCTTCTCCAGCCAGGCATCCACGGCCTCCCGCTCCATGGCGAAATAGTAGGTATCGTCCTCCGGGACCTTCCGCAGGATCCGATCCCGCATCTCGTAGACAAGCTGTCTCTGCCGGGAGAGACTGACCGCGTACTCTGCGGTGCTGCGCCTTGCCAGGCGCCCCTGCTCCTCACTGATCTTCTGGGCCTGCCGGCAGGCACTGATCAGCCGGGGCGAAGAAAGGGTCCGGTCCGTGGTCCGATACCGGCGGAGAGACTTTTTTCCGTGGTCCCGAATCACCGTGTCGTCCAGGCTCACAAACACCTGGGAGGATCCGGGATCTCCCTGCCGGCCTGCCCGTCCCCTTGCCTGCAGCTCCATGCGACGGTTCTCCATCTCCCCAACGATCAGGACACAGAGGCCGCCCAGGGCGTCTGCACCCTCCCCCAGCTTGATGTCGGTGCCGCGGCCTGCCATGCCGGTCGCCACCGTGACCGCACCCTTCTGCCCGGCCTCCCTGATGATCTGGGCCTCCTTGGCGGCATTGCGGGCATTGAGCACGCTGTGGGGAATTCCGTCCTCCAGAAGAAGGCCCGAGATGAGCTCGGAGACTCCAATGGACTCGGTGACGACCAGAACCGGCCGCCCCGCCTCGTGCACCTTTGTGAGTTCCTCCATGACCGCCATCAGCTGGGCCCGCAGGTTCGAATAGTACCTTGGCGCGGCGTCCTTTCGGCGGCAGGGACGGTGGGTGGGGATGCGGACGACCTCGCAGCCGTAGGTGCCCCGGAGCTCCTCCGCATCCTGCACTGCTGTGCCGGACATGCCCGAGAGCTTCGGGAAGAGGTTGAATAAATCCTGGTAGGTGACACAGGCCATCTGCCGGTTCTCCTTTGTGAGTGTCACATGCTCCTTGGCCTCCAGCGCCTGGTGGAGGCCGTTCCCAAGCTTTGTGCTTTCCAGCATGCGGCCGGAGGACGCATCCAAAAGGACTACCTTTCCCCGGTCCACCAGATAGTCCTTCTCCCGCTCCATGGTCTTCTGCGCCCGCAGGGCGAGACAGATGTGACGGAGGAGCTCCTCATTTTCCGGGGCAAACAGGTTGGAGACGGCAAAGTACTTCTGCGCCCGCAGGATCCCGCTGTCGGTCAGAAAGGCCTTGGTTCTATCCTTCACCTCGAAGTCCTCCTCCCGGAGCATGCTGACGAAATCGTCGGTGATGGCATAGAGGTTGGACTGCACCCGGGGCGCGCCGGAAATCACCAGGGGCGTCTGGGCGCTGTCGAGCAGTACAGCGTCCGCTTCGTCCACGATCACGTAGTAGAAGGGGCGCAGGAACCGCTCCTTCGGGCTGCGGCTCAGGTTATCGATCAGGTAGTCAAAGCCCAGAACCGCGTTGGTGGTGTAGACGATGTCGCAGGCGTAGATCTGCCGTTTCTTTTCAGCGGTGAGCTGCTGCCCCGGCTGGGTGGTCACGCCGATGCCCGTGGTCATCCCGAGGAAGGCGTAAAGCTGGCTCAGCTGTCCCCCGTCCCGCGCCGCAAGGTACTCATTGGTGGTGACCAGAATGCAGCTCTTTCCCGTCAGGGCATTGAGGTAGAGGGGCATGGCAGCCGAGAGGGTCTTCCCCTCCCCGGTCTTCATCTCGGCGATGTCCCCGAAGTGGAGGGCGATTGCCCCCAGCACCTGCACGTCATAGGGGACCATCTGCAGCACGCGCCCCGCCGCCTCCCGCACCAGGGCATAACTCTCCGGAAGGAGCTGTTCCAGGCTCTTTCCCGCCTGATACTGTCTGCGCAGCTGTCCTGTCTTTTCTGCAAAGTCCCCGTCGGAGAGCACCTTCATGGCCGGGGCCAGGGCGTTGATTCTGCGCAGGATCTTTTCGTATTTCTTCCGTCTCCAGGAGGAGACCGCCTGCTGCATCATAGGAACCTCCCCGACAGAAAATCCTGCATCCTGCCAATATTGTCAAACGCGCGGTGCTCTGCGCCGGGAAGAGAGGCCGCGATCCGCGCCCCGGCGCTCTTTGTCCTTTCGCCGTAGGTCACGATCACCACCTTCCGATAGCCCTGAGTCAGCTCCTCCAGGGAGGTCTCCCCCGCGGGGATGGCATCCGGGACGAGAAACAGCGTCGGAAGAAACGCCGCCCGAAGGCCCGGCAGCGGGTCCGGCAGCGCCGGGAGCCGGATCATCCGGCTTGCGCCCTCGGGGATGACAAGAACCAGTGTGGTCTTTCCCCGCTCTTCTTCCGAAAGGGGAAGAAGTTCCTCCTTCGGTGCCTCCTCCACCTCGATGTGGTCGAACCAGAGCGACCTGGCGCCGGCCCAGAGAAGTTCCATCTTCCAGGAAAAAGTCCCCGCCGGGCACACAAACCGATCCATCCGGTGCTCGCTGACAAAGAAGGCGCACTGCTCCCCGTAGCGGTCGAAAAACCGAAGCCGCAGCAGCACCGTCCCTTCCGGATCATCCCGGAGAAAGGTCCGAAGCTGGTACGCCTTTCCCTCCTCCAGTACAGGAAGCTGGGCCTCCACCCGGTCCCGCTGGTAGGTCCAGGCACTGGACCAGGTCCGGATCGCCTGACCGGAGGGCAGGAACCGGTTTGCAAACCGGATCGGCCCCTGCCGGTTCCAGTCCAGTTCGGTCCCGTAGAGATAGGTGTCCTTTGCCCCGCCGTCCCAGCGGATGATAAAAATGCACTGATTCTGATAAATTCTCATCTCGCAAAGTCCTCGCGCAGGATGCGCCGGTACTGACTGACAAACCACTCCACCACCGCGCTGGTGTTGTCGTTGTGCCGCCCGGTGATGCGCTTGCCGTAGATCGTGGTGTGCTTGCCCCTGAGATGGGCGAGCAGATCCTGGTAAGCCGTCGGGTCGTAATCGTCCTGGGCCATGTAGGAGACAGCGGCCTCGGTTCCCTCCCAGTTTGCCGCGTCCACCCGGGCAAAGGCCCGGCGGTTGAGCGTCTCCGCCCCGTCGGATCCGGCAAAGCGCTGCAGGATGTCGAGGGAGGTGGGAAAGCCGCCGGGGCGAAGAAGCCGCTCATTGGCGGCGATGCTCCCCAGGTTCAAAAGCGGTTTCCCAACGATCAGCGCATGGGGATGAAATGCCGCCCCGTAGTAGACTGCGCCGAAAGAGCCCATGGAGATGCCGGACAGAATCAGCTGGTCCTGTGTAAAGTGCAGGCGCTTTAGGGTCTTACAGATGGCGGATCGGATAAGGTCCTCGAAATCCGGATCCCCCAGGTAGAAGGCACCGCCCTCCAGGGCCATGTCGGTGACAAGGAGAAAAGGCGCTCCCAGGTCCTGCATCATGTGCAGGCCCTCAAACCCCTCCGCCGTGCGGTAGCCGGAAAAGTACACGCAGAGCGGCGGCTTTCCATCTCCGGGCTCAAAGTAGACGGCAGCCTCCCGCCCGTCCCGCCCTGCAAGGCGCTCTCCGCCGGGGAAGAACACCCCGGCGCCCTCCCGCGCGTATCTTGTGTGGAGCGGACCCACGGAGAGTTCCCCCTCCCCTCTGGCAAAAAGGGTGATGGAGAGGGTTCCCCGCCCCTTGGAGCAGAGGCAGATGGGCTGCGAGAGATCCTCTTCCGAGAGATCCCAGGTTTTGACCACCGTGTCCAGACTTCCCTCTCCAATCTGCCGCACGCGGACCGAAAACAGGACGCCCGCCCCCGCCAGGATCTCCCAAAAGAAATCCAGCGGCTGCTCCTCCCAGATCAGGATGGAGCTGCGGACAGTCAAAACCGGAACCGCCGTTTGGCCATCCCCATAGCGCTGGGAGAGCACCATGCGGTTGTTGCCAAGATACCGGACGTGGTCCACAAAGGCGGGATTGGGGCGAAAATTCCCCAGCGCCCTGCGCTCGCCGTACTGTCCCCGAAAATAGCGGACTGAAAAGTGCTGCAAAAAGGTGTCATATTTCTCCGGCGGGAGATACTCTGCCAGCTTTTGGGCAAGAAAGGGTCCGCTGACGGGATCGACGGAAAGGGCAGAATCCCGGTAGAACACGCGGTGGGGCAGGGAGGTCTTGGCAAGGATTCCGATCTCCTCCCGGGAGAGCGGCCGATCTATGACGACGCCGTCCCAGGCCTCCTCGATCTTTTCCGGGATTCGACTCCGGATATGAAGGAGCACTCCTGCTGCCACCTCTCGGTCCTCTTCCGGAAGGCTCCCGACTTCCAGGATAGAGAGCGGTCTGTCAGCCATCTTTCTTTTCCCCTTTCTCCAGCATCTTTTTCCAGACGGACACCAGGGATCCCCCGGTGTACTCCTGCGCCTTTTTGACACAGTAGACCAAGGCCTCGTTCCAGTGGGAGAGACCGGTCAGGTAGTAGTCCAGTGCCTCCTCCACATGGTCGATGTTGGGAATGATGTACCCGTCCTTCTGGTGCTCCACGTACCGGGTGAAGCGGTAGTTGACCTGTGGGATGCCAGCGCTGATGCCGGAGATCTGCAGGTACAGATCCGGCTGGTCCCGAACATCCACGATGAGCCGAATGTCCTCCAGCACCTGGATGAGCTCACTCTCGGAGCGGACTGTGACAAAACGGATCCGGGGTGACTTCTGCTTTTCCTCACCCGGCTCCTGGTCCTCGTCATCTGGGAGAGCGGTGCGCTCTTCGCCAAGCTCCTCCATCTGGAGGCGGACAAGCCGGCCCGCGAACTGCCGGCGCAGCGCTTCCAGCTCCTGTCCCGACCGCTGCGTCCCCACAATAAGAGCCGTCTTGGAATTGGTCTGCATGTACCGGAAGATCTGTTCCAGCGCCTTGGAGAGGTAGGGCTCCTCCAGGCCGTCCACCGGCAGATAGACCTTGAGATCCCAGGACCTCTGGCTGCACCCGAGGGAGAGTCTCGTGTCAAAAGGGGAGATGTCCCGGACTGGAATCTTCACCTCTTTGTCCTGCCGCAGGATCTTCGCCTCCCGCTCCCTGTCAGTCACCGCCAGGTCTGCCCCGGCCAGAAGGTGCCTCACCTCCCTGACATCCGACAGATCAAAACGGTCCTCAAAGAAAGAGAGCACCAGCTTCTGATCCGGGCAGGCATCCAGCACCAGATGGTTCTGCCTGGCATCCACCGCAAGAATCAGGCAGTCCTTTGCAGAAGTCTGATGAAGCTTTGCCGCCAGCAACTCCCCCAGGCAGGCTGCCATGGAATCATAGGAGGTCTTTGACACCAGGCCGGCTGCCGCCGCGGCAATTTCCACGCGGCCGCTCAAAAGATTCCTCGTAAAGCGCAGGATCCCCTGTGGGTCGTAGAACTCCTGCCGCGCCGGGACCTCCCCGGCAAAAAACAGGCGCGAGGAGAGAAAGCCCCGGTCATCAAAGATGTCCCGGTGATGGGTCTTGTCCCTGTCATAGTAATCGATAAAGAGAAGTCTTCCCTCCTCGTCCAGCTCCACCCGGGCATACCGCTCCCCGCCGTGAAAGGCCGTGATGACAAAGGGCGTCTCGATCCACTCCAGGTCCGCCGGCCAGGACAGCTCCTCAAAGGAGAGGACGCCGATGCCCGTGAAATCCACCCCCTGCAGCGCGTCAAAGGCGGACCAGAAGGGTGTCGGATAGAGGTTCTGCCGGTGCAGGGCAGCTTCCAGCTGTGGCGCATAGGCCAAAAGCCAGATCATGGTCTCCTCCCCTGCATGCCGAAACATTCGCAGCTGGCTGACCGCGTCGTCAAAGTGACTCGCCTGGGCCTGGTGCCAGGGCCGCCCGGCCAGGTTCCAGTTCTGATCCGTATACCAGGATGGAAGGAAGATGTACATAGCGCCTCCAATGCCTACTTTCTTCTATAAAAATGGGTGATACCGGTCCAGCGTGCGCAGTACCCGGACCTCGTCCAGTACGGTGTTCCAGAGACCCACCAGGATGCACAGCGAGGTGGATAGGGTAAAGAGGTCGGACGAGGAGTGCATCGCCTGCCGGCAGATCATGGGCACCGCCACCACCAGAAACAGCACAGCAGCGCTACAGAAGGCGGCAAACAGGACATTTCTGCGGATCTCACGCCTCGTGTCCTGCCCGGGGCGAAGGCCCGGGATGATGTCGTTATTTTCCTGCATCGAGCCTGCGATCTCCGACGGGTTGATAAACAAAAACGCCAGCGCAAAGGTCATGGCCACCAGCAGGGCACTGTAGATGGCAATGCCGAAACCGGTGTTCAGGTTCAGGTTGTCCGCGACATACAGCAGCGCGGGATTGTCCGGGTAAAACCAGGACAGGGCCCGGCACAGGCAGTAGGGCAGCACAAACAGGGACATCACGTACATCACCGGCATCATCCCCGAGGGGTTGAGCTTGACGGCAAGGTAGTCATCCCCCGCCAGATCGCTGTGAAGCATCACATGGCGGATCGGGATGCGGATCTCCGCATTCTCAAACAACATGGTCAGCAGGATGCTGAGCACCGTAAATAGAATCCCCAGCGCCGTTTCCGCCGGAGAGAGCGCCTTCGTATCAGTACCGCCAAATGCCAGCATGACCTGCCCCGCAAGGGAAGACTCCACGTTGATGAGGATCAGCGCGGTCTGTCCGCCGATTCCGTGAAGACGGTTTTGCTCGGCAAGCCAGGCGACCGCAAAGGCGCCGCCCATTAGAACCAGAATGGTTGCCGCACTGCGAAACAAAGGGCTGGAAAAATACCCGTCCCGATATTTCAGACGCGCTGCCGTCACATATGCCTGTACCAGTGCAACAACAAGTCCTAGAAGAGCGGTCATACGCCTTGCATGTGCCGGAGAGCTTCGGGCTGTGTCGGCGTGCATCACCGCCCGAAAGAGCGCCGACACGATCGATGCGGTCATCCATGGCATCAAGCCCAGAGACAGGAGCGATCCGGAACGGGTCTGGGCTCCGATCATCTGCAGAAGAAATGACTGGAATCCCGTCTCCGCCGTCGGCGTATAGGTCACCCAGGGAAGGGGAATTCCGCGCCCCAGTATGTAAAGAGCCAGGATCATCCCCGTGTATCCCGCCTTTTTTCCCACTATCGTCCGCATCTTCGCTGCTGTCCTCTTTTTGGTCTCTTTTGGTTCCTTCTCGGCAAGAAGGAGGTATCTGAATCCAGATACCTCCCTCTCAATCATACCCGCTGATTGACAAGACAGATGCGATCTGCTGCGAAGTCTCGCCGCATCATTTCTTGCGATTCTTTTTGCGTGTTGCCATCCATCCGGCCAGAATTCCACCTGCTCCAGCGATTGCGCCGGCATTGGCTGTCACACCCGCATCACCGGTCTTTGCATTCCGGCTTGCGCCGAGAACCGAAGCCGCCTTCTCTTTAGATGCAGGATATTCTGCAGGATCCGCCTCGTTTCTCTCTCTGGATGCCCCAAGGACACTTCCCTCTTCCTCATCCGGATCCTCATAGCCGCCGTCTTCGATTTGTCTCAAACCGGAATCCGGTACCGAGGTGGTCTCTGGATCCGCCGCATCCATGCTCTCGGAAACAGAACCGCCTGCCGCTGTTCCCGAATCATCGAAATCGGAGGTCTCACTTGACTGGGCGGTGGCACTTTCCGATGCGGAAGCACTCTCACTTGCAGACTCAGAAACACTCTCGCTCTCAGAAGCACTCTCGCTCTCGGACGCAGAGGTGCTCTCACTTTCCGACTCAGAAACACTCTCGCTCTCAGACTTAGAGGCGCTCTCACTCTCCGACTCAGAAGCGCTCTCACTCTCCGACTTAGAGGCGCTCTCGCTTTCCGACTCAGAAACACTCTCGCTCTCAGACTTAGAGGCGCTCTTGCTCTCCGACTCAGAAGCGCTCTCGCTCTCAGACTTAGAGGCGCTCTCGCTCTC
>ONMH01000133.1 GCA_900318875.1 uncultured Lachnospiraceae bacterium | reverse complement strand
GCCGCAAGGAGGGTCTCCCCGTCCGTGCAGGGCTTCTCCAGCGTATGGAGGAGCTGAAACTTCTTCTTGACAAGCCCGCTCTTTTGCCGCTCCGGGAACATGGGATCCAGGTAGATGACATCCGGGACAAAAGGGAGCGACCCGAGAAGTTCCAGGCTGTCCCCCTCCAGAAGGCGCATCCTGCCCGCGGCCCCGGCCAGAGCAGGGGTTCCTGCTGCCCGCTCCAGGGCATCCGAGAGAAGCGCCGCGATGACAGGGTCCTTTTCCATCAGGGTCACCCGAAAGCCCGCCGCGGCAAGGAGCAGGGCATCTTCCCCGAGCCCCGCCGTGGCGTCCACCGCGGTGGGGTTCTCCCCATCCCGGATTCTCGCCGCCTTCACCAGGAGCTCGGAACTGAGATTGGGCTGCCGGAGCCGCTTTTCCATCCGGGTAAAGTCCCCCTGCAGGGAGAGCTCCCCCTTTTTCAGGGAGAGTCCCCTGTCCTCCACAACCAGGCAGAGCTGCTCCTGCGGCACTTCGGCAAGATACGGCGCCCCGATCTTCCGGGCAAGCGCCCTCGCCTTTTCCCCGTACCGCTCCTCCCCTGCTGCCACTGCTGGGATTTCTCCTGTCGCCTCCATCCGGCCTCTCCTTCCCGGAAAATTCTCTTCCGCGCTCTCAGTATAGCATATGCGGTCCCCACGCATATGCGGTCCCCACGCATGGAGGTTCCCCGGGCATCCATGGGAGGCCTCCCATGGGGTCTGCTGTTGCCTCTGCAACACACTTTTCCCGGCTTTTTTGCTATGCTGATGGTGGGAGGTACTGCCATGACGCTTCAGGATATGCGAAAAACCTACGACAGGGTGTTGAAGAAATGTCCGCTCCTTCTGGGCATCCCGGAGGAGAGTCTGGACGCTGCCCTCTCCTGCATGGAGGCGCAGGTTCTTGCGGTGACAAAGGGGGAGGTGATCCTCGCCCAGGGAGACCCCTTTTCCGGCGCCTACTACGTGCTGGAGGGGTGCCTCGAGGGGAGCTTCCTCAACCGGGCTTTTGACGAGATCACCCTCGCCCAGTTCCTGCCGGGGAGCCTGTGCGGGGAGAGCTTTGCAGCACTCCCGGAGAGCCGCTCCAAGGTGCAGCTGGCTGCGGTCTCCGACAGCGTCCTGCTGCGCCTTTGTCTTACCCCGCTTCTTGCCTGTTCCTGCAGCACCTGCGGAGTCCCCTTCCGGCACCAGATCCTGGCAAACCTCGTGCAGGCGCTCTCCCGGCAGAACATCTACTTAAACCAGAAGGTCCAGATCCTCGGGCAGAAGAGCGCAGAGGACCGGATTCTGCTCTATCTCGAATCCCTGCCCGTCCTCTCCGACGGCTCCCGCATGCTTCCCCTCTCCCGGACGGAGCTCGCAGCCAGCCTCGGCCTCAACCGAAGCGCCATGTCCCGCTCCCGGGGAGACCCCGACGGCCTTGGTGAAGGCCTTCAGGAAGTTGCTGTAGTCCCGAAAGCCCGACTCCAGGCAGGTCTGGGTCACGCTCTTGCCCTGGGCAAGAAGGGACTTGGCCAGGGAGATCCGCTTGGCCGTGATGTAGCGGTTCAGGGTGGTGCCGGTGGTCTCCTTGAAGATCCGGCACAGGCTGGAGGGGCTCATGTAGAACTGACCAGCCAGTGCTCCGATGGAGAGGTCCGCGCGAATGTTGGTGTTGATATAGGACAGGATCGCATCCACCTGGGCCCTGCGGCTCTCAGGGGCAGGGTGGTCCCGCTCCGGCTCCTGCTGCGTCTCGGAGAAGAACAGCAGGTTCAGGTACAGCATCAGCTCCATGAACAGGGCCCTGTCCATCACATCGGCCCCGTATCCTGTGTTGTCCTCAAACCGGTGGATGTACAGCATAAACTTCTCCTGCTGTTCCCTGGTGAGGTGGATGCGGTGGCCATTGGGCCTGCTGTGCTCGGTGAAACACCGGTTCAGGTCTGTCAGCTCGGTGCTGCACTCCGAGAGATATTCCGGATCGATGGAGAGCAGAATCCGCTCGTGGGAGCCCTCCTCCAGCCGGGAGATGTAGTGGCTCTCGTACTGGTTGATGAAAAACAGATCTCCCGGTCCGAAGTCGTAAAACCGGTTGTCAATCAAAAACTGCTTGCCGCCGGAGATCGAGTAGTAGATCTCGTAGGTGTCGTGGATGTGCATCTTCATGGAGGCATCGTCCGAGTACAGATGGGCCACCGCAAAGGTATGGGTGGTCTTGCAGTGCTCGGTCGCCGCCTGACAGGTCGTGAACAGCTTCATATCCTCTCCTCTCCTGGATACCATTCTACAGGGTCGTGCAGGATTTGCAAGGTTTCTGCCTGAATATCCGTAGAATACGGAATATTCTCACGCTATCATGAAGCTGAAGATACTGTAAATACGGCAATCACGGCAAAAGGAGGGAAACCATGGGCAATACCTATCAGGTACCGTTTCAGATTGATGTAAAGGGAGAGGTCGCCGTCATCACCGGCGGCACCGGCCTCATCGGGGGCATGTTTGCAGAGGCACTGGCACAGTGCGGGGCGAAGATCGCCGTCATCGGGCGGAGCGTCGAGCACGGCGCCGCCGTCGTGGAGCGCATTCGCGGGAACGGCGGAGAGGCAAAGGCCTTTGCCGCAGACGTCATGAGCCGGGAGAGTCTCCTCGCCTGCCGGAAGGAGATTCTCGCATCCTTCGGCCACATCAACATCCTGATCAACTGCGCCGGCGGCTCCATCAAGAGTGCCATGGTGCCCCAGGATCAGTACGACGAGGCGAAGGAGGGGGACACCACCTTCTTCACCATGGATGCGGAGAACATCAACCGGGAGCTCGAGCTCAACATCTACGGCACGATTCTGCCCACCCAGGTCTTCGGCGAGGTGATGCTCGGCCAGGAGAACGCCTCCATCATCAACATGGCCTCCATGGGCTCCTTCACCCCGCTCACAAGGATTCCGGGCTACTCCGCCGCCAAGGCAGCCGTCACCTCCTGGACCCAGTGGGCTGCCACCTACTTTGCAAAGAGCGGCATCCGGGTCAACTGCATGGCACCGGGCTTCTTTGACTCCGCGCAGAACCACTTCCTGCACTACAGCGAGGACGGCACGCCGACACCCCGGACGGCAAAGATCGTCGCAGCCACCCCGATGGGAAAGTTCGGCGATGTGCACGACCTGGTGGGCGGCATGCTGTTCCTTTGCGATCCGAAGGGCTCTAAGTTCGTCACCGGCATCACCCTGGCGGTGGACGGCGGCTTCCACGTCTACAGCGGCGTCTGACATCAGAACAGCACCCAGAGAGAAAGCGGCAGGCTCCCAGATGGGAACCTGCCGCTATTTTGCTGCTTACAGGAGCGCTTCGTCGTAGATTGCCCGGCTCCCGCCCACATATTTGGGCCGTCTCCTGGCACAGATCAGAACCGCCTCCCCGATGTGGTCCAGGGAGATTCGAAGGGGCACCACCACCGGGTGGATGTGCATCCCGATCAGCGTCCCGCCGATGTCCATGCCCGCATCCGCCCTGGCGTCAAGACTCTCTACCAGAACCGGATCTTTCATCTGCTGATAGGCCACTGTAGCAAAGGCACCGCCTGCATGATTGGGCTGGGGGATCGCATTGACCTGTTCCAGGTCATACCTTTCCATCACGCCTCTCTCCACCACCAGTGCCCGGTTCAGGTGTTCACAGCACTGCGCCGCAAGACAGATCCCCCGCTCCTCGAGTTCCTCTGCGATGCCGTCATACAGGGCCTTTGCCACCTCCAGGCTGGTATGGGTGCCGATCTTCTCTCCCAGCACCTCACTGGAGGAGCATCCCACCACAAAGAGCTGCCCCGCATGGAGCTTTGCGCCGACACAGACCTCCTCTGCCGCCTGTGCTGCCTGTTCCCGAATTCCCACGAGATCCATCTCTGTCACCTCCCGGAGCAGGCGGAATCCAAGCCTGCTGAATTGTCCAGGATCCATTGTAAGCCCTGTTGGCATTCTGAAAAGTGCCAGTTTTGTTTTGATCCGAATGGTCAGATCTGCCCGCCGCGGGAAAGGGCCCGCCGCACCTTCCGGGAGAAATCGCACAGCGTCCAGGCGATGGCCATGCCCGCGGCGATCGCCAGGGCGTAGAGGAAGGTCTGGGTGCCGTAGCGCTGCGCTTCGGTCTCCTCGCTCTGCACCAGGGCATCGATGCAGTAGTATAGGGTGCTTCCGGGGACCAGCGGGATCACCGCCGTCAGAAAGAACGGGGTCGAGGGCGCATGGCAGCGCCGCGCCAGAAACTCCGCATACATCGCCGTCATAAAGGAGGCAGCCAGCGTCGGCAGAAAGATTCCGCCCGGCCACACATAAAAAGAGCAGGAAAGATACACCAGCCAGCCAAGGAAGCCCCCGACCGCGGCGAGGGGGAGGTAACGCCTGCGCAGGTTGTAGATCAGACCAAAGCCGATGCAGCCGACCGCACCGGAGAAGAGCTGCGTGATCTGCAGATTTCCCATCAGAAAATCCTCCCAAACAGCAGAATGGCTGCCAGAAAGCCGACTGTCAGCACGGCAGCCAACAGCAGCGCCTCCACAAACCGGACAATTCCCGACAGGGTATCCCCCAGGAGCACGTCCCGAATGCTGTTCGTAAAGGCAACTCCCGGGACCAGCAGCATGATGTCTCCGATCATGATCCGTGCCATGTGCAGGGAGGGGAACAGCCGGCAGAGGATGCAGATCAGGATGCCGGAGAAGAAGGAGCCCAGGAACTGGGAGACCACTGCATTCATGCAGAAGGGTCCCACATAGACCTGCAGCGCAAAGAGCACTGCGCCCACAGCACCTGCCGCCAGGGCGTCCGCCAAGGTTCCGCTAAAGAACAGGGTAAAGGCCGAGGAAGCGAGCACATATCCAAGCAGCATCCCCCGCCTCGGCACCGTGATCTTTGCAATGGCACTGGTCTTTGCCTGGAGCTCTTTTGTGGAGATCGGATGGGTGCACACCTCCCGGGAGAGCTCGTTCAGGTCCTCGAGCTTTGTGAAGTTGTTCTCTACCTGCCTGCGGATGCGGCGCGTCTGGGTTCTGGGGCCTGCATCTGCCCGGTCCAGGGTGATTACAATGCTGGAGGTGATGATAAAGACCTCACAGTCTGTCGCCCCGTAGGCCTTTGCAATCCGCCGCAGCGTATCCTCCGCCCGGTAGATCTCCGCGCCGCTCCCGATCAGAGCCTCTCCCATATCCAGGAGCGCACGGATGAGACCATCCGTCTCCCGCTCTGCGTCCTTGCGTGCTCCCTGCTTGTCCTGTGCCATCGCCGCATCACCTGCTTCCGCGCCATTGTCCTTGCCGGTTCTATAATACTACCACACGAAAAACCGGGAGAAAACGAGCGGGAAGGGAGCCTTATTTCGGCTCAGGACACAAAGTGCTCACATCTTTTTAAGCTTCGCTTAATGTTTCTCCGCTATCGTTATGACATCAGAAAGGGGAACAAGAGTCCCCCGGATGACAATTTCGACAGCCCTGCTGCCGGATGATGCACCTGAAGAGAATTACTCTTTTCAAACTTAACTCCCCCTATACAAAGGCCGGCACGAATTGTGCCGGCCTTTTAATGTTTCCCCAGAAATCCTTGTATCAGCTTTCACACAGCAAAATAGCTTCCTTGCTTGTGATGCCCACAGCAGAACAGTGGATATCGCTTTTCCTGCCGCACGCACTTTTCTGGCACAGAACAAGAGGTAAAGCCCGACGCTTTATGCGATTGCCTTTGTGCCGAAGAGAGCCTCGTGAGCCTTCTGGCTGCCTCAACTGCCCACCATGCCGGTATTGCGGAGATAGGATACCTCAGCCTCGACGCCATTTCAGTAGTTGGAGAACGCACGGAATTTTCGGAAGTGCCTGACCCAGTTTGATATCGCACCAAGGTGCATCTTCCGGGACATCCTAAACCAGATCGGCAGCTGGTCCAGATTCCTATCCTTTCCTCAGCTCTGGCAGCTCCCTGTGCAATTTTTGTTGCTCCCATTGTGCGTAAGACGGGATGCTTATGCTGCATCAAGCTATTAGGGATCAATTTCTACCCGTTAACGTAGAGATCATCGTCTTCTCTTTTTCTTTTGCATTCAACATCATCTATCGCAATTTCCGTGTTGATAGACTCCATCGATATGTCGCTGGGTATCTTTCATACCAAAATCCAACCTGCATTTTGAAGT
>ONMH01000132.1 GCA_900318875.1 uncultured Lachnospiraceae bacterium | reverse complement strand
GGAGATCATGGGCCAGGGAGCCATGCACGACAACGTCATCTGCCCCGAGGAGCCCTGCGGCGTCAAGGGCGGCCAGAAGAACGTCGACTGCGGCAATGTACCGATCATGCTGACCCCAAACCAGGTCAGAGACGGCTCCATCCATGCCCTGACCTGCATCGGACCCGCCACCAAGGAGATGACGCGCCACTACATCCGCGAGCCCCTCGTAGAGGGTCTTGCAGCAGATGACGAGCTCGATCTCATCGGCGTCATCTTCGTCGGCTCCCCACAGGTCAATGACGAGAAGATGTGGGTCTCCGAGAGACTGGGGTCTCTCCTTGAGTCCCTCGACATCGACGGCTGCATCATCACCACCGAGGGCTTCGGCAACAACCACATCGACTTCATCCAGCACATCGGACAGGCCGGCAAGAGAGGAATCCCGGTCGTTGGCGTCTCCTTCTGCGCCTACCAGGGCCAGCTGGTCGTCGGCAACCAGTATGCGGCGGCCATGGTCGAGGAAAACATGGACAAGGGCGGTTTCGAGAACAACGTGGCCGGCTGCTCCTGCGTGACCAGGGAGGTTGCCGCAAGGGCCATCCAGATGCTGAAGAACCGCATGGCTGGCGTTGAGATCAAGCCCGCTCCGAAGAAGTGGTCCAACGACGTCATCAACGCAAACAACAAGCTCCTCGGCCTTCCGGAGACAGTACTTCTCGACAACGGCACGCTCCACTGATGAAGCCGGAGGACTACATGATAGGTCCCGTCCTGATGGGCGGACTGGTCAGGGAGACGGAAGGGGATCTGGTGAAGGTACACCTGCACGGAAGGCTGGGTGTGCTCACGGTCCCGAAGAAGGTCATCCGGGGGGATATCCCCCTGGAGCCCGGATGCGAGATGCAGTTCTACTTCAGCTATCTCTGGGTTGTGGACGAACCCCCTGACTATGATGCCGCTCCGATGACAGAGGAAGAGGAGCTCTTCCCCTGCCTCGTGGGCGGGAGCCTCACCGAGGTGAATGACACCGCGGTGAAGCTGACACTGGATCAGAACCTTGGCACCATCGCTGTGCCGAGACGATGGATCTTCACCGATGTGCCGCTGAAAGAGGGCCTATTGGCAGCGTGCTACCTGAGCGGCATGAAGATCATTGGAAAGCGGGACATCCCGCAGGAACAGATCTGAGGATACAGACAAAGGAGAACAAGATGAGCCTTACGACAGTAGCTGGAATGCAGTCAGAAATCTTCGTTCCTGTGACACCCAAGCCGGTGTTCACGGAACTCAAAAAGCCCCTCTCCGAGTGCAAGGTGGCGTTTATCACCGCAGGCGGAATCCACAAGAAGAGCCAGGTGCCGTTCAACACCTCCGGTGACTTCTCCTACCGCGTCATCGAGAGGGACACCCCCACGAGCGAGCTGATGGTCACCCACGGCGGCTTCGACAACTCCGACATCAACAAGGATGTCAACGCCATGTTCCCGATCGACCGGCTCAGAGAGCTGGTCAGGGAGGGCTTTATCGGATCCCTCGCAGAGGAGACCTACACCTTCATGGGCGGCGGCGGAAACGTCGAGAAGTTCCGCAACGAGACCGGCCCGGAGATCGCAAGAAAGCTCAAGGCCCAGGGCGTGGACGTTGTCCTCTGCACCGGAGGCTGCGGCACCTGCCACCGCTCCGCCACCATCGTCACCAGATGCTGTGAGGAGGCGGGCATGAGCTGCTGCGTCATCGCAGCCCTTCCCCCGATCGCAAGACAGCAGGGCGCACCCCGCATCACCGCACCCCATGTGCCGATCGGCTCCAACGCCGGCGAGCCCAACAACATCCCGATGCAGACGGCCATCGTCAAGGAGTCCCTGGAGTGGGTCCGCGACTGCCCGAGCTACAACCAGATCAAGGTGCTGCCCTACGAGTACCGCCACAACGTATAAGGAGATCTGACCATGAAGAGAGGTGCGCCGCTTCTGATCCCTGCTGCGGGGGTGCTGTGGGGGATCCTTAGCATCTTCGTGAGAAGGCTGAATGAGAGCGGCCTCGCCTCCATGGATATCGTATGGATCCGTGCGGCGGTCACAACCCTCGTCCTTCTCCCCATCCTGTTTCTTCGGAGAAAGGGGGAGTGGAGGATCCGCCTTCGGGATCTTAGGTGCTTTCTCGGTACCGGCATCGGGAGCATCGTCTTCTTCAACTTCTGCTACTTCCAGGCGGTTACGATCACCTCTCTGTCGGTGGCGGCAGTCCTGCTCTACACAGCACCAGCCTTTGTGATCGTGCTCTCGGCGCTTTTCTTTAAGGAGAAAATCACCGGAGGAAAGATCGCAGCGCTTCTTCTGACCCTGTTCGGTCTGATGCTGGTGACAGGCATGATCGGGAGCGGCACAAGGCTCTCCCTGCAGGGACTGCTGTTTGGCCTCGGCGCAGGTCTTGGCTATGCGCTGTACTCCATCTTTGGAAGGTTTGCCATTCAGAGAGGGTACAGACCGCTCACGATTACGTTTTACACGTTTCTTGTGGCGGCCGTCGCCTCTGCCTTCCTGACCGGTCTTCCCCGCATCACGGGTGCCTTTCTGGCAGATCCGGCGCTCCTTGTCCCCGCGGTCTTTCTCGGGGTTCTGTGCACCGTTGCTCCCTTTGCCCTGTACACGACAGGGCTGCAGCACGTGGAGAACGGCGCGGCCTCGATCATGGCCTCTATCGAGCCAGTCACCTCCACAGTGGCAGGCGCTCTGCTCTATGGCGAGGTGCTCTCGCCTGCAAACCTGGCAGGCGTTGTCCTGGTTCTTGCGGGGGTTGTGCTCGGCAGCCTCCCGGAGCGGAGCAGGCCATGATGAAATGGCGTGCATAACAACAGCGCCTGAAAAGAGCTGTGGCTAAGATAATTAAAGAATCGGGAGAAAGTTCTGAAAAGTTAAAGTTGCAAAGTAACGCAGTGACGCGATATAGTATACAATAATACAATTACATCAAACAAAGGAGACATATTTCATCGACCACTGAAGACGTAAAAGAGAAGGAGGATACTATGAGAAAGAAAGTAATTGCCATGCTGCTGACAGGGACGATGTCAGCGGGACTCCTGGCTGCCTGCGGAAGCGCATCCAGCACGCCGTCCGACTCTTCGTCCGCCGCCTCTGCGACCGCTGCTGCGACAGCTGCTGCGACAGCAGCGGCCACGGAGAGCACGGCAGCTTCCGGGTCGGGCTTCTACGAGCCCACCGATGAGAACGGCATTGAGGACTGGGTCACGGCAGTTGGCCTTACCGGAGACGGACAGGCACCGGACTGGACGGGATATGATGATCTCATCAACGCGATCTACGCAGAGACCGACGGGGCAAAGCGTGAGGCAATGCTCCATCAGGCAGAGGACCAGGTGATGGCGACCGGCGCTGTCATGCCGATCTACTATTACAATGACCTCTATCTCGAGAACACCGCCTGGAGCGGCGACTACGCAAACCTCTCCGGAACCAAGTTCTTCCTGTACGCAAAGAAGAACGGAGAGGCTGCGGATGTGATGCGCATCAATCTCGCCTCCGAGCCGGACCACCTGGATCCCCAGAAAAATACTTCCGTGGACGGCGCAAGCCTTGCCTCCAACTCCTTCGTGGGTCTGTACACCTATGACGCTGATCTGAACATCGTCCCCGCCCTCGCGGACGGCGATCCCGAGATCTCGGAGGATGGCTGCACCTACACGATCCACATGAAGTCCGACCTCAAGTGGTCTGACGGCACCACGCTGAACGCCAACGACATCGTGAAGTCCTGGCAGCGGGCGGCAGATCCCAATACGGGCTGCGACTATGCATATCTGTTCTCCATCTTTGACGGCTACGGCGATGGAACAAGCCCCAACATCAACGTGACGGCAGTTGATGACAACACGGTGCAGTTCACGCTGATCGCGCCCTGCCCGTACATGATGTCCCTGCTCGCCTTCCCGCTGTTCTTCCCGGTTCCCGCAGAGGCCTTCGGCTCCGATACCTGGGCAAACGAGGCAGGCTTTGTGACAGACGGCGCGTACACGCTTAAGAGCTGGACGCACAACGAGTCCATGACCTACGTCAAGAACCCGTATTTCTATGACGCCGACAACGTCTCCGTCGATGAGCTCGACTTCATGCTCTCCGCAGACGACACTGCAATCCTGGCAGCTTACCAGTCCGGCGACATCGACTACGCGGACACGGTTCCCACCGGTGAGATCGCAAACCTCAAGAACGGCGATGACTTCCACATCATTCCGTTCCTCGGCACCTACTACGTCGGCTTCAATGTCAACTCCGACCTGTTTTCGGGCAAGACCGTAGCACAGGCATCCGCTATGAGAAGAGCCATGGGGCTTCTCGTCGACCGCCAGTACATCATCGACACGATCGGCCAGACCGAGCAGGAGATCGCAACCTCCTACATTCCGGCCGGCATGAGCGACGGCAACGGCGGCGTGTTCAAGAGCAACGATGACGACTACACCTTCCCGGTGGAGGATGGCTACTTTGAGGACCTCTCCGTGGCAGGCGATGTCAACGTCGAGGAGGCAAGAAAGCTGCTCGAGTATGCGGGCTATGAGTTCGATGAGGATGGAACGCTCTCCGATTCGACACCGATTCATCTGAACTATCTGACCAACGAGGGCTCCGCCCACGAGGGCATTGCCCAGGCAATCCAGCAGGATCTCTCCGCGATCGGCATCACGATGGACATCTCCGTCGAGGACTGGCAGACCTTCCTGAACGACAGAAAGCAGGGCAACTTCGATGTGGCCCGCGAGGGATGGCTTGCAGATTACGATGATCCCATCAACATGCTCGAGATGTGGATGACCGACTCCGGCAACAACGACTGCCAGTTCGGCAGGTAACA
>ONMH01000128.1 GCA_900318875.1 uncultured Lachnospiraceae bacterium | reverse complement strand
GAGCACTATTGTTTGTTCCCAGAGAGAACCGGATAAATGGCAGGCAATGATCATGAACGACGCTGTATCAGCTGACGCAATCAACAAACGCGTTACGAAGCACTACACCATCATGATTAAGCACAAAGAGTAAGGCAATAGAGGGTGGCCGTTCTGGTCCGCCGGGCGGCCGCTGGGTTCCGCATCAGTGGCCGCCGCCCTCTGCAAAATGCATCTCGTCTCGCACTGGTGCTGCTCTTCCTGCAGTCCCTGCGCAAGCTGCTTTGTCTGCACTTCGTATCTCTCCTGCTTCTTCGCAGGCGCTCTCTGCACACAGCGCATTTCTCTAACTTTTGCGATCTGGATCATATCCAGGCTGTTCCGTGCAGCCGGCGCAGTGAGGAAGCTGCACCTTTTCTCCATACGCGGCATCCTCTCACGCAGGAGATTGCAGATGCGGTTCCACACCATCAATGCGACGAATCCAGGAGACAGCCTCTCCGAGATCTCCGTCCCTTGTACGCAACCAGTGCCTCTTTGGCAGGCCTTTTCTTCAAAGTCACGATGCATCAGCCGCACAGTTTCCGCTCTTTTTCGTTTTCATCAGTCCCAAGGGATCGCCTCCCCTGTCACAGGGAGGAGGATTTTCAGACATCGCTCTGGAGTGTTTCCTTCCATGCTGTCGTATGGGCAATAAATGCCCGCATACTCACAGAGAGCGGAACATCCTTCTTGTGGATCAGCGCGACCGGCCACATCGGGTGCTCGGTAAAGGGGATCATCCGGATGCTGCCCTGGGCCATGTCCTCAAAGATAAAGGCCATGGAGGCCGTGTTCGCCTCGCCCTTCTCGCACAGCTTGTAGCAGAGGCTGAAGCCACTTGTGCTAAAGTACGGGATGATGGTGACGCCCTCCCCTGCGGCGGTG
Source organism: uncultured Lachnospiraceae bacterium (assembly GCA_900318875.1). Taxonomy (GTDB): domain Bacteria; phylum Bacillota; class Clostridia; order Lachnospirales; family Lachnospiraceae; genus CAG-791. The sequence goes on along the minus strand of ONMH01000128.1, from coordinate 6,324 downwards.
TCGGACAGCAGATGGTGGATCAGGAAGTGGTCATTCTCCATGACAAAGGGCTCTGCCAGCACCTCGCGGATGGAGACCTCCTGCCGGCTGTAAAAGCGGCTCCCCGGGTGTACGACAAAGAAGATCTCCTTCTGAAACAGTGGCAGATACGACAGCTCCGGGTTCTGGGTCTTGACGGGGGAAAGGCCAATGTCATACTCGCCGTCCAGGACCTTCTGTTCCACGTAGGAGTCCGGAAACTCCGTGTAGTCGAGGTGAACGGAGGGGTTGCTGTCCGTGAAGGCATGAATGAACGAGGGCGTCAGGTACCGGAGGATGCCGTAGGCAGAGACGAGCTTCAGGAGCCCGAGGTTCTGTGCCTTCAGGCTGTCGATCTCCTGCTGTGCATGGTCCCACTCCTGGAGGATCCGGACGGCATGCTCGTAGAAGATCTGCCCGTATGGTGTCATCTGCACCCCGCTCTGGCTCCGGAGCAGAAGATCTGTTCCCACTTCCTCTTCCATGCGCCGGATCGCCTTACTGATGCCCTGTGGGGTCATAAAAAAGTGCTCCGCTGCCTGCGAGATGCTGTGGTCGTCGCAGACCCTCACAAAGTAGCGGAGATCCGATACGTTCATGTGCTTCCTCCTCGTCAGATGTCAAAAGAGGAAGCCTGTCTCCAGACTTCCCCTCTGTGTCACATGTGGGTGTTTGCTTATTCCTTTGTATCCTCAGTGGTTCCGGGCTGCAGGGCGTCGTACGGGATGGGCTCCTGCTTGCCGTCTCCGATGTAGTTGCAGAACGGATGCGGCTCGCGGTAGAAGTTCAGGGTCAGGTACTGGTTGCGGTAGTGGCCTGCAGCGTCGAAGCCGTACTTGTAGTCAATGATGTCCTCGAGGTCGATGTCTGCATAGGCGATGCCCTCCTTTCCGGAAGGAACATACTCGCTGCGCAGGTTCCCATCCGGTCCGATGATGGCAGTGTGTCCCTGCTTGAGGGTCTTGAAGTAGGCCAAGCGGTCCTCCTCGAGGTTGCCGTTTTCATCGGTGCAGAGCATGGTGTAGAGCCTGTCGTCATACACGGAGCTGGTCATCAGGACGAAGGTACCGGTCTGGATTGCATAAGCCTTGCTTGCGATGTCGTCATCAAAGTATCCGGGCCAGGAGGCGACGTGTACCTGTTCATTCTGGGCGTTCATGGCGGCAACGTCAAGGGCAACATCGTGCTCCCAGCACTGGCAGCCGCCGAGTCTTCCAAGCTCTGTGTCGAACACCGGCATCATGGAGCCGGAGCCATCGCCCCAGATCAGACGTTCCGCAACGGAGACGCGCATCTTGCGGTGCTTTCCGATGAGATCTCCCTTGTTGTTGAACCAGAACTGGGTCAGGTAGAGCGATCCGCCATCCTTCTCGGAACCGGAGATGCAGACATAGATGTCATTGTCTCTGGCTGCCTGACTGATCTTTGCCAGCGCATCGCTGGGAACCTCGACCGCATTCAGATAGAGCTGATGGTAGAATCTCGGCACGTAGTCGAGCGCCCTTCCCAGAAATGCGAACCAGGGATACCCTGGCAGGAATCCCTCCGGAAAGCCGATCAGCTTTGCGCCATTCTTTGCCGCCTCGGTGATGATCTTTACGGACTTGTCGACGGTTGCGGCAAGATCGAGATAGACGGGTGCGGCCTGCACTGCTGCCACTTTGTACTTCGGATATGTTGCCATGGTACGATTCCTCCTTCCCTAAAGGAAATCAAACATCAGGTACCCCGGGGGTAAACAAAAGAACGCCGGGAAGATGGGCTTTTCATCCTCATCTCCTCGACGTCCTTGTCGTTTGCTATCTCTAAAATAGGCTTGCCCTCTCCGAAATACAAGCAACCGTTTCTTGATGCGTATCACCTGATGGTTTCAGCAGCGGGGATTGGAACCATCTGAAAGCGGTCACAGCAGAAGGATGACAGGCTCCCCGCGGAAGGACAGCAGCTTTTCAAACACCTCCACGGTGCTGCCGTCGATGGCATTGGTATAGGTGCCGTCCGGCAGATCCACGGAGAGAACCTGCGGCCTGCCGGAGGAAGAGAAGATCCCGACTGCCTTCTTCGGCACACCTTCCTGTGCGGGGGCAGCGGTTTCGTTTGCCTCCTGCACGGCCAGGATGACGTCATCGGAACTCCCGACGGCCTCTGCATGCATGCTGGTGTTCCGGAAGAGGGGATTCTTTTTGATCCTGGAAAGGCTCCTCATCAGGGACGAGAGATCCCTTCCTGTCTCAAAGTTCACCGGATCGTGTTCGAAGAGGGTCGGGTGGTGCGTGTTCTCAAACTCCTCCCCGGCATAGATCATGGCCGTTCCCTTGGCAAAAAACGTCCAAGCGGTCCAGTTCCGAAGAACCCTCTCCTCCGGGAGCATCGCAGCGGCGCGGTTCCTGTCGTGGTTTTCCAGGCACCGTAGCTTGCAGTAATTCGAAGGGTACATCGTCTCCTGGCGGTCCATGCGGGCAAGGTAGTGGGAGAGGGAGCCCTTTCCTGTCATGGCATTCTTCATGGAGTCATAGAGGTCGTAGTCGTAGCAGATGTCGAAGGCCTGATAGAGCTCCGAATCGCTCAGGGTCTCAATGCCGGCTCGGCGGTTCATTGCAATGAACGCAGGCTCCACGGACTCTGCAAGCCAGATGCAGCCGGGGCGGACCTCCTCCACCTTAGCCCGTGCCTCAAGCCAGAAGTCCAGCGGTACCATCGGTGCAACATCGCAGCGGAAGCCGTCGACGTATTCTGCCCACATCTTCAGCGTATCGATCTGATAGCGCCAGAGGTCCTTCTTCGTATAGTCCAGGTCCACCACATCCCACCAGTCTCCGATGCGGTTGCCGAGGCTTCCGTCCGCCTTGTGGAAGAACCACTCCGGGTGATTCTCTGCAAGCCAGGAGTCGGGTGACGTGTGGTTGTAGACCACGTCGATCATGAGCTTCATGCCGCGGGCGTGGATGGCGGAAGAAAGTGCTTTGAAGTCCTCCATGGTGCCCTGTACCGGATCGGGGATGCGGTAATCCCGGATGGCATAGGGGGAGCCCATGCTGCCCTTCCGGTGCACCTCGCCGGAAGGCTGGACGGGCAGCAGGTAGATGATGTCGGCCCCGAGCGCCTGAATGCGGTCAAGGTCAGCCTCTACGGCCTGAAAAGTCCCGCCTTTGTAGTTCCTTGTAAAAATCTGATAGATCACTGCGTTCCGCAGGGAGAGAGAAGTGTTTCTTGCCATGATTGTCCTCGATGAATCAAAACAGGTGAATGGAAAGGAGCAGGCGTTCCGGTGCCGGTCCTTCTCCAGGGGACTGTGCAGAAGAATGCTTGGGCTCCGGCGCTACTTCTTCGGGAGCACCTTCCCGAAGATCCGGAAGGAGTCGATTCCGGGGCGGATCGGGATCGGACAGTACTTGGGGGTTGGCGATACCAGGGAAACCCCGCTCCTGTCGCTTTTGAACTTTCTGATACAGATGCTGCCGTTGAGCGCAAAGATCCCGATGTCTCCGTCCTCCAGCGTGTCCTGCTGATGGACCAGGACCATCTCGTGGCTGTGGAACAGCGGCTCCATGCTGTCGTCACTCATGGTGACGGAAAAGTTTGCACTCGCCGCCTTCTTCACATCGCCTTCGAGCGTGGTGTAACTGTCGGAATCGAGAAAGCTGCCGGTGCCCGTGGATGCCGTTACATTGTAGAGCCTGAGATGCCTTGTCGCGGCGGGGGCCAGGGCTGCAGAGACATTGGTGGGAGCATGTTCCGGCTTCAGGTACTGTGAGGAATGGCGCAGCATTTCGATGAAGGAGATCACCATGTCCTTTCCGTCGACATTCAGCACGGAGAGGGGATCTCCGGGATTGCTGCCGAAGCAGACCTCGATACAGTCCCAGATTCCGAGAATTCTGCAGATGTACAGAAACGTTTCCACAGAGGGCTCGCTCCGTCCATGTTCCCAGGCGGAAATGCTCTTGGAGCTCACTTCCACCCCCAGATCCTTCAGCTTTTTCGAAAGCGCAATCTGAGACAGGCCTGCTTCTTTGCGGTAGGGAGAGATGATCTGTCCAATGCTCTTCATAGGTACCCCTCTCTTTCCTCCTGTCTCCTGCGGCTTCCGGAATCATGAAAAAATCTGCGCAAAAACATGGATTGCATCAGCCTTGCTTCTACTAACAATACCGTATCATAAAATAGACCACCGTTCAGGGAGATAATCAGCATTCATTGGGATGGGGGATGAAATCCCTAAAATCTTGAAAAGCATAGAATTGTATTGAAAAGTATTGACGGATGACTGCGCTGTACTGTGGGGAGAACGGCTGCTGGAGGGGGAACCGGAAAACCAGAAAGCAGAGGACTGTTCCGAAAAAGTGCTGCTCCTGAGAGGGGATGGGAAAGCTTTGGCTGCCTGCAGTACTGGTTCGGGGAGAGGGAGGAGAAGGACAAGAGCTGTGACACCGCTATGCTGCAGCACATTTCCCCGATGCAGAGCTGAGTCGCATGAAGGATCTTGGGCACGCCGAGATGGCAGCTGCCCTGACACAGTTTGCGGAGCGTCACGGAACGTAAAGAATGGAAGAAAGAAGAGAAGCGCAGCTTTGTCTGTTGGTTTCAAATCTGGTTCAGTTCTGTACCCGCTTCCGGAAGGAAACGGCCATATCCGCTTTCTCCCTGTGGCGAAGAAAGACCAGCCCGCGGTCATATCCCACAGCCTGCGGGTGTCCCGCCAGGCAGTGGGTGCTGCGGGAGAGATCCTCTGCGTCCGTCGGGTTATTGAAGCAGCACCGCTTTCCGTCATAGCCGACAAGCAGCAGGCAGTGCTCATGTGCACCCCCCAGGTGATCCCCTGATCCAGGAGGGCAAGGAGTTCGTCCGGAGATGCCCCGGTGCAGTCAACGGGCTCCTAGGAAAAGTCTGGGTTTTCCCTGCAGTACGACCGGAGGGCCTTCAGAATCGCCCTGGCATAGCAGCCGTAGGACCAGTAGTCGTCCCTATGGGGATCGCCGATAAAGTACTGCTGCGGGTCGGGACCGTACAGGACGGGGCCGAGGAACGAGAGATCCCGCCTTAGAAGATAATGCTCGATAAATTCCTCCGGGCCGTTCTTCTCCCCGAGGGCCTGCGGTGCCATGCCCGCGGAGACGCTCTCACAGCCCGTCGGCCACTCCTTCATCTGATTGATCAAAGGTGCGTCGATACATACCATCTGACCTGCTCTCCTTTTCCCGTAAGAATACCACAGCGATGGCACCATGGCATTTCTCCGTTCCCGCTTCTCAGGCAAAGGTCTGAAAGAGCTGGAATACTGCCTCTGCCGCGCCGCAGCAGACCATGGTTTTGATCGGGCCCAGCTTAAACTTCCGCAGGGCGATGAGACCAAAGAGAAAGTATAGGAAGATCCGGACCTGAAAGTTTCCGGAGACAAAGCTCACCGCACCGCTTGCAAAGAGCGCGGGGATCAGGATCTTCAGGCCGGCGCTGAAGATCATCGCGATGACCGCTGGTCGAAGCGCCCCCAGAACGCCCTGCACCATGCTGAGTTTCCGGTATTTTTTGTAGACCCAGGCAAGGACCGTCACAAAGATGCAGGAGGGGAGGATGACGCCAAGTGTGGCAATGAGAGCCCCGGGGATCCCCGCGGCCTGGTTTCCGACAAAGGTTGCCGCGTTGACGGCAATGAGGCCGGGGGTCATCTCAGCAATCGTGACAAGGTCCGAGAAGTCCGCCATGGTCATCCAGTGATAGGTGCTTATGACCTGCTCCTCGATAAGCGGCATGGCGGCGTATCCGCCCCCGAAGGAGAAGGCACCGATCTGGAGGAAGGCAAGAAAGAGCTGAAGGCAGATCATCCCCTGGCCCTCCTCTCCCGTAGGAGCGTCCGGATCACGCCGAAGACGGCGCAGACGAGGATGATGAAGATCACGTTCAACCGGAAAAAGTAGTTTGCTGCAAAGGCGAGGACCGCCACAATGAGAAGGGAGAGATCCTTCTGCTTAACAAGGCCCGCTGTCATGTCCCAGACGACGGAGAGGATGACCGCGGAGACGCCGGCGGTCATGCCCCGAAGGAGCGCCTGAATCCAGACGTTGGACTTGAAGGCCGTGTAGAAGAATGAGATCACGGTCAGAATCACCACTGGCGGGATGACAGAGCCAAGGACCGAGACGATGACGCCGGGGATCCCGGCCATGCGGTAGCCAAGGACGATTGCTCCGTTCACGGCGATGGCGCCCGGCGAGGACTGGGCGATGGCGACGAGATCGAGCATCTCCTCCTCGTCGATCCAGTGCAGCTCATCCACAAACTTTTCCTTTAAGAGCGTGACGATGACAT
>ONMH01000126.1 GCA_900318875.1 uncultured Lachnospiraceae bacterium | reverse complement strand
CTGGCCAGGTTTTCCAGTTCTGTTTTCCATCCTGCCGGGATAGAAATATTGATTTGTACGTTGTTGCTTTTGGGTCTCCCCTTTGATCTTTTGCCTTCTTGATTGTTCATACATAGATTATATGTGGTTTATACGTATATATCAAGAAAAGAAAAGCCGGTTCTTTATAACGGACTGCCGTTGACATACCTGCATTCGCCTGGTTCTGTGCCAGATATCTCACAAGCTCAGGAAATGATCAGCTTTATAGACAAGACGTCGACCCTGACCGGGAAGAAGATCGAGCTGTGCCTTATCTGCGACCGGGGCTACATCTCAGGCAAGAACCTGCGGCAGATGGATGAGGCACACATCCGTTATCTGCTTGTGCTTCGATCTGACATGGCCAAGTACTGTGAAATCGCGGATCAGTGTGTTGACAGTATTCGATCATACAGAAATCTGTTGGAGACACCTGATGATAAAGAGCTCTATGGCATGACTGTAAAGTGCGATGAGCTGTACAAGAATGGGCCTGAATGTTATGCGCAAGTGCTGTGGAGCAGTGAGCGATACAATAATAAGCGAAAAGAGGCTATAGCCGTCATTGACAATGAGCGGAAAGAAGACGAAAAGCTCGTAAATGAGTCAACTGGCAGGAGCTTCAATGAAAAGGATCTCAAAAGCTGGTGAAGCAGGTGCCTGCCTATTTTGAACGAATGCTTGAACCGGGTGAGCCTGAAATCGTCATTCAGAAAAAACGAGGTCGCGGTGAGGAAACCAAAGAGGTTTCCCGCCCAACTTTCAGAATCACAGGATATCAAGAGAACACAACCGCCATTGATCGCGAAATTATAAGGCGGGCATTATCGTCATGGTATCCAAGGATGAAATGACCGCGCAGGAAGCAGAGGATCGGTACCACAAGCGCGACTGCGTAGAAAAAGCGTTTGAGGCATTAAAGAGTCATCTGGGGATGGACAAGATTGGCGTAACCACAGAAGAAGCCATGCACGGCAAGGGGTGTATCTGGTTCGTTGCGTCCATCCTGCAGGCGTTACTGTTTAATGGCACAGCTGAGCTGCGGGTGAAAGATCGGAAGAGTTACAACCCCACGGATGATAGACTATCTCGAGGCCATCGAGGCCGATCGCGACTTAAATACCGGTAAGTACAAGAGACGGTATAAGTTGACGAAAAAGCAAAGCAGCATTCTTGCCTGCCACGATACTGACGAAGCAGCAATTGACGAACTGATTACTGCTCTTGGATAATATATCTTTGGACTTCATATTTTCACTGCAATCAAATGTAGAAGGTATTAAAGACTATAATTTTCGGGAAGTTAGGGAAAGAAGGCACAGAGAGACAGAAAAACGGCAGCCTGGCCCTGAGAAATCAGAGCCCGACTGCCGTTTTGATGATCATGAGGACGGTCAGGTGCGCGGGATAGAAGACGTAGAAGAACCACTTGTTGAAGGTCCTGTGCCTTTCGGATCTCTCCCCGCTGCAGGCATACTGAACGACAAGGCCCGCCAGGAGCGGGAATACCCCGGCAAAGACGGCATTGAGAATGCCATAGGGGGTAAAGGCTGACGGGAGGGAACTCAGGGCAACCAGCGCGGACAGGATGGGCCAGGCAATGCGGATGGCCTTCGGATTCGTCCTGTACCTTGCAAACACGGCGGTAAAGAGCGGTGCCAGGACTGCCCAGTCGGTAAAGACCGACGCGGCAAAGATGAGAAGTACCAGGATCTGCCGCAGGAATCCGTCCCGGACAAAACACAGGACGCAGAGGAGCAGAAGGCAGAGCGTCAGGGAGAAGAGCATGTTCAGCTGATGAAAGTCCAAAACTCTCCCATAGGGGTACTGCGCAATGCAGGCAAAGAGCATCATCCGCCCCAGATACTTTTTCACGCTCCTCGTGTGGTAGAAACCCTCCACGAGAAACCAGCACATGGTGATCGCCGTGAAGTACCCGATGTTGATGAAGGCGTCGTGCAGAAACGTACCCTCCGGCACCAGCCCTGCATTGGCCAAGTGGTTCAGCACCATGGTGAAAGCGGCCAGGTACTTGACCTCGTCCCGGGTAAGCTTTCTCACTGGGCACCATCTCCATTCCGGGACAGCTGTGCGGGATCGATGTCAAGGCCAAATTCTGAGGGGAGGAACCGGGGGCAGACATTCTCCCTTGTGGCGATGACAGAGGCGGCAAGCCTTGTCCCGATGCAGCAGGCCTCCTCAAGGGTCTTGCCATAGGTGAGGCCGATGGCAACGCCGGCAAAGAAGGCATCTCCGCAGCCTGTCGTGTCAATGACATCCACCTTCCAGGCGGGAACATAGCCTGCACTCCCGCTCTTTTCCGCGTACACGGCGCCCTCACTCCCCAGGGTCACCACCATCCGCTGAATGCCGGAGGCGCCAACCAGCCTTTTGAGGATGTCTACCATCTCCTCCGGGGAGTTGTTCTCATAGTCACAGGAGAACAGGAGTCCTGCCTCCTCCCGGTTGCAGACAACGACGCCGCAGCGGGAGAGGAGATCTCTTCTCTCCATGGCGATCGACATGTTTGATACGACGGCATAGACCTCCTTGTGATACCGCTCCGCCAGCGTGAAGATCTTTCTGAGGAGGGAGGAGTCCATGTCGATCTCTACGACAATGCTGTCTGCATTCTGAATGATCTCATCTCCCTGCTCATCCAGGATCCGCCCGATCTCGGAGAGATCGGGGCGCTTGGAGATGGAAGCCACCACGTCTCCGGAGTTGTCAAAGATCGCAAGCCAGCTGCCGAGACCGTCCTTTACGCGGCGCATGTAGGAGGTGTTGACCTGGTGGCGCTTCAGCTTGGCGATGACATCCGTCCCGGTGCCGGTGTCATCCACAAGGCTCACAAACGTGGGGCGGAGCTCCACGTTTGCGATGTCCTCGACGACATTCCGGGAGACACCGCCGTGTACCTCCACCACCCTGCCAACATTTCTGCCGCCGGGGATATACTGCGACAGGGGATAGCCCTTGATGTCGACAAACACCGCTCCGAAAACTACGATACCCATAGACGTCCTTCCTGACAGACCAGATCCGGAACCCTTCTGATCTGGCTGAATAATGAAATACAGAGAACAAAACACAAAGAACAAGACAAATAGTACGAGACAAAAAGTACAAGACGAAAACTAACTCTTATGGAGAAAGAAGCAAGTCACAGAGCAGAGGGAGAATGACAGCCCTGCGGCTGACAATTCGAAAAGTATAGCAGAATCAGGCAGAAACGCCAATGCCGGGATGGCGTTTCCGAGTGAAAACTTCAGCAAACCTCAGCAAGTCTTTGAAACCAGCGTCCTGAGGCCGGAAATCCGGAAGCGGACATATGCAGCAGACGAATGACGGGCGAATGGCAGGAACTGCCGACCGCACAGGAAGGACTTCGCTGGCGGAGTTTTCGCGCAGAGCGATTGCAGAGCAATTGCAGAACCATGACAAAACTGCCATATCGTGCATTGCCAGTGCCAGGCAGCTGAAGTATACTGTAAGCACTTACATATCGACAGCATCGCAAAATTCAGAATGGGTATTGCCAAAAAGAAAGGGGTTACACCAATGATACTGGATACACTGGAGCACATGGAGAGCTATCGGGCACTGCCGGGAATGGAAAAGATCATTGCCTTTCTGGGATCGCATGATCTTGCCTCGATGGCAGATGGAACCTATGAGATCGATGGAGATGATCTCTACGTTATGGTTCAGAGCCCTGCACTGAAGAGCGAGGAGGATGCTCTGCTGGAGGCACACAAGCTCTATGCCGATCTGCAGCTTGTCTTCTCCGGTGCAGAGTGTATGGGCTATGCGCCGCTGGAGACGCTGGGTGCTCCAATCGATGATCCGGAGGGAAAGGACATCGCCTTTTACCGCGGGGACTATCAGAAGTTCTTCGTCCCGGAGGGGAGCTTTGCCGTCTTTTACCCCGGCGATGCCCATGCGCCCTCTCTGTCTGTGTACCGGGAGGGGGAAAGTGACCGGAAGGCCGTTTTCAAGATCCGGCTCTGAGTCTGACTGAAAAAGTCCCGGAATTCCAGAACGATGCGGAAAGGACGCTGAGACGCAGAAGGAACACTGAGATGCAGAAGAGAACGCCATCCTCAGGATTTCTGCCTTTATGAACAGCCCATAGATGTGCTACCATATCCGGTGTCCGATACCGAAGGATATCGAATGTACGCCGGCGGATCATAAGAAACCGGAAAACGGCGAATCAGAAACGACAGAAAGGCGGGTAACAGACATGGAAGCAGCAGAACGCATACAGCAGTTTTTGAAGACCGCAAAGGTCTACTATCTTGCAACAGAAGACGGCGATCAGCCGAGAGTCCGTCCGTTTGGCACGGCAGAGCTCTTTGAGGGCAAGGTCTACATCCAGACCGGAAAGAAGAAGGATGTCTACCATCAGATCGAGAAGAACCCGAAGGTGGAGATCTGTGCCTTCATGAACGGAGAGTGGCTCCGGGTTGCCTGCGAGCTTGTGCCGGATGACCGGTTTGAGGCAAAGAAATACATGCTGGATCAGAACCCGGATCTTCGGGGAATGTATGCAGAGAACGATGGCAACTGCATTGTCCTGTACATGAAGAACGCAACCGCAACCTTCTCCTCCTTTACGAAGGCACCGGAGACCCTGCACTTCTGAGGACAGCGGAAGGCGAGAAAAGGAAAAGCCCTGTCCGGAACACAGGAAGAACTGAAAAAGAACCGAAAACAAACCGAAAAAGAACCGAGAGTGTGCCGGGAAGAGAGACACCACTCCAAATTTTTGAGCAGTCAGTTCATGGACAGAGAACACAGAGACCACCGCAGCGATGAACCTGCAGTGGTCTTTGTTTTTGCGTACGGAATTGCCTCAGGGGAAGCGCTAAGCAAAGGACAGAGATTGGCACTATTATTGAAAATGATGAATATCGGACGTAAAATAAAGACATTCCTGTGAACATTTCACAACACATCTTCAAGGACACAAAGGGGGTCAAGATGAGAAAGAGGGGAAGAAAACCATTCTCTTCGCTGTTTGCTGCGGCGCTGGCAGCGGGCATTGCACTGGGAGGAGGCGCAGCAGCACCGTCACAGGTACAGAAGCTTGTGCAGGAGACCGGAATCGTTCTGACCGTGGAGGCAAA
>ONMH01000170.1:2842-6056 GCA_900318875.1 uncultured Lachnospiraceae bacterium | reverse complement strand
CAAAAGTGTATCTGTCAGTAAACTGCGGATATTGCATCATGCCGGAGCTTTTGTTTGAGAAAAGGGAAACGACGCTCCTCCCCGCTGCAAGCGGCGGGGCTTCCGCGTCTGTATTCATTATGAACATCCGGGTTGCCTTCGTCCGCGGAAAGGCCGGAGAGTCGATCGAGCTGTTCCAGGAACGGTAAGCTGCAGGGGCAGGCTTCCTGCCTTTCCAGCTGCACAAATCTGATTGGAAAGGGCGGAGTACGGGACATCCCTGTACTCTTTTTTTGTGCCTATCATTCAGCTTTCTTTTCTTGCAGATAAGAATTCAATTCCTGATTGCGGAAAGGGAGTGAAATGCTTATAATGACTTAATTGTGGGCAACTATGCCCGGATGAGACCGCAAAAGCACCAAAAAGCCTGCCGCCTGGTCCGCACGTTCGCCCGCCAAACGCAAACAACAAAGGAGAAGTACGATGGAAAAGACAATGGACAAAATCGTTGCTCTCTGCAACAACAGAGGTTTCATCTATCCCGGTTCCCAGATCTACGGTGGACTTTCCAACACCTGGGATTACGGCAACCTCGGCGTGGAGCTGAAGAACAACGTCAAGAAGGCATGGTGGCAGAAGTTCGTGCAGGAGAGCCCGACCAATGTCGGCATCGACTGTGCGATCATGATGAACCCGAAGACCTGGGTAGCCTCCGGACACCTCGCCGGCTTCTCGGATCCCCTGATGGACTGCAAGGGCTGCGGAGAGAGATTCCGCGCCGACAACCTGATTGAGGACTACGCAAAGGCCCATGACATGACCCTCGACTCCTCCGTGGACGGCTGGACGAGAGACGAGATGATGAGCTTCATCAACAAATTTCAGGTTCCCTGCCCCTCCTGCGGCAAGTTCCACTGGACGGATATCCGCCAGTTCAACCTGATGTTCAAGACCTACCAGGGCGTGACAGAGGACTCCACCAACGAGATCTACCTCCGTCCCGAGACCGCACAGGGCATCTTCGTCAACTTCAAGAACGTGCTGCGCACCTCCAGAAAGCACCTGCCGTTCGGCATCTGCCAGATCGGCAAGTCCTTCCGCAACGAGATCACGCCTGGAAACTTCACGTTCCGCACAAGAGAGTTCGAGCAGATGGAGATGGAGTTCTTCTGCAAGCCCGACACCGATCTCGAGTGGTTCCAGTACTGGAAGGACTACTCCATGAAGTGGCTGACCACCCTGGGCCTTTCCCCGGAGCACCTGCGCTTCCGCGATCACGACAAGGCAGAGCTCGCATTCTACTCCAAGGCGACCTCCGACATCGAGTACACGTTTCCCTTCACCGACTGGGGCGAGCTCTGGGGCATTGCAGACCGCACAGACTACGATCTGTCCCAGCACCAGAAGTACTCCGGAGAGGATCTCACCTACTTCGATGAGGATACCAAGGAGAGATACATCCCCTACGTCATCGAGCCCTCGCTTGGGTGCGACCGCGTGACGCTGGCCTTTATCTGCGAGGCCTACGACGAGGAAACCCTTGAGAACGGCGATGTGAGAAACGTCATGCACTTCCATCCCGCCATCGCTCCGATCAAGATCGCTGTCCTGCCGCTGTCCAAGAAGCTGGCAGAGCCCGCGCAGAAGATCTACACAGACCTCTGCAGGCTCTATCACTGCGACTACGACGACAGAGGCGCCATCGGGAAGAGATACCGCAGAGAGGACGAAATCGGAACGCCGTACTGCATCACCTACGACTTCGATTCCGAGAACGATCAGGCGGTCACGATCCGTGAGAGAGATTCCATGAGCCAGGTCCGCGTTCCGATCGCAGAGCTGAAGAACTGGTTCGACGGAAAGTTCAGCTTCTAAGATATCAAACAGTCAGGAGAGTAATCCAAATGCAGTACAGAGGTGTAAATGAATTGCGGGAGCTGTTCCTCAGCTTTTTCGAGGAAAAGGGGTGCCTGAGACTCCCCAGCTTCTCGCTGGTTCCGCACAATGACAATTCGCTCCTTATCATTAACTCCGGCATGGCGCCGATGAAGCCCTGGTTCACCGGACAGGAGATTCCCCCCAGAAGAAGGGTGACCACCTGCCAGAAGTGCATCCGCACGGGTGATCTGGAGAACGTTGGAAAGACCGCCCGCCACGGCACCTACTTTGAGATGCTTGGCAACTTCTCCTTCGGCGACTACTTCAAGAAGGAAGCCATTCCGTGGGCATGGGAGTTCTTAACCGAGCGCGTCGGCCTTGATCCCGAGCGCCTGTATCCGTCTGTCTACGAGGGAGATGACGAGGCCTACAACATCTGGCTCAACGACATGCATGTCCCCGCAGAGCGGATCTACAAGTTCGGCAAGGCGGACAACTTCTGGGAGCACGGCTCCGGTCCCTGCGGCCCCTGCTCTGAGATCTACTACGACAGAGGTGAGAAGTACGGAAACGGCCCCGATGACGTCATGGGCGGCGAGGGCGACCGGTACATGGAAGTCTGGAACATCGTCTTCTCCCAGTTCAATAACGACGGCCACGGCAACTACACCGACCTCGTCCAGAAGAACATCGATACCGGCATGGGCCTTGAGAGACTCGCCGTTGCTGTCCAGGACGTGGGCTCCATCTTCGATGTTGACACCTTAAAGTCCCTGCGCGATCTCATCTGCCAGATGGCAGGCGGCATCGGGTACGAGAAGGAGGGCACCTATGACACGGACGTCTCCGTCCGTATCTGCACCGACCATGCAAGGGCCATGACCTTCATGATCTCCGACGGCATTATGCCCTCGAACAATGGCAGAGGCTATGTCCTTCGCCGCATCATCCGCAGAGCGGTCCGCCACGGCCACAAGCTCGGCATCGAGGGAACCTTCCTTCCGACCCTGGCAGAGAACGTCATCGAGACCTCCAAGGACGGCTATCCCGAGCTCGAGGAGAGAAGAGAGTTCATCCTCAAGGTCATCGAGTCCGAGGAGAACGCCTTCGAGAAGACCTACGAGCAGGGCATGGACATCCTCTCCGGCATGATGGAAGAGCTGAAGAAGGACGGAAAGACTGTCCTCTCCGGAGACGATGCCTTCAAGCTCTATGACACCTATGGCTTCCCTCTCGACAACACGAAGGACATCCTCAGCGAGAACGGGATGACCGTGGACGAGGACGGCTTCAATGCCGCCATGAAGCAGCAGAAGGAGAAGGCAAGAGCAGACCGCATGGCATCCGGCAAAAACGC
>ONMH01000170.1:0-2826 GCA_900318875.1 uncultured Lachnospiraceae bacterium | reverse complement strand
GTCAACAGCACGTTTGTCGGTTACGATAAGACGGAGTGCACCGGCAAGATCGTTGCCATGGCATCTCTGGTCGATCCCAACGAGAAGAAGGGACCCCAGGATCCCGATTCCGCAGAGGACGGCCTTGCAGAGGATGAGATCGCAGAAGCCCTCTCCGATGGAGAGTACGGCGCAATCATCACGGATGAGACCCCGTTCTACGGCACCATGGGCGGCCAGGTCGGCGATACCGGCGAGATTGTGAGCCCGGAGGGGACCTTCACCGTTGAGCAGACGCTCCATGTCGCAGGCAAGAAGATCGCCCACATCGGACATGTGACCAAGGGCATGTTCCGGCTGGGAGACGAGGTGACGCTCCGCGTCGATGCAAAGAGAAGAATGGCGATCTGCCGCAACCACTCCGCAACCCACCTTCTGCAGAAGGCGCTGCGTGAGGTGCTCGGCACCCATGTCGAGCAGTCGGGCTCCTTCCAGGATGAGCACCGGACGCGCTTTGACTTCTCCCACTTCCAGGCAATGACGAAGGAGGAGATCAGGGCAGTCGAGGATCTTGTCAATGAGAAGATCTCCGAGGGCCTTCCCGTAAAGACGGAAGTCCTGAGCCTTGAGGACGCCAAGAAGACCGGTGCGATGGCACTGTTCGGCGAGAAGTACGGCGACACGGTCCGCGTGGTCGAGATGGACGACTTCTCCAAGGAGTTCTGCGGCGGCACGCATGTGAAGAACACGAACCAGATCGGTTCGTTCAAGATCCTCTCCGAGAGCGGCGTCGCAGCCGGCGTGAGAAGAATCGAGGCCATCACCGGCGACAACGTGAGAGCCTACTACGACAACCTGGAGCAGGAGATCGATGATGCGGCTGGCCTTCTCAAGGCAACGCCTGCAACCCTTGCGGAGCACATCAAAAAACTCCAGGAGGAGCTCAGAGCCGCCAGATCCGAAAACGAGTCCTTAAAGAGCAAGGCAGCCCAGAGTGCTCTCGGCGATGTCACGAACAACACGGTGGACGTCAAGGGTGTGAAGTTCCTTGCAGCAAAGGTCTCCGGCGTTGACATGAATGAGCTTAGAAACCTCGGCGATGATCTCAAGGGCAAGCTCTCCGATCCATATGTGATCCTGCTTCTGTCCGACAAGGACGGCAAGGTCAGCATGATGGTGGCTGCCTCCGATACCGCAGTGAAGATGGGTGCCCATGCCGGGAACCTGATCAAGGGCATCGCAAAGGAAGTCGGCGGTGGCGGCGGCGGACGCCCGAACATGGCACAGGCAGGCGGCAAGAATCCTGCCGGAATTGACAAAGCCATGGCGCTTGCAAAGACCGTACTGGAAGAGCAGATCAAGGCCTGAGCAAACCAAACGCAAAGAATACAGGGAGAGCCATTCTGCTTCACTGCAGAGCGGCTCTCCTTCTTTTCCAGGAGGATTGGGAAGCAAAGGCAAAAACATTGCAGCCTGTCTTGAGAAAACACGGGCAGGCAGGTATCATGGAGCAATGTAAATTTTCCCAAAGGAGTTACAGCTTGAAAAAATCAGGGTTCTGGAAATACATCAAAAAGGCGGACTTCATCCTGCTTGCTGCCTTTGTCCTCGTCGGGGTGCTGATGATCGTGATCCCGCTCGCAGGAAGCGCGAAAGAGGAGAGTTCTGCAAAGGAGAGCAGCTCTTCTTCCGGCCCCATGGTTGTCATCTACACCGCAGGCAATGAGTATGGACGATATCCGCTGAATGAGGACAAGACCATCACAGTATCCCAGATCGGAGACACCATCACCGATACGAAGAAAAACGTCGTGGAGATCAAGGATGGGAAAGTCTGCATGGAGGAATCCAGCTGCAGGAATCAGATCTGTGTGGATACCGGTTGGATCTCCAGGAAGAACGAGATCATCGTCTGCCTGCCCAATCAGGTCTATGTGACGATTGAGGACGATTCCGCATCCTCCGGTGACACCGGGATGGATGCCGTGGCGAGGTGAAAATGAGCGCAAAGAAAGTAGCACTCAGCGGCATGTTTGCCGCTCTGGGGATCATCTTTTCCTATATCGAGTACATCTTTCCCTTCCAGACGGGAGTCCCGGGCGTCAAGCTCGGCCTTGCAAACCTCGTCATTGTGGTTGCCCTGTACCGGATGAGCGCAAAGGATGCCCTTGTCATCAACTTTATCCGGATCCTGGTATCAGGCCTTCTCTTTACCGGCCTCTCCGGGACCTTCTACTCCCTCTGCGGCTCCCTCTGCAGCTTTGCGGTGATGGCCCTTTTCAAAAAGACAAACCGCTTCTCCGTGATCGGCGTCTCCATGGCAGGCGGCGTGTTCCACAACTTCGGACAGCTGATTGCCGCCATGATCATGGTCTCGACGACAAAGCTTTTCTACTACTTCCCGGTTCTTCTGTTCTCAGGGCTGATCGCCGGCATCATCGTCGGCATCGGCGGGACGATCCTTTTGAATGCCCTTCCTGCAGGCCTCTTTGCCGAGGAGGCGGGATCTGCCAGGAAGAAGGGAAAAAAGAAGGGCGGCGAAGAGAATCCAGATCAGGGGTGAGCCCGGAAGAATGCAGACAGATACAAGAGCGTTAAAAGCAGCGAAGGTGCAGGCCCTCTGGTGCTCTTTAGAAAGAAGGACTTCTGCAGGAGATGGGAACATACGGTATGAGTCTTTCGTTAACAGAAACAAAGGCTTCAGGGTTGTTTCATGAAGTGAATTCGAAAATCAAATAAAGCTGATCCTTAAGGAACTGTGTGATGATCCCCAAAATTGTCACACAGTTCCTTTTTGCCGTTTTGTATTGTACAATGTTCTTGGAAGTATTGTATATTATACGCATA
>ONMH01000121.1 GCA_900318875.1 uncultured Lachnospiraceae bacterium | reverse complement strand
GGGATCCGCAAACAGAAGGACAGAAGAGCCGAAATGGCCGGAGAATGGAAAAGCAGCAAAAAGCGCGTTCCGATCCGGATGGAATCGAAACGCGCCTGTTTCCTTTTTGAAGACGGAAGTTGAGAGATTTCTCATCCCTCGAGGAAGGACTTGATCTCCTCATAGGTCTTGCTGCTCTTGATCATCTCCTCAGCAAGCTCCTTCTTTTTTACCTCCTCAGCATTGCTTTTCAGCTTGTTCAGCTTTTCGGCTTCCTTGTCGTATCTGGCCTTCAGGCGATCGACCTTCTCCTGCTGTGCCTTGATTCTGTCATCAATCGGAATTCTTCTGCGTGCCATGGTATAAATCCTCCTTTTCTATTAAGATATGCCATAATTCTCCGCTTTGCAAGAGGATACGGCTCAAATATTTGAAGAAGTCCAAAACGGAGACGTGAAGAGAGAAATAGAGGTATTTCTGCCTGCGGTACCGCAGCCTGACTCCTTTCCTGCAAATGAAACCGGAGGAACAGGAATCAGATGAGAAGGGACATCCGAGTCGGAAAGTACGGTGAAAATGAAAACCAGACAGGTAACAGCAAAAAAAGGAAAAGTAAGTCTTTTCTCTGAAGAAAGGAGAGAATCCCGCCTGTTCCAAGCTGCCGTCCCTGTGGTATCATCATGCTTGTCAGGCACAAAGGAGAGACAGATGAGCAGAAAAATCGCAGTGATCGGAGCGGGGGCAGCAGGCCTCATGGCGGCCTGTGCGGCAGCGGATGCCGGGGCAGAGGTAATCGTCCTCGATAAGAACGAGAAGGCGGGAAAGAAGATCTACATCACCGGGAAGGGCCGCTGCAACTTCACAAATGCCTGTGAGCCGGAGGAGTTCTTTCCCCATGTCTTTCGAAACCCCAAGTTCCTGTACAGTGCAATCTACGACTTCCCGCCCTCCTCCATGATCGCCTTCCTCGAGGAGAATGGCTGTGCCGCAAAGGTGGAGCGGGGGCGCAGGGCCTTTCCGGTCTCGGACCACGCCTCGGACGTCACCAGGGCACTGACAGAGCACCTGAAAAAGCACCATGTCCCGATCAAACTTCACGCGGAGGTAAAGGAAATCCTTCTTGCAGAGGATCCGGATGACCCGGAGCGGAAGAAGGTGCGGGGACTCCTCCTCACAGATGGGACAAAGATCCCTGCGGATGCGGTGATCCTTGCAGCAGGCGGTCTCTCCTACCCCTCCACGGGATCTACGGGAGACGGATACCGCATGGCAGAGGAGGCGGGACTTGCGGTCAATCCGGCCTCCCCTTCGCTCGTTCCCCTCGTCTGCGAGGAGACCTGGCCCCTTGCCCTGCAGGGACTCTCCCTCAAAAACGTCGCAGTCACCCTCTGGGAGAGGGAGGGAAAATTCAATAAGGAAGAAACTCCAAAGGAGGGCGGCAGAAAGAAGGCAAAAAAGAAAAAGCCCGTCTATCAGGGCTTTGGGGAGATGATGTTCACCCACTTTGGCCTGACAGGTCCTCTGATCCTTACGGCCTCCGGCCATGTCGACTTTGCATCGCACCCTGCGGGGTATCGCCTGGACCTTGACTGCAAGCCGGCCCTCACGGAGGAAGAGCTCTATGATCGCATCCAGCGGGAGTTTGCTGCAGCACCGGACAGGGCCCTTGTCCATGCGATCCGTCCGCTCTTTCCGGAGCGCCTTGCCGAGCAGGCCGCGCTCCTGTTTGTTCAAAGAATCCGCCCGGAAGCAGACCCGGAGGAGGAGATCAGAAAGCGGGCCATCACCTTCAACGAGAAGGAGAGAAGGGAACTCGCGGCACTGATCAAATGCATCCCGATCACGATCACCGGCACCCGGGGCTTTCCGGAGGCGATCATCACGAAGGGCGGCATCAGTGTGAAGGAGATCGATCCCTCCACGATGGAGGCAAAGAAGGTGCGGGGGCTTTACGCCGCGGGGGAGGTGCTGGACGTGGACGCCGCCACCGGCGGCTACAACCTGCAGATCGCCTGGAGCACTGGGCACCTCGCGGGCGTCTCTGCAGCAGAAGAATAAAGCAATACGATGGCCTTGCGGCCAAGGGAGGAAAATATGGCACAGTGTTTCAACATCGCAATCGACGGACCGGCGGGCGCCGGAAAGAGTACGATTGCAAAGAAGGTGGCGGCAGAGCTTGGCAGTGTCTACGTGGACACCGGGGCGATGTACCGCGCGATGGCGCTCTACCTGCACCGGAAGGGCCTCGATCCCAGAGAGGCAGAGAACAATCCGAAGGGATTTGAGGAGAAGGTCACGGCACTCTGCAGGGAGCCGGAGATCTCCATCGAGTACCGGGACGGCGTGCAGGTCGTCCTCTTAAATGGGGAGAACGTGAACCCGCTCCTTCGCACCCAGGAGGTCTCGGACATGGCATCCCGCTCCTCGCAGGTGGGGCCGCTTCGAAAGCGCCTTGTGGAGCTTCAGCAAAAGCTCGCAAAGACGACCTCGGTCGTCATGGACGGGCGGGACATCGGCACCGTTGTCCTGCCGGATGCGGACGTCAAGGTGTATCTCACGGCGGATGCAAAGGTCCGCGCCAGGAGACGGTATCTCGAAAACCTCGCTGCGAAAAAGAGCGGCAGAGACCTTTCCCCGGAGGATCTGGACCTTGCTGCCATCGAGAAGGATGTCAGGGAGCGGGATGACAGGGACATGAACCGCAAGGAGAGCCCTCTTCGCCAGGCGGAGGACGCCGTCCTTGTCGACAGCTCCGACATGACGATCGATCAGGTCGTGGAGGCGATCTTAAACCTTGCTGCCCAAAAAAAAGGCCGCCCGCAGGTAATCACTGCCAGGACTGCGGGCTTCTGCTTCGGCGTGGAAAAGGCAGTGGCAGCCGTCTATGAGGAGGCGGCAAAGGGCGGCGACATTGTGACCTTCGGTCCCATCATCCACAACGAAGCGGTGGTGGATGACCTGAAGGCAAAGGGTGTCGGCGTCATCGAGAAAAAGGAGGAGATCCCTGCCCACGCGGGCGGCACCATCGTGATCCGCTCCCACGGCGTCCCGAGAGACCTCTATGAGGAGCTTGCGCACTCGGGTGCAAGGATCGTCGACACGACCTGCACCTTTGTCAAGCGCATCCACGAGATCGTCTGGAAGGCCTCGGAGGAGGGCCGGCACATCGTGATCATCGGCAATCATGGCCATGCGGAGACCCTCGGGACCATGGGCTGGAGCAGCTCCCCCGTCACGGTGATCGAGACAAGAGAGGAGGCAGAACAGTTTTCAGAAGATCTGTCGACCCCGATTACCGTTGTTGCCCAGACCACATTTCACAGTGATAAATTCGAAGAACTGGTTGCGATTCTGCAAAAGAAAGGGTACAATACCCAAGTGAACAACACGATCTGTAATGCTACGCACGAGCGTCAGCTCGAGGCGAGGAAACTCGCAAAGCGTGCCGACGTCATGATAGTAATAGGAGGCAAAGGCAGTTCGAACACCGCCAGGCTCTATGAAATCTGCAAGGCGGAGTGCGAACAGACTTGTTTTGTTCAAAAAGCGGAAGACCTGCATCTGCATCTGACAGGAACAGAAAAGCTGATCGGGATCACCGCAGGGGCTTCGACCCCAAAGAATATTATAGAGGAGGTTCAAAAAGATGTCAGAAGAACAGACTTTTGAACAGATGCTGGACGCATCATTTAGAACAATTCATACAGGAGAGGTGGTCGAAGGTTCTGTAATCGATGTTAAGCCCGAGGAAGCGATCCTTAACATTAACTACAAGTCTGACGGGGTCCTGACCCGCCAGGAGTATTCCAATGACAACAACCTGGATCTGACCACAAAGCTCCATGTCGGCGACAAGATGGAAGTCAAGGTCATCAAGGTCAACGACAGCGAGGGCCAGGTGGTTCTCTCCTACAAGAGACTCGCTCTCGAGCGCGGCAACAAGAGAATCGAGGATGCCTACAACAACCACGAGGTTCTCAAGGCAGCTGTTACCCAGGTTCTCTCCGGCGGCATCTGCGTGGTCGTCGAGGGTGTGCGTGTCTTCATCCCCGCAAGCCTGGTTTCCGACACCTATGAGAAGGATCTGAACAAGTATCTCGGTCAGGAGATCGAGTTCGTCATCACCGAGTACAATCCGAAGAGAAGAAGATACATCGGCGACAGAAAGCAGCTCCTGCTTGAGCGCAAGGAGGAGATGCAGAAGGAGCTCTTCGACAGACTCACCGTTGGTGATGTTGTCGAGGGTACGGTCAAGAACATCACCGATTTCGGCGCCTTCGTCGATCTCGGCGGCGCTGACGGCCTGCTCCACATCTAGAGTCCTGGTCAAGGAGATCAACGGCAAGAAGATCGCCCTCTCCCTGAAGTTCCCGGATGAGAATCCCTGGATCGATGCAGATCAGAAGTACGCTGTCGGCAAGGTTGTCACCGGCCGTGTTGCCAGAATGGCAGACTTCGGTGCCTTCGTCGAGCTCGAGCCCGGCATTGATGCCCTGCTCCATGTGTCTCAGATCTCCAGAGAGCACATCGAGAAGCCCAGCGATGTTCTGAAGGTCGGCGATGAGGTCACGGCAAAGATCGTTGACTTCAATCCTGAGAGCCAGAAGATCTCCCTCTCCATCAAGGCCCTGAAGGCTGACGAGGAGAGAACAAAGAGAGAGGCCGAGGAGGCTTCTGAGACCAAGACCGCTTACACCACCGGAGACGATGAGGCGGTGACCGTGGACATCGATGCGATGATCCGCAACCAGAAGAGCGAGTAATCGCCAGGGTCCCATTTAGAAACAAGACGAAGATCCACGGAAGAAATTCCGTGGACCTTCTTTTTTATGCACAAAAAGCGGCAGTGCCGGGAAGACGCTGCCGCCTGAGATCAGTTACTGTTTGTCCTTTGGCTCCTCCAAAACATGCCGGAAGATGTAGGAGGCGTAGTCGGAGAAGAACGCCCGGTCCCGCTTCATCGCATCCGTGAACTCAAAGAACGCGAAGTTGTCCTCGTAGTTTCTGCGGAAGAACGGCCCGTGAAAGCGGTCCCACTCGGGAAGGAATGCGGAGGTCTTTCTCGTGTAGCAGGTCTTAGCGGTCGCCTGCACCCTATGGGAGCTGTCGGCAAAGCCCGCGATGGACTTGTGCAGCGCCTCGTCCTCCTCCGGAAAGTAGTAGTAGTCCTTCCAGTTGGCGTAGAAGTACTTGAGCTCCTCCTCGTAGACGGGGACCTTGATTGTGATGCTGTTCCCCTTCACGGTAACAAAACAGCTGTCCCTGCCCGCAACAAGCTGCCGCGGGATGATATCCTCCGGGACCTCCTTCGCCCTTGCAAAGAGGAGGAGCTCCTCCCGCTGCGTGCCGTCAAAGGCCCTGTACCGGTTTGCCTGCGCCTTGAAGACAGCAAGCGGTGTCTGAAAGAGCTCCGGCACGAGGAGAAGGGGCGTCAGAAAGACGAGGCCCTCCACATCCGCCCGGTTGTGGGCAAGGAGCCTGTCCCGCAGCTCCTCCTTGGGCTCCAATATTGAGGCCGCCTCCCTTGCAAGCGCGGGATCCCCGAGGTGCAGGACAGAGTCCTTTGTATAAAAGCTTGCGGTCTTCTCCTCGAGGGAGAGGCCCCTGCCGATGTAGCGGAGGTAGACGTTTACGAGGTCCCCGCCGGAGGCGTCCTCCGTGCGGTCGCTCCCAAAGAACGCCTCCAGCGACTGCTGGCTGTAGGAGGCAAGGCCGAAGATCTTCTTATACGGCCGGATCTTGCGGTAGAGGTCCTCGGACTTCATACCGGCAAGGAGCGAGGCACCGTCCGTCCCATCCTCCGTCCTGGCGTCCAGTGCCTGGATGCGGCGGACGAGAAACGGGATGTCAAAGCGGTTCCCGTTGTAGTGGACAAGTGCCCTGGCCCCCGCGGCGTCCTTCAAAAAGGCCTCGAGGATCTCCTTCTCCCCGCGGCCGGTGTCGTCAAACCACTGTGTGAGCACGACAGAACCGTCCGCACAGGGCTTTGCGGAGCCGATCAGGTAGATCTGGTTCTTCTGTGCGGAGAGGCCCGTCGTCTCGATGTCGAGATACCGGACATCGGACGGATCACAGACCCGCTGAAGCGCCTCCAGGTGCCTGCCGGTGCGGACAGTACTCGTATAGATCTGCATAATCTCCCTCTTCTGGTAATGAAATTCTTCCTGAAAACGATCTGATTGTATGATAGCACAGGAACAAATTTCAGGTAGTAGATTGGGAGAAAAAAATATATAATGGGGACAGCTGTATCGCCGGCAGAAGGGAAAGTACTGCCGGCGGATCGTGTCCATACAGGAGAGTTCATGGCAACACAGACATTTGAGGGCGGTGTCATCCTGCGGGATGGCAAGTATCTGACAAAGAAGAAGACGGTGCAGACGCTGTTCCCAAAGAGCGGAGAGATGGTTTTCCCGCTCCGGCAGCACGTGGGAAGGCCTGCGATTCCCGTCGTTGCCCCCGGCGACTACGTCCGCACGGGCACGCTGATCGCCAGGGCAGACGGCGCCCTCTCTGCAAATCTTCACGCCTCGGTGTCCGGGGAGGTCACAGCCATTGAGAAGAGAAGGGTATCGGGAGGCAGGACCCAGACCTCGATTGTCATCAGCAATGACGGCCTGTTTCTCGAGGAGCCGGTGCCGGAGGATGCCTCTTTTGAGAACCTGACGAGAAAGAGCGCCTTCCGAATGATCCGGGATGCGGGAATCGTCGGCATGGGCGGCTCCGGCATGCCGACTGCCTACAAGATCCGCCAGGCGGATGAGAGCGAGATCGACACGGTGATCGCCAACTGCGTTGAGTGCGATCCCTATGAGACCTCCGACTACCGGAGGATCCTGGAGGACCCCTGGCGCGTGATCTCGGGCCTCATGGTGCTGCTCACAATCTTCCCGAGGGCAAGGGGGTTTGTTGCGGTCTCCGAGGGCAACCGGGAGGGGTATCGCCTTCTTCGAAATCTCCTTCGGGACAACGACCGCATCTTTGTGAAGAAACTCTCTGACAAGTATCCCCAGGGCTCGGAGCGCCAGCTCATCTATGCGCTGACGGGTCGGCAGCTGAACGCCGCCATGCTCCCCTCGGACATCGGTTGTCTTGTCAACAACACGGATACCCTGGTTGCCATCAACCAAGCCGTCATGATGCACCAGCCCCTCATCACGAGAATCCTGACCGTGACGGGCGATGCCTGCCGGCACCCGAGAAACTACCGGGTCCGCATCGGCATGTCCTTCCGCGACATCCTCGAGCAGGAGGGAGGCCTTAAGAATGGCCTCTCCATGGAGGATGTGATGGTACTTGACGGGGGCACGATGATGGGGCATCCTGTGGAGGACCTGGACGTCCCCGTCACGAAGACGACCTCGTCCATTGTCGTATGTCAGAAGAAGTTCCTGGAAGCCCGGCCGGAGAGCGCCTGCACGCGCTGCGGCCGGTGTATCGAGGTGTGCCCGAACCGGCTCACCCCAATGGTGCTGGTGGAAGATCTTGAGAGGAAAAAGAAGGGCAGGGATCCGGAGGCGGCATTCCTGCAGGACGGCGGCATGGAGTGCTCCGGCTGCGGGTGCTGTTCCTACATCTGCCCCTCCGGCATCTCCCTCTCTGCGAGGATCTACGCCATGAAGAAAAAGATCTTGCGAACTCCGGAAAAAGCCGGAGCCTATTCGAGGAGGTATTTGCGGGCATGAAAGGTTCCATCACAATCACCCCGTTTGCCAGATCCCAGCTCACCACGGCACAGTGCATGATGCTCGTCATCCTTGCCATGCTCCCGGGTGCGGGATATGGGTTATACAGCTACGGCGCCCACGCGCTGGTCCTGATCCTGGTTTCCGCTGCATCCGCCGTTGTCTATGAGGCGGCATTTGAACTCTTAACCGGAAGGAAGCTCACGATATCCGACTGCTCGGCAGCCGTCACCGGCATGTGCCTTGCAATGCTCCTTCCGCCCTCTGCGCCCTGGTGGTTCCCGCTACTTGGCAATGCGGTCGCCATCATCGCGGCAAAGCAGCTCTTTGGCGGCATCGGCAGGAACCTCTTCAACCCGGCGGCCTGCGGAAAGCTCCTTCTGGTCCTGGTCTTCCACAGGACGATGACGAACTTCTCCGGGGGCGGCTATGGCTCCGACACCCCGCTCATGGTGCTCTCCAAGGGCGGCACAATTGACCTCTCCCAGATGCTCCTCGGCAATGTCCCTGGCAGCATCGGCACCGCATCGGCGGTCTGCGTTCTCATCGGCGCGGCGATCCTGTTCCTTGCGGGGATCATCCGCCTGGACATCCCGCTGGCTGCGATGATTTCCTTCTCTGTGATCTACATCCTGTTTGGAGGCCATGGCCTCTCGGGCTACTACCTCGCAGCCCAGATCGCAGGCGGATCCTTTCTGTTCACCGTCTTCTTCATGGCAAACGACTTTGCGACGACCCCGGTCGGAAAGCAGGCAAGGATTGTATACGGAATCCTGCTGGGCGTTCTGATCGGCCTCTTCCGCATCGCGGGGAGCCGGGAGAATGCGGCGCTGTACGCCCTGTTCCTCACGAATCTCTCCGCACGCTTCCTCGATGCGAGGCTTGCCCAGCGCCCCTTCGGCACGCAGACCGCAAGAAGGCGAACCCGCATCTCCGGGGCCAGAACCCCGGAGGAGCAGGAGAAGAAGCGCAGGCAGAAGGAGGAAGAGGAGAGAGCTCTTGCCGAGAGCTTCCAGAACTTCGAGTCCACAATGGTGCCGAAGAATGCGCAGAACTCCGAGACCGCGGGCACCATCAACCAGGAGTCCATGGATCTGTACAACAATCGGAGTGCGGTGCTGGGGAACCCCTATGTCCAGCCCTCTCCGTATCTCGACCCGAACATGGGCACCGGTCCGATGCCAGGCCTCGATCCGAACATGGGCACCGGCCCCATGCCGTATCTCGATCCCAACATGGGCACAGGACCCATCCCGAATCCCTACGAGCAGGCGCCGCAGCAGCCCTATCCGGAGCCGCAGCAGCAGCCTGTGCCGCCGCAGCCGCAGTACCAGGATCCCGGTGCGACCCAGCAGATCCCGCCGGTGGATCCCTACCTGCAGCAGGCGCAGCAGCCCATGCCGCAGCCCTATCCGGAGCAGCAGGTACCGCTGCAGCAGACCTATCCGAATTCCTACCTGGATCCAAACATGACGGGACCGATCCCGCCGGTGGATCCCTATCAGCAGCAGGTGCCCCCGCAGCAGGTTCCCTACGGCTATGGTCAGCCGCAGTATCAGCAGCCCTATGGAACCCCCTACCCGGATCCGAATGCGGGATATCCGCAGCAGATGCCGTATCCGCAGGGACAGCCGTATTACGACCCCGCACAGGGACAGGCCCCCTATGGCTATGCGCCCCAGTACGGGACCATGCCCCAGGGGCAGGCACCCCAGATGCCGCCGCTTCAGACGCAGGACATGTCTGCCGGAAAGACCGCGCAGCAGCTCGCCGAGGAGGAAGAGGCAAGGCGCCAGGCCGCAGAGGAAGAGGAGCAGCGCCTCGAGGAGGAGCGCAGGGCAAGACTCGAGCGCATTCACAAGTCCCCGAGAGCCGTGGAGGCGAGACTTCGCAGAAACCGCAGAAAGCGGCTTGAGGAGAGCGGCGAGATGCGCAATGCAGTCCGCTGGGATGAGGAGTATGAGCAGGGGAACGTCTCTGACTCCCTGCAGTACATTGACCTGACCCAGGACGATCCCGACAACCTCGACTTCGATGCCCAGCAGGAGCAGGCGTCCCGGGAGGACAGAGAGGAGTCGTCCCTTGCAGGCCTCATGACCGAGAACATCCCGGTCGAGGAGATCGAGCGCCAGATCGTGCAGAACCAGAACGAACATCATGAAAGGCCAACAGAGGAAGATCCATTCGGAACCCCGGCAGAGCGGCCGGAGGACAAGCAATCATGACAGCCGGGATACCGGTACCAGGAGGAAGAGAATGAACGTAACGTATCAGAGCACAAGGGGAAGTGAAAAGGGACTCACCGCATCCCAGGCCATCCTGAAGGGCCTCGCAGAGGACGGGGGCCTCTTTGTGCCGGATCATCTGCCGAAGATCGACAAGACGATCGGGGAGATGGTCCAGATGGACTACAGGCAAATCGCCTACGAGGTCATGAAGCTGTTCTTCACGGACTTCACGGAGAAGGAGCTGAAGGCCTGCATCAGCAGCGCCTATGACGACAAGTTTGACACGCAGGAGTTTGCACCGATTAAGAGAGCCCTGACCGGCTACTACATGGAGCTCTTCCACGGCCCGACCCTTGCCTTCAAGGACATGGCGCTGACGATCCTGCCGTATCTCATGACAACGGCGGCAAAGAAGAACCATGACGACAGGGAGATTGTGATCCTGACCGCAAAAACGGCGTCTCCAGCTTCCAGGAGCGCCAGATGGTGACCCAGAAGGGAAAGAACGTCAGGGTCGTCGGAATCGAGGGCAACTTCGATGACGCCCAGACCGGCGTGAAGCAGATCTTCACGGATCCGAAGCTCCGCCTCGAGATGGCTGCTGCCAACATGCAGTTCTCCAGCGCAAATTCCATCAACATCGGCCGCCTGGTGCCGCAGATCGTCTACTACTTCTGGGCTTACAGCAGACTCGTGAAGGACGACGTGATCCGCGACGGCGAGGAGATCAACTTCTCCGTCCCGACCGGAAACTTCGGCGACATCCTGGCAGGCTACTATGCAAAGCACATGGGCCTTCCGATCAAGCACCTGATCTGCGCCTCCAACATCAACAACGTCCTGACAGACTTCTTCCGCTCCGGCTACTACGACCGGAACCGGGAGTTCTTTGTGACCCAGAGCCCCTCGATGGACATCCTGATCTCCAGCAACCTGGAGCGGCTGCTCTACCACATCACGGGAGACGACCCGGAGAAGACCTCCGAGTACATGGAGAGACTCCGCGTGCGCGGCAGCTATGAGATCACCGAAGAGATGCGGGCAAAGCTCTCCGACTTCATCGCAGGCTTTGCCGATGAGGGACAGACCGCGCGGGAGATGCGCGCCCTCTTCAATGACGGCAACTACCTGATCGATCCCCACACGGCTGTGGCAAGCGCCGTCTGGGAGTACTACAGGGAGAGGGAGAATGACTGGACAAGAACCGTCGTCCTCTCCACGGCAAGTCCGTTCAAGTTTGCGGGCACCGTTCTCGCCGCCTTCGGCCACGATCCGGACCGCCCGGACAGGGAGCTCGAGGAGGAGCTCTCCAGTTTCAGCGGTCTTCCGCTTCCTGCCGCTGTGACAAGTGTCCTCGATGCAGAGGTGCTGCACAACACCGTCTGCGGCAAGGACAGAGCCTCCATGGAGGCAGAGGTCAGGAAGTTCCTGAACCTGTAAGAAAAAAGCCTCGGTAAGAGGGAAAGAAACCCTCTTGCCGGGGGTTGCCATCCGCAGCAGGCAGAGCCTGAGAGGGGAGAAACAGCGGGGAGAGAAACCAGACAACCATACGGAGCGAAAGGAGCACTGCCTATGTCAGAAAACGGAACACAGTTCACGGCAACACCCACGGGAAACGTCTACTCACAGGTGACCCCGCAGATCGAGAGACTGGCAAAGTCTGCAAGAGAGGCGGACCAGATTCCCCAGGAGCTGTACACGAAGTACAATGTCAAGAGAGGACTGCGCGACCTGAATGGAAAGGGCGTTCTGGCTGGCCTGACAAACGTGTCAGAGGTCCGCGCAAAGAAGATCGTGGATGGAGAGGAGGTCCCGGACTACGGCCACCTCTACTACCGCGGTTATGAGATTGAGGACCTGATCCATGGCTTTTCCTCCGAGAACCGCTATGGCTTTGAGGAGACCGCATACCTTCTCCTCTTCGGAGAGCTCCCGGATCAGGAGCAGCTGAAGGCCTTCTGTGACCAGCTGATTTTCTACCGCTCCCTCCCCACCAGCTTTGTGCGGGACATCATCATGAAGGCGCCGAGTTCCGACATGATGAACACGCTGGCGCGCTCCGTCCTGACCCTGTACTCCTATGACGACCGGGCAGATGACACGTCCCTCCCCAATGTGCTCCGCCAGAGCATGCAGCTGATCTCCCTGTTCCCGATGCTGTCGATTTACGGCTATCAGGCCTACAACCACTATGAGAAGGGACAGAGCCTGGTGATCCACAACCCTTTGGACCACGGCTCCCTTGCGGAGAACATCCTGCACATCCTGCGGCCCGACATGCAGTACACAGAGCTCGAGGCGAGGATCCTCGACATCGCCCTCGTGCTGCACATGGACCACGGCGGCGGCAACAACTCCGCCTTCACAACCCATGTGGTGACCTCCACCATGACGGACACCTACTCCGTGGTTGCGGCAGCGCTCGGGTCCCTGAAGGGACCCCGGCACGGCGGCGCCAACATCAAGGTCGTCCGCATGTTTGAGTGCATGAAGAAGGAGCTCCACGACTGGACCGATGAGGATGAGGTCCGGGAGTACCTGGTGAAGCTCCTCCACGGCGCTGCCTTTGACCACGCCGGCCTCATTTACGGCGTCGGCCATGCGGTGTACTCCAAATCCGATCCCAGAGCCGAGATCTTCAAGGGCTTTGTCGAGAAGCTCTCGAGCGCCAAGGGCCTGCACGACGAGTACAACCTCTATGCCCTGGTGGCACGCCTTGCCCCGGAGGTTATCGCGAAGGAGCGGAAGATGTACAAGGGCGTCTGCGTCAACGTGGACTTCTACTCCGGCTTCGTGTACTCGATGCTGGGGCTTCCGATGGAGCTCTTCACCCCGCTCTTTGCGATGGCGAGAATCGTCGGCTGGTCCGCGCACCGGATGGAGGAGCTTGCCAACAACGGCAAGATCATCCGCCCCGCATACCGCGCCATTGCACCGGAGCGGGAGTACGTTGCGATCGCAGACCGGACATAAGACGTTTCCTGCACGCAGGGATTGGCATGCAGCAGGAGATTCAGAAGCAGAAACACTCTGCAGGCAGGAAAATCCGCAAAAACAGCCAAAAAGCCTGCCGCCATGGCAGGCTTTTCTCTTTTCAGCATTGTTCACACAGCACACAGAAAGAAGGTACAACAACATGGCAGAAGACATCCATAACATGGCAGAAGACATCCATAACATGGCAGAAGACATCCATGTGGCAGAAAATATCCATGTCGGAAGACTTGCCGCCCTCCGGGAGGAGATGAAAAAGGTCGGAATCGATGCCTACATGATCCCAACCGCAGACTTTCACTGCAGTGAGTACGTGGCTCCCTGCTTCAAGGCAAGGGAGTACTTCTCCGGCTTTACGGGATCCGCAGGTATCCTGATCGTCATGCAGGATCGGGCAGACCTCTGGGCAGACGGCAGGTACTTCATCCAGGCGGCAAAGGAGATCGAGGGAAGCGGCATCACCCTGGAG
>ONMH01000043.1 GCA_900318875.1 uncultured Lachnospiraceae bacterium | reverse complement strand
TCGGTTTTGAAGGTACCAACCCTTTGCCTCGATAGCTCAAAGGTAGAGCACGCGGCTGTTAACCGCGGTGTTGTAGGTTCGAGCCCTACTCGGGGCGCTAGAATCGTGACAGGATCATGGTTCTTTCCCAAATAGTTCTGCAGTGAAAAGCAGCGAATGGCTCCGTGGTCAAGAGGTTAAGACATCGCCCTTTCACGGCGGTAACATGGGTTCAATTCCCGTCGGAGTCACGAAAAACGAAATACGAGATGGTGAAGTAGCCAAGTGGTAAGGCAAAGGTCTGCAAAACCTTGATTCACGGGTTCAAATCCCGTCTTCACCTCGACAGAAGCTCAGGTCCTAAGGATCTGAGTTTTTTTGTGTCCAGTGGACAAACCAGTCAGTCTGTAACAAATGTGACAACCCATGGCACCGATGAACAGTCTGATCTATGAGAGAAGCGGATATCGCTTTGTACTTGAGGTAACCACAGAAGAGGAGCATGGAGAGAAGGCGACCTCCGCCAGGATCCTCCGGGAGAAGGGAGGGAAGCGCATCACGCTCATGGCCTACACCTGGCCAAAGCAGCTGATCCCGGAGATTTTTCTGAAGGCCCCGGGCACCCTGAATGAGAAGGGATGGCTCACCTTCACCCTTGCCCTCTCCGTGCACCACATCAGCGGCATGGTTCAGGGAGAGTTTACCGAGGAGCAGGACTACGTGATCCTGGATCCACTGGCAGAGTCTCTTGTCTGCTCTGTGGAGGACATCCGCAGGAAGACGAAATTCGCGCTCACAGAGCGGCACTTGGAACACACGCCCCACAGGACCTATCCCCCGACAGACGGGATGCAGGGCCCCTACGGGCACCCCACAGTCAAAAGCCTCCCGCCGATCGCAAAGAAGTCCCATCCGGAGGCGTGACGAGAAGACTGAAAGGAAGGCAGCACAAGTGAAATCCATACTGATCAAGGATACGACAAGAGAAGAGAGAATCGCCATTGTGGCAGAGGCACTGAACGTGTGCGGCGGTGCCTGCGACTACTGCAACGGCTGTGAGAACATCGGCGGCGGTACAATTGACTCGATCTACGGCCCCTACATCGAGGGAAAGAAGGAGATCTCGGAGATCAACCGGGAGTACCGCTCCAACATGGTGCACTGACATGCGCCCGCTGTTCGGACCGCCGCCCCTTGAGGACTCAACGAAGGAAGAGAGACAGGCCTACATCGAGGAGACCTACCACTGCATCAATGACTGCGACATGTGCGGTCTCTGCAGGGTCTACCACGGGAAGGAGCCGGTCCTCGTCTACCAGGACTACATTGAGGGAAAGAAGGCTTTTGAAGACATTGCAGCCGCATACCGGCCGCAGCGATAACACCGGGCACCCCGCAGGAGAGCTTCTGCAGGGTGCCCGTTTTGTCCTGCATGCAGGGCTCTGCCGCGGATCTTGTGCTATACTCTCCCCGGGAACAGAATGACAGGGAGAATACCAATGAGCAACGACTATGATCTGATCGCCCTTGACATGGACGGCACCCTCCTTCGAAGCGACAAGACGATCAGCAAAAGAACCCTTGCTGCAATCGGGAAGGCGGCGGCGCGCGGGAAGGCGGTTTGCCTTGCGACGGGGCGTCCGCTCTCCGAGATACTGCCCTATGAGAAGGAGCTACCTGCGATCCGCTGCTGCATGCTGGAGAGCGGGGCCCTGCTCTGGGACAGCGAAGAGAAAAAGATCCTTGCAAGAAGGACGCTTCCGGAGGACTGCTATGACAGGATTCTGGAAGCCTCTCTGCAGGAGGACATGATGGTGCAGGCAATGTCCCGGGGACAGTCCATTGTGACCGGGGACGAGATTGCGCACATGCAGCACTGGCACATGCAAGTCTATGAGCCTTTGTACCGGGAAGCTGCCGTGCGCGTCCCGGATGCCAGGGCCTGGATCAGGGCCTGCAGGGATGGCATCGAGAAGATCAACCTCTACCACATCTCGAGAGAGGCGAGCATCCGGACGTCGGAGCGCCTTCAGGGCCTTCCGATGGAGCGGATCTATGCGGAGACGAGTTCCCTGGAACTCTCCCCGAAGGGGGTGGACAAAGGGTCGGGCCTTCTTGATCTCTGCCGGGTGCTGGGAATCCCCGCATCCCGCGCCATCGCCGTGGGGGATGCGGACAACGACCTTCCGATGATCCGGGCCGCTGGCCTTGGGATCGCGATGGGAAATGCGAATGATCACGTCCTGAAAGAGGCGCAGGTTACGGTCGGGACCAACGACGAGGACGGCTGCGCACAGGCAATTGACCGATTTTTGCTGGGAGAAAACGATGATTAGGAAACTGTTACAGGACAGAGGCGGCTGGTACAGGGGAAACCTGCACATGCACACGACGCGCTCCGACGGGGCGCTGGACCGGGATGCGGCCATCCGCTTCTATGCTGCGCATGGCTATGACTTTGTTGCCGTCACGGACCACAGGATCAACGGGGAGGAGGAACTTCGGGAAAATATCACTGTCCTCTCCGGATCCGAGTGGGATACGGGCGACAACGTCCACGCCCCGGTGTTTCACATCCTCTGCATCGGAAACTGGAAGGCGGTTCAAATGAAGACGGGACCAAGGCCTGAGGTCGAGGAGATCATCTCCTGCATCCTGGAGGCTGGCGGAATTCCGATCCTCGCGCATCCCACCTGGTCGCTGATGGATCCGGGGGACATTAGGCGCTGCAGGGGGATCGCCGCAGCGGAGATCTTCAACTCTGTCTCGGACCTTCCGATGAATCCCCAGCGGGCGGACGCCTCGCTCTACCTCGACCTCTGGGCAAAGCAGGGAATCCTCATGCCGGTCACAGCGGCGGACGATACCCACAGCTACCAGGCGGAGTGCTGCGTGTCCTGGATCATGGCGGGGGCAGCCTCCAGGGCTCCGGGGGACCTCCTTGCTGCCATGCGGGAGGGAAACTTCTACGCAAGCCAGGGACCGCGGATCACGGCACTGACCTATGACACGGGGGAGCGCCTGATGACGCTCACCACGCCGGACGATGTGGCGGGGGTATATGTGGCGAGCAACCTCGCCTGGTCCAATGAGAGGATCATGCCCCGCAGGCAGGATGGCGTGTACCACTACCGGGCACTGCCGGGAGAGACATACCTCAGACCCGTCGTTGTGGGAAGAGATGGAAAGCGAGCGTTTGCATCCCCGTTTGCGACAGTGTGATGGAGGCAGTTATGGAGAATCAGGATTCAATCGATGCAAGATTTACGCTGCACAGCACGACGGCAGATCAGGCCAAAAAGAGCTGGCAGACGATGACAAGGATGCGCAGGGAGACCGCGCCGGACGGGACCGTGGTATTCCATGTCTTGTTTGCCGGGGACGACTTTGAGAAGAAGATCACCCGGATGACGGGGCTCCTGGATCCCGGCACGAGGGCAGAGGTCATCCTGGAGAAGGATGTCCCGGACGTGGATGCCCAGGACCTTCCCCGGGCGGAGGCGGTGCTGGCAGATCTGGGCTTTCAGAAGGGACCGGACGGAAACTTTGCAAAGTGCATGTGAGACAGAAATAAGCGGCATACCGGGGGTTCGGTACGCCGCTTTATCTTTGATGAGAAAGGTTACTGCTGCACAGAAGCTGCGGTGTTCCCGGTATCAAGGGTCGCCCCGGGGTAGCCGATGGAGGCAAGGAGCGGATAGAGCGTTCCCTCAAACGCCGCGTTCGCATAGACGTTATAGAGGAGCGCCTGGTCTGTCACTGCCTGGACGGCAGTCGGCGCATACCCTGTCACGCAGATGTAGGTTCTGCCGGTCGAGGAGACGAAATAGCTTGCCGCGCAGCACATGGCGGCTCTCGTGTAGCCGGTCTTTGCCGCAAGGCAGGTCCCGGGGATGTCTCTGCTGCTCATGCGGGAGAGAAACAGGTTGGAGATAGGAATTCCCGAGGGGTGCTGGGCTGTCGCGGTGGTGGTGTATCTGGGGGTGCAGAGGATGGTCCGTGCGATTGGATTCTCCATCGCGGCCTGCAGGATGACCGCCATCTCCGCGCAGGTCGTCAGGTGCCCGTCGGCGGTCATGCCGGTGCAGTTTGCAAAGTGCGTACTGGTCAGTCCAAGGGCAGCCGCCTTCTCGTTCATCAGCGCGACAAAGGCCGTATCGCTTCCTGCAATGGCCCTTCCCAGCATGATGCAGGCATCCGCCCCGGAGGGGAGGATGGTGCCGTAGAGGAGGTCTGCCATGGTGACCGTCTCCCCTGCGACAAAGCCCACCCTGGTGAGCCCGGCATTTGCGGCGATGTCAATCGCATCCTGGGTGATGGTGACGGGCGCTGAAAGATCTGTCAGGTGCTCGCAGGCAACGAGCAGGGTCATGACCTTTGTCATGGAGGCAGGGTTCATCTTTTCGTCCTGGTTTCGCCCTGCGACCACTCTCCCGGTGGAGAGATCCACAAGGGCGGCGTACCGGGACTGGACGCCGATGGTATCGTCCACGGCAAAGGTCACCGGGTCCGAGATGTGGAGGGAGGCCGCCTGGGCGGGCAGTGCGCTCCCCACGGCAAGAAACAGGGAGACGCCGATGGCGAGGGCTCCCGAGAGAACGTGTCTTCTTCGTATCTTCATACTGTACCTCACAGAGTTCAATCGTGGGAAAGTTCCAGATGAGGATTGTAGCACAGGTTCGGGAGCGGGGCCAGACCGCTGGAATTTTGATGAAAAATGCCGGTGTTTCCGATTCCGGGAAGCTGTGGTAAGATATCGGGGTTAACGCAGGTTTTACAGGAATATACATTTCCCGTTTTTGAATACAGGACAGGTGTTATGACAGAGAAAAACGATCCGGTCCGCTTTGACGGCGATCTGGATGAGGAGGACGGGCTGAGCTTCGGCTTTCTCGACGTGCCGGAGGAGCAGCCGGAAGAGGGGGAGCAGACACGAAAGGAGCCGCCAAAGGGGAGGGCGGCGAAGAAGAAAAAAGAAAAGTCCGCTCCGACGGAGGATCCGGAGGATCCCTACGAAGGAAGACTCGATGACCTGGATGCGGCAGGCGATGCCTTCTCCGATGACCTGGATGACATCGGAAACCTCGACGACGGAGAGGACAGAAAATACCTTGCCGAGCTTCGAAGAAGCAGGGAGGGGAACCTTAGGCAGGAGCGGCGCGCAAAGCGCCAGATGGAGCGGCGCAGGGAGGTCCTGCAGGCGAGGATCATCCTGACGGCTGTGATTGCAGGGTGCGCGGTGCTCGCCGCAGGCCTTATTCTCCTTTTGAGAAGCCGCATCAGGCCGCTTGCCGGCAATGCAAAGGAGAGCGCCGCTGCGGCAGAGAGCACGCAGAGCGCCTCGAACGTCATCGGCGGCGCCGCGATCGGCACGCCGGAGTACGAGAGCACGGCAGGCGGCACGGAGAGCGCGGAGGCGGGCAGCACGATGCCGACGGAGGCGATGATCGATGTCGCGCGCACGGCAAAGAACTACTCGGCGGACGTTGCGACGTTCTGGCCCTATGACTGGTTTTATGAGGACAACAATACGAAGCTGATCCCCTGCGATGCGGCAGCGGCGGCAGAGGCAGCATCTGCGTCCTCTTCGTCCTCGGAGGAGGCGTCCACTGCCTCATCCCAGAGCGAGGCGGATGCGGTGTCCGCGGAGGCGAGCGCGTCTGAGAGTGCCGAGAGCACCAGTACCAGCACCGGCACGGACCCCTACATCATCGGCGATGGGGACCACACGTTTACAAGCCAGTACGGGATCCTCGTCAATGCCGACACCGGCGAGATCGTCGCCGAGAAGAGCCCGAAGAAGCGCATTGTTCCTGCCTCGATGACAAAGGTGATGACGCTCCTCGTCGCCGTGGAGCAGATGACGGACCCCACGAGCCAGATGCAGGAGATGGTCACCCTGACCCAGGCGGACGAGGAGTACGCCTATGTCAACGGGTCGTCCGCCGTCTGCTGGATGCCGGGGGATACCGCCTCGGTGGAAGACCTCATGTACGGCACGATCCTCCCCTCCGGCGCGGATGCGGCGGTCGCCCTTGCGGAGTACACCGCGGGCACCCAGGACGAATTCGTCAAGCTCATGAACCAGAAGGCACAGGAGCTGGGTCTTCAGGACACGCACTTTGTGAACTGCGTGGGCTGCTATGACGAGGACCACTACTCCACGGTGTACGACATCGCGGTGATCATGAAGGCCGCCATGGAGAATGACATCTGCCGGCAGGTGCTCTCCACCCACACCTGGACCACCTCGCCCACGAGCCAGCACCCCGAGGGCATCACGGTCTCGAACTGGTTCCTCCGCAGAATCGAGGATTCCGACAACCACGGCACGGTGCTGTGCGCCAAGACGGGATATGTGGAGCAGTCCGGCTTCTGCGCGGTCAGCTACCAGATCTCGAATGACGGCAGCCACTACATCCTGTGCTCAGCGGACACCTACAGTTCCTGGCAGGCCATCTACGACCACACGGCCATGTATCAGGAGTACACAAACTGACGTTTACTAATGTTTACTGACGTTTACTAACGTTTACCAGCGTTTACGGACGGCTGCGGACAAACAAGGGGGACCCGGAGGGCGGAAACTGCCCTCCGGGTTCTGCCTTTCCGGAAAGAAAAGGGCATTTATGATGAAAGAGTTGTGGAAAAAGTGCAGGGCCTGGTGCAGCAGAACCTGGGCGAATAACCAGAGGGCGATCCGGGTCCTGTTTCTCACGGTCCTCGTCCTCTTTGCGGGGACGAGCCTTCGCACCGTGTACCTGTGCGTCTCCTATCCGCAGGAGATTCTGACCTGCAGCGAGTTTACCGGAGACGGGGCAAATTTAACCGGCCTCTCCCTCGAGGGGACGCTCCTTCGGAGTACCCAGAACACGACAAATATCCTGTATCACCTTGATCAGACGATCCCCGTGAAGGAGGTCTCCTACGAGGCCTATAACGTCAGCCGCGACAACTGCCGCAGCTACATCACGCTGATCGGCCCGGAGCGGGAGTCCAGCGTGATCCTGGACAACGGCATCAACTACATCACCTTCAAGGATGCGACCCCGAAGGATGAGGTGAGTGATCTCTCCATGGAGCCCGTGACCCTCCGGGGCGTGAGCTACAACCTGGGCTATGTCACGATCAACCCCCATCTGCACTTTATCACGACGGGCCTTCGCCTCTTTGCCTTCCTCGCCGCGGCAGCAGTCCTCTTGGAGCTCGTTCTCCTCACGATCAGAAGGACGATCTCCCGCAACAGGGAGGCCCTGGAGGCACAGGGAAAGAAAAAGCGGCACACCGCCTTCTACATCGTGCTCGCCATCCTCCACTGCATCCACGCGTCCTGCTTTGTCTTCATCTACCTGACCCAGGACCTGGAGAGCTACACGATGGTATACTACCTCACCCTCTACGTCTCCACTTCCCTGTTCCTCCTCCTTGTCTGCCGCCCGGACTACGGGGCAAAGACAACTGTCGTCGAGGGGGAGAAGAAAGAAACGGTCTATAAGGTCAAGGGCGAGTGGCAGGTCCTTCGGATCTTTCTTCTTGCCGTCTACAGTTTTGCAATGACCGAGATCCTCTACAGCGACCAGTTCCACCTGGACAAGCCGGCCGCGATCGTTGGGAACCTTATCCTCTACGCCCTGCTGTATGCGCTGCTCTGGTGCCTGATTCCGGGGCAGAAAGGGCGGCGCTACTGCTACTACCTGCCGCTCATCTTCTGGCTGGTGGTGGCCGGCATCAACCACTACTACTTCGAGTGGCGCGGCCAGGCTTTTGAGCTCTCCGATCTCTCGATGGCGGAGACCGCAAAGAACGTCATGGGCTCCTACACCCTGGACCTCACCAAGGAGCTCTTCCTCGTCTACGTGAGTTTTGCCTGCATTTTCATCGCGGTGCACCTGGAGTCCTCTGACGTGTACCGGAAGAAGGGCTGGAAGAAGGAGCTTGTCGCAGCGGCCTGCTGCGCGGCAGCGCTGCTCTATCTCCCCAATACGATCCCCTATGTGTCTCTCTGGAACACGAACACCGCGACCAAGCACAACGGGTACCTCCTCTCCTACGTGGCCTACGCCCAGAAGACCCTGGAGGACCCGGTGCCGGAGGACTATAACAAGGAGGAGACGGAGAGTCTCCTTGCGAGCTACACGGACGCTGCGGCAAAGGTCAATGAGACAAAGACCGACCCCGCCGTCAACGTGATTGTCATCATGGATGAAGCCCTGGCAGACCTCCCCACGACCTACGGCTTTGAGACCGACGTGGATGACATGCCCTATATCCATTCCCTCTCCGGCAGCAACGTGAAGAAGGGCTGGATGCTCTCCTCGGTCTTCGGCGGCACCACAGCAGACACGGAGTACGAGTTTCTGACGGGAAACAGCGTCTCGTTCCTGGACTCCGGCAGTGTCCCCTACACCCAGTACATCAACACCGACACGGAATCGATGGCAAGGCTCCTCAAGGGCCAGGGATTCTCCGCCACCGCCTTTCACCCCTACCTGGCAAGCGGCTACAAGCGCTACAAGGTGTATCCGCTGCTTGGATTTGATCAGTTTTTGAACAGCGACAATTATGAATATACGTATCGGACGAGGATGCGCTCCTACGTGAGCGATGCCTCGGACTTCCAGGACGTCATCGAGCTGTATGAGAACAAGGAGGCGGGAGAGCCGTTCTTTTTGTTCAACGTCACGATGCAGAACCACGGAGGCTACAACTCCAGTGTCCCTGCAGTGGATGTCACGGTGCACCCGACGGACCCGGACCTTGACTCCTATGCCCAGCTCCAGGAGTACCTCTCCCTCGCCCACGCGACGGATGCGGCTTTCCAGGAGCTGACGGACTACTTCTCCAAGGTGGATGAGAAGACGATCATCCTGATGTTCGGAGACCACCAGCCCGGCATGGATGATGACGTCTATCAGGCGCTCTGCCCGGAGATGTATGAGGAGCACGCCCCGGTGGACGTCCTCGAGAAGAAGTACACGGTGCCTTATGTCTGCTGGGCCAATTATGACCTGGAGGATGGGGAGGTGGACGTCACCAGCCCTGGATTCCTCGGCGAGTACCTGATGCAGAATGCGGGCGTGAAGCTCTCCGCCTATGACCTCTTCCTCGAGGACGTGCAGACAAAGGTAAACGCCATCAACCTCCTCGGCTACCAGACCGTGGACGGTACCTGGCACAGCATCACAGAGCTTGACGGCGTGGACCTCCTGACGGATTATAAGAAGGCAGCCTACTACGCCTTATTCGGAAAGTCGGGGACGGATCTGTCCCTGTTTGCGGCGGCGGATTCGGGAGGCTGAGGAAGAAAGGATCGAAGGAAGCTTCCCTGCAGGCAGCAGGGAGTAAGGACAGGAGCTATGGAAAAGATCACAAGTTTTACCATCAACCACTTAAAGTTAGAGCCCGGCATCTATGTCTCCCGGGTGGATCACTACGGGGATGCCGCGATCACGACCTTTGACCTTCGCATGACGGCACCGAACCGTGAGCCCGTCATGAACACCGCAGAGGTGCACACGATCGAGCACCTGGGGGCAACCTACCTTCGGAACGACCCGGACTGGAAGGACCGCATTGTCTACTTCGGGCCCATGGGCTGCAGGACGGGCTTCTACCTGCTCCTTGCGGGGGAGCTGACCTCGAAGGAGATCGTGCCCCTCGTGACGAGGATGTATGAGTTCATCCGGGACTTTGAGGGAGCGGTGCCGGGGGCAGCGCCGAGGGACTGCGGCAATTACCTGGACCAGAACCTCGGAATGGCAAAGTACCTGGCAAAGCGGTACCTGGATCACACGCTGTACGGGATCACAGAGGATCACCTGGTGTATCCGGAATGAGCGAGGGATACCGCAATACCCGGATTGTCTGCATTCACCACATCGCAGAGCTGTACCTGTTTGAGTACTACGAGCGCCCGGGACAGTATGAGATTGCAAAAGAGGATCTCATCGCGCCGATTGCGGAGAGGGCACTCTCCCAGGAAACGACCGGCGGCACCATCGGCGCCCTCCAGAACTGGGAAAAGGCAAAGGAGCTCAACCCCGCAAGGTGCGACATCCGGCAGCATCTCCTCTCCTGTGCCTTTCGCCTGAAGGACCTGGACAGGGTGGCGGAGGAGACAAAGGCCATGTACCCCTACGTGTGCACGAGGGCGGAGCTTGCCGCCTACTACCGCTGGCGGGGGCTCTGGTGCCTGGAGAAGTACCAGCCGGAACTCTCGAGAACCCTCTACCGCTACTCCACCTACTTCCAGAAGAGTGCGGAGGCGGAGAATGAGATCCGCTTTCTCGATACTGCCATGCACAGGACCGGGCCGGAGCCCACAGAGCAGGAGGTCCTCAAAAAGATCCAGGAGGCGGAGATCCCGCCGACGGCCGCCTCTGTCACGATGGCGCTTCTTGTGCGCGCCTCGGAGGAGGCGGAGAGAAGCGGGAATGACAGGCAGGCCCTTGACTGCCTCCGGATGGTGTACGACCTCTCCGGCGATGCCGGGATCGGGGCGAGAATCCAGGAGATTGAGAACCGGAAATCAAACAGCTGAGACGTGCAGAGGAGTCTGCTGCCTGCAGGCAGCAGGCTCCTTTTGTTGACAGGACAGGGAGATGTGGGGTATATTAGCGATAACCTATCTGATTAGTATGAATAGAATAGACTGGAGATCGCATGAAGATATCGTCAAAGGGAAAATACGGACTGCTGCTGATGCTGGATCTTGCCATGTATGACAGCGGGACCTTCATCTCGCTGATGGATGTGTCGGACCGCACCGGCGTGACGCCAAAGTACCTGGAGCAGATCGTCTCCGCCCTCTCGAGGGCGGGACTCGTCCACAGCCAGCGGGGAACCAGGGGCGGGTACCGCCTGGCAAAGCCCGCGGAGGAGATCACCTCCGGAGACATCCTGCGGGCCCTCGAGGGGCCACTCCACCCGGGACCGGAGGAGGGAGACCCGCTCCAGACCTACTGGGACGGGCTCAACCGCGTGATTGATGCCTATGCGGACGGCATCACCCTCGCCCAGCTTGTGGCTTCCAGGCAGGAACTGGTGGGCAATGACTACTGCATCTAGCAGGGTGCAAAGGAGGACTTCATGACACTGCAGCAGCTGCGGCAGGTGATCGCCATCGCGGACAGCGGTTCCCTCAACGAGGCAGCCAGAAGGCTCTACGTCTCCCAGCCCAATCTCTCCTCTGTGGTGAAGGAGCTGGAGAAGGAGATCGGGATCACCCTGTTCCTCCGCTCCAACCGCGGCATCCAGCTGACCCCGGAGGGCAAGCAGTTCATCGGCTTTGCCCGCCAGGTCGTTGAGCAGTACGCGCTCCTGGAGGACCGCTACATAGGCAAGAAGGTAAAGAAGGTGTTCTCCGTCTCCGCCCAGCACTACAGCTTTGCGGTGAAGGCCTTCGTGGAGACGGTAAAGCGCGTCGGCATGGACAAGTACGAGTTCGCCATGCACGAGACGAAGACGGGGCAGGTCATCGACAACGTCAAAAACATGACCTCGGAGCTTGGCATCCTCTACCTCTCGGACTTCAACGAGCAGGTGCTGCACAAGATCTTCGCAGAGAACTCCCTGGTGTTCACGGAGCTCTTTGCCTGCGACACCTACGTCTACCTCTGGAAGGGCCATCCCCTCGCGGGAAAGAAGGAAATCTCCATGAAGGAGCTCGAGGAGTACCCGTGCCTCTCCTTTGAGCAGGGGGACAGCAACTCGTTCTACTTTGCGGAGGAGATGCTCTCCACCCTGGAGTACAAGAGGCTCATCAAGGCGGATGACCGGGCGACGATGCTGAACCTGATGGTGGGCCTTGACGGCTACACGCTCTGCTCCGGCATCATCTCGGAGGAGCTCAACGGGAGCGATTACGCGGCGATCCCCCTGAAGGAGTCCCAGGTCATGCACATAGGGTACCTGCGCCACAGGGATGTGCGCCTCTCCGATATCGGAACCATCTACCTGGAGGAGATCCGGAAGACGACAAACAGGGCAGAGGGCTGAGAGCAGCGGACAGGCAGAGACAGGCATACAGAAGAATCCCGGAAGAAAGACAGTCACAGAACAGATGAAAAAGATGCTGCTCCGGTCCATCCGGAGCGGCATCTTTGCACGCAGAGAATTATCCGTTGTCAGCCGTTCAGCGCAAGCGCCGGTTCCTGGACCACGTGGACGTTGCGCATCAGGATCTTGTCGAGGAGCTTTGCCGGGAGGTCGGACAGGTTCACCGGGTTCTCCGCCGCGGCGGAGCCGTAGATGTTCCGGAAGGAGAGTCCCTCCGGCTCCGGCACGTCCTCGCCGTTCACCGTGACCCGAAGGCCCTCATCCTTCATGTCGATCACCTGGAGCGACTCAAAGCGCACGTCGTGCAGGATGCCCTCCGGCAGGTCGATCCGGATGCCGGTATCGCTGTTTCGGAGGATGCAGTCGTGGACGTAGAGCTTCTCAAGGCCGGTGCAGCCGGGAAGCCCCGCATAGAGCGCATACCGTCCGCCGTCGCAGACGCAGCGCCGGACCTCCACGCCCTGGCAGATGCCGGTCGTCGAGGCGATGCGGATTCCGTCCGTGCCGCCCGCAATGCTGCAGGAGTCGATGAGGACG
>ONMH01000171.1 GCA_900318875.1 uncultured Lachnospiraceae bacterium | reverse complement strand
GTCCAGGAGGGAGGCAAGGAGGAGATTTCTTCCGTCTCTCAGAAGGCAGGGAAGATCCGGATCCCAAAGGAGCGGATTCCAAAGGAGCGGACTCCAAAGGAGCAGACTCCTTTGCCTTTCCTGTCCCTCCCATCTCCTGCCATGCTGCCGTATCCCTGTGTCCTCAGGCTTTCCCACGGTCTTCCGCTTCTTGGGACTCTGCCGTCCTTCCTGGCTCTGCCATTTCTTCTGACAATCCGGCTCCTTCCGGTTTTCCCGGCTCTTTGGGCGCTCCCGGTAAGACTCCCTCTCCGGGACTTTGGTCCGGGATTGTCTCTTCCTGGCAAACGGCCGCCATCCGGTTCCTGCGGCGCCAAGGACTGCATCCAGGAGCTTCCTTGTGAGGGTGAGGAGGACCAGAAGCAGGGCACCCTCTGCGGCGCTTGGAGTCACCGCTCCGGGATTCAGGTCCCTGCCGCGGTGCCAGAGCCACAGCGCGCAGACAGGTGTGGGGAGCGTGCCGGGGAGGGTGGAGAGGAGGTAGCGGCGGTACAGGGAAGCGGTCTTTTTGCCATTCTTTATGCGATCTTCTTTCCTGTCCCAAGGCTTCCTCTGTTCTCCCTCTCTTTTTTCTCTTCTTCCACCCCCTTCCCCCTGCAGGACTCTTCCTCTGCCGCATGGAGAGGCTCCATCTCTTTCTCCCTGGCGTCCCCCTTCTCTGACGTCTCTTTTTCCCTCCTCCCCGCCTTCCCCTTGTTCCCGACAGGAGCCTGCCACTTTTCCCCTCCCTTCCGGCTCTGCCTGTTCTTCCTGTCTTCTTCTCTGCACCTGTACGGAGATGGTGCGAATCCACGGGGTGGCAAAAAGGGAGAGGGAGGAGAGACGAAGAAGGAAAGTCAGGTTCTCCCTGTGCAGGGCTCTGGCAAAGAAAGGCGCAAGGATAAGGAGAAGGACCGCCATTCCCGTCTCCCCAAGGAGCATCCACCAGAAAGCGGTCCCTGCAAGCTCCCGCTCCCTCCCTGCATCCCGCCTTGGCGCTGCTGCAAGGGCATCCGGAAGACCCAGGGTGC
This sequence comes from uncultured Lachnospiraceae bacterium, assembly GCA_900318875.1. Classification (GTDB taxonomy): domain Bacteria; phylum Bacillota; class Clostridia; order Lachnospirales; family Lachnospiraceae; genus CAG-791. The sequence goes on along the minus strand of ONMH01000171.1, from coordinate 2,102 downwards.
CGATCGCCTCCGGGACCGACAAGGCTGCGCCGACCAGGGAGACCAGCCCGAAGGATGCGGGATCCAGCTCCCTGCCAAGGAGAATGCTCCCCGCAAGGGAGCATCCCCTTGCAAGGACCCGTACCAGAAAGAACAGGGCGGCATCTCTTTCGGCGGTGTCTCTGCCGCGGAGGGACCGGGAACCTTTTCCGCCTCTCCGCCTCGCATTCCATGCGCCTTCTCTCTGACACCTCCCCTCTGCTCCTTTCATAAGACCTGTTCTCCATGCCGGCAGAGAAGCTGCTGTTCTCCTTTTCCTCTGCTGAGGCTGTCTTTTTTCATCTCCTTCCTGCCGTTCTTCTTCCAGCTCCCATGCATGGCCTGTTATCCCTTCTTTGCTGTATCCTGTCCTTCTCCATCGCCATCGTCCTCTCTGCGCTGCATCACGATCTTCCCTCCCTGGTGTCCCTCTCTTCCCTGCAGGGAGGCTGTTTTGTGCGGTGGGCACCGCTTCCTTCCCCTTCTCTTTGCGTCATGTCATCTTCCTGCGCGATTCTCTCCTCCGGGCGGTATGCCGTTTCTGTGCTCCTCTCAGGATCCGGCTGGGGATTTTCTCAACAGTTATGAGAGGCAAAATTGTTTCTGTCTGAACCTGCAGCTGCCCTTATCCTGTGCTTTTGCGCCTTCCCCTGCAGCACCTCCCTCCCCGGGCCATCTTCACCCTGTTCTTCCCCCTGCCCCTTTCCCCTGCCTCTTGTCCTTCCCCTCGCCTTTCCCTGCGCTCTCTTTGCCTTTTCTCCCTTCCTGTTTCTTGCTGCCTTTTTCTCTATGTCCTGCTCTGTGCACTCCGCACCACGGCTGTGATAAGGGCACAGATGTGATCCACCGCCTCCAGGGGGAGGTCGCTATAGAGGGGAAGGCAGAGGACCTGTCTGGATGCCGCAAAGGCAGCCGGGGTCTTCGCCATAAGGACCTTTTCCCGCTCCCCTGGATCCTCCGGGAGGGGTGCCATCCCGGAAGCCTTTCGGATCGCATCACTCTCCGAGACAAGCGGATAGAAATACCGCCTTGTTGAGACGCCGTGGGACTTCAGGTAGGATCTGAGATCATCCCTTGTGATCCCAAAGCGCTCCGTTACGAAGACCGGGAAGTAGCTGAAGTTCGATTCCACCCCGCTCTGCAGAGGCCGTAATCCGATGCCCGGAAGACCCCCAAGTCTCTCCCGGTACCTTGCATCAAGGCGGGCTCTTTTCTCTCTTCCGGTGTCATAGTGGGAGAGGTTTACGATCCCGATCGCCGCCTCCAGCTCGTTCATCTTGGCATTGCAGCCGATCTCCGGGACCGGGGTTCCCTCTCTCCCGGAGAGACCAAAGTTTGACATCCTCCGAATCCTCTCCATGACCTTCCGGTCCCTTCCAAAGAGACACCCTCCCTCCACCGTGTGGAGGGTCTTGGTGGTGTGGGTGGAGATGGCGGTAAGATCCCCCTCCTCCAGGATGCTCCTGCCGTGTCTCGTCTCCCCGAAGGCATGGGCGGCATCATAGACCACAAAGAGGTGATGCTCTTTGGCAATCTCCCCGATTGCCTCCGTGTCACACAGGTTTCCGTAGACATGCACCGGGAGGATGCCTGCCGTGTTTTTGGTGATTCTGCTCCTTACTGCCTCCGGGGAGAGGGTCAGGGTGATGGGATCCACGTCTGCAAAGACGGGCCTGTATCCTGCCCGCAGGATTGCCTCTGTCGTGGAGGGGAAGGTAAAGGGGGTTGTGATCACCTCCTTTTTCTCAGAATCCCGGCAGAGGTCTTCCCTCCGGCCTCTGCCCGGACCCGGGGGTTCTGCTTCGCGAGGCTTTTCTGCCTCCTGCTGTTCTTTTTCCCCCTCCCTCATGCCAAGGAGTGCGAGGTACAGGGCCATGTCTCCGCTGGAGACCGGCTGGCAGCAGGGGATGCCGGTGTATTCCAATAGCATCTGGCGGAAGGTCTCCTCGCAGGGACCGAAGTTTGTGTACTGTCCGGAGGAGAGCACCCGGATCACGGCTTCCGCGTACTCTGCAAGGTACGACTGATCCGGTGAATAGACCGGGATCTTTTGCATGAGCCTGCCGGCTTCATCCGGTGAGAGG
>ONMH01000117.1 GCA_900318875.1 uncultured Lachnospiraceae bacterium | reverse complement strand
GCCGTCCTCAAATGGTTCCAATGGTCTCATTCTGTCCTATCCTCTGCTGCCGCGCTCAGGCGGTTCTCCGGGAGTTTGCGGCGATCAGCCGCTCCACTGCGATCTGGGGGTCTGCCCTGCCGCTTCGAAAGTCCATGCCCGCCTGCATGCAGGAATCCAGTGCCTGTACGAGGCTCTCTCCCTGGTAATACCGAAGCATGGGGCGGATCCGGTTCGAGAACACCCAGGGGTTGAGGCCCATGAGCTGTGCCGCCTCCCTGTCCGGGTGGGACTGCAAAAGCTCCTTTGCCTGCAGGAGCTGTCCGTACTGCCTCGTCATCAGGGAGAGGATGACAGGCGGCGGGGTCTGAAGCTTTATGAGATCCATGTAGATCTTCATCGCCCTGTCCGGGTTCTTCTCCCCGATGGCGGAGATCATGTCAAAGATCTGATCCCGCACAAGGGGCGAGGAAATCGTCTGGATATCCTCCTTTGTGATCTCCTCCCGCTCCCCTGCATAGCTGCAGAGCTTGCAGACCTCGTTCTCCACCGCCAGCATGTCCGTTCCCACGTAGGAGAGGAAAAACGAGAGCGTCTGCGGCAAGATCCGGTGCCCCTCCCTGCGGAACCGTCCCGCCGTCCATGCCGCCATGTCGCGCTCACTGGGGGTCTCGCAGTTCAGGACAAAGCCGTACTTTTTGATCTGCTTGTAGAGCTTTGTCGTCCCCTTCGGCTTCTCCTCCACAAAGATCAGCACAGTGGTCTCCGGGATGTCCTTGATGTACGCAGCCAGGCGCTCTGCCTCTGCAGTGCCCCGGTTTCCCCAGAGGAAGGTGTTTTCCAGGATGACAACACGCCGGTCTGCAAAGAACGGGAGTGTCTCCGAAAGGGAGATCACATCGTGGGCGGTAAAGCCATCCCCCGTGAAGGTGGCGGCATTCATCGCATCCCCGTCCCCGAGGACCGCGTTCCTCAGCTTGTCCCGGTTCTGGGTGCGCAGGTATCCCTGCTCTCCCATCAAAAGATACACCCGCTTGAAATCCTGCTCTTTGATCTGCCTGTTCAGCTCTTCCTGCGCTTCGCGCAGGCCGGACTGCGGTCTCTTCGCCATAATCTCTGCTGCCTCTCAAAAGGGGACAGGAAGATCCTGTCCTCTTACAATCTGCATCATTGTATCATGAACCACCGAAAGAACATATCAGGAATCTGCAAAATCGGTGCCAACCCTCCCAGCGCAGCCGGACTTCCCGTGCAGGGCAGCGTGCTCTCTGCGGACCCGCAAGAGCAAAAGAAGGGCAAGACTGAGCCCGCTGCCTGCAGCACCAAGCAAGAACGCCTTGTCTGTATAGTGAAGATGGATGGTGTTCGTTCCCGCCTGAACGGGAATCAGGATCAGGCCGTTCTTTTCCTGGATCTGCGCCTTCTTTCCATTGACCGTTGCCTCCCAGCCATAATCCGCCGGAATGGAGAACAGCGCATATCCCTTCCGGTCAAGCTTTAAGGTGATCCTGCACGAATTTGTCCCCAGCGCAGCATCCTCATAGGTTTCCTTCGCATCTGCGCCGGCAAGGCGATTGGACAGAAGCCAGTCGGTGATCTTCTTTCCCTCGGAGAAATCAAGCTCCTCCGGGCTGTCATAGACAAACGCCCCCACAGGGAGCACCTCTTTTTTCCGGTACAGGAACGTTCCCTTCCTGCTCCCGCCCAGTTCCACCACCGTCTCGTCCTCCGGATTGCTCGGCTCACCTGCCAGGTAATAGGCGGCGGAGAAGAGCGCCGTCTTTCCCTCCGGTCCCTCTGGGGTGAACACCGACCGCTCCTCTCCTGCTGCGGAATAGAACCGAAAGATGTTGCCCGATATGGTGCTGCTAAAGCACCCGTCTCCGGGCAGTCCCGCCGTCATGGTGACCGTGTTCTCCTGGGTGTCCATCCGATATCCGCCCTCCATGGCGTCCTGCAGGTCCATATAGGCAAGAATCCTGGCATAGTAGCGCTCCGGCTCCTCCCCATTGGCATTCTGATACAGCACCGCCGTGTATCCCGTGGTGACAACGGCCACCGCCGCCATCAGCGGAAGGAGGATCCTTTTCAGGCACCGATTCCAGTTCTCTGCAGGCAGAAAGGCTGCCGCCGAGAGGACCGTGTATCCCCCGCAGCCGACAAGCGAGAGCACAAGGAAGGCATTCCGGTCAAAGATCAGTGGAAACCGGTTCTGATCCCACCAGACAAAGAGCGGAAGCGAAACCCAAAAAAGCGCGGTAAGCGCCAGCAGCAGGAAGCGGTATCGATGCAGAAGAGTCCCCTCCTCCAGTACCCTGGCAGAGGCCAGTGCCATCATCAGCACCAGCATGAAATACCATCTCTTGTAGTTGGAGTCCGCAAAGAAACCGAATGCACTGTTCAAAACCGGAACTGCGGCGGCAAGCAGGAGTAGGAGAAGAAGCCTGTGAAGCCAGTCCCTTTTTCTTCGATAGGAGATCAGGTAGACCGAAACCAGCAGGACGCCGACCAGGGGAAGGTAAGCGCTCCAGGAGCTGTACAGGTCCTGCTCGATGGTGATTCCCCGCCCCATCGGCTCCGCAGGAAAGCAGAAGAACCGAAAGAGCTTCAGAAAATACCTTCTCCCGGTGTCAAACCAGTTGGCCCGCGCAATTCTGTGCGAAATCCTCTGATTGCCGGTAAGCTGCAAAAGCGACGGCAGGAGTACTGCCAGAGACAGTCCTGCGCCAAGGAGCCCTTCCCGCAAAAACACGAGAAACTTTCGGATGGCACCCTTTGGCTGTACACTCACCCGAACCAGGAAGTACAGAACCAGAAACAGAACCTCCTCCATGAACAGGTAATAATTGGCCAGCACCTGCAGCAGCACTGCCAGGGCAAATCTTCCGGTCTGTCTGGGATCCCTTTCCGTTCTCTCCAGGATCCGGTCCGCCTCGCACAGAAGAAGCGGGAAGAAGGCTGTGGCATCAAGAAAACAATAAAAGAGCAGGTCGGTCGCCTGAAAGCCGGAAAAAGCATAGAGGATCGCTCCTGCAAGAGCTGCCTGCTCCCTCCGGACGTGACGGCGCAGGTACCAGAACGCATTCAGCGCAGCTACGGCGTATTTCAGGCAGATCAGGTACGGCATCCCATAGATGACATACCGTGCCGGAACAAGAAGCGCCAGCCAGGAAAACGGGCTGGTACTGCCGTAATAGCTGGAGGAAGCCAGCAGGGAAGATCCGATATCAATGCTCCAGCTCCAGGGGAGGGTCCCTGTGTGAACGCTCCGCACAAACAGCATCGTAAACGGGATATACTGCTCCTGGTAATCGTTGCAGAGTGTCAAAAGGCCATGGTGCCGCACAAGGATCACACTCAAAGAGAGCCAGGCCATGAGAAAGGCAAGCAAAAAGACGGCGGGATACCGCCACCAGGCGCCGGGAACGGCAATTCTCTTCTCTTTCCCTCTTTTTTCTGCAATACCAGTCATATCATCTCCTGCCGGCGCCATCCGGTCTTCCCACCGGCAGTTCCGGGATCCGGCGCCCCACTTTCGGGTCAAAGCAATACTACTGTACCGAAGGCGGTCCCGTCATTCAAGCGTCATTTTGGTGATTTCATTGACATCCTCAGCAAGCTCAGCTGTTTCTGCACTGGCTTTTACCACTGGATTTCATTTCGGTTTCGATTTCGGCCGATTTCGGCTGGTATCCCGCAAAATAGGAGTCTTTACTTTTGCAGACCCGGGGCATACAATGTCGGTGTTGCAGGCAAGGCCTGCAGCAAACTGCATCATAAAGCGTTGACGAGAAGAGTAAGCCGATCCGCTGCAACAGAGACGGGCACAGCCTGCTGAGAGTGTCCCTGCGAAAGATCCCCTGAAGACCATCTCCGAGCGGCCCCAATCCGGCCCGGTGATTCCGTTATCATCCAATCAAGTGGTCCTGCGCGGTGCGCAGGATAAGCAGGGTGGAACCGCGTAACAGAACTTACGTCCCTGCCGGAGGTCCTCTGGACCCTCCGGCAGGGCTTTTTGCTACCTGGAACTGTGCAGTCGGCGTCGTCGCTGCCCTGCGGACACGGCGCCAAAAATTGAAACGGACACCGCCGGTCGCGGCAGTCCCCGGGTGAGAGTCCCGGAAGGAGAACCCAATGGAACACGAAGAATATCTGAAGCTGTACCGCCACTCTCTGGCACACATCCTGGCAAAGGCCGTCATCGAGCTCTATGGCAAAGATGTGCAGTATGCAATCGGACCCCAGATTGAGGACGGTGCATACTATGATTTCGTCCTGCCCGAGGGCAAGGCCATCACAGAGGGCGACTTCAAGGCCATCGAGGACCGCATGCACGAGATCATCAAGCGCAGAGAGCCCTGGACAAGAAAGGAAGTCACCAGGGACGAGGCGCTTGCCATCTTTAAGGATCAGAAGTACAAGACCGAGCTCATCAACGACCTTCCCGCCGATGAGAAGATCACGGTGTACTACACCGGTGACGATTATGTCGACCTCTGCAGAGGGCCGCACGTTGAGAACTCTCAGGAACTCCTGGGGGCTGCCTTCAAGATCCACAGCGTGTCAATGGCATACTGGAGAGGCGATGAGAAGCGCGATCACATGACCCGTGTCTACCTGTACGCCTTCCCGTCCAAGGATGAACTTAAACAGCACATCAAGATGATCGAGGAGGCGAAGGAGCGCGACCACAAGAAGATCGGCGCCCAGCTCGAGCTGTTCATGTTCAACGAGACCGCACCCGGAATGCCCTACTGGCTGCCGAGGGGCTGGAAGATGTACAAGGCCCTGCTCGCCTACTCCCGTGAGGTGCAGGAGCGCCACGGCTACACGGAGATCGCAGCGCCGCTCATCAACAACAAGAAGCTCTGGCTTGTCTCCGGCCACTGGGCACACTATCTCAACAACATGTTCATCGTCCCCGGCTTCGATGGCTACACGAAGGCCGACGCCAACATCGAGAACGTCGTCAGCAACCTGAAGGATGAGACCGAGGCGCCCAGGGCTGTCAAGATCCAGGCGGGATCTCTCATCTACAACCGCGAGAATATCGACACCATGGCGGCAAAGCCCATGAACTGCCCCAACGCCATGCTGACCTACAAGAGAAAGAACCGCTCCTACAAGGAGCTCCCGATCCGCTACAGCGAGTACGATGTGCTGCACCGCAAGGAGAAGTCCGGCCAGATGAACGGCCTGTTCCGCGTGCAGGAGTTCCGTCAGGACGATGACCACACCTTCGTCATGGAGTCCCAGATCAAGAGCGAGATTGCGGACATCATCTCCATCGCAGATGAGGTCTACAAGACCTTCGGTGTGACCTACCGTGCAGAGCTCTCCACAAGGCCCGACGACTACATGGGTGACATCAACGTCTGGAACCAGGCGGAGAAGGATCTGAAGGAGATCCTCGACGAGAAGTACGGCGAGGGCGGCTACGAGATCAACGAAGGCGACGGCGCCTTCTACGGCCCGAAGATCGACCTGCAGATCAAGGACGCCATCGGCAGAGAGTGGCAGTGCGGCACGATCCAGCTCGACTTCCAGCTGCCCCATAACTTCGGCCTGACCTACACCGCGGAGGACGGCACCCAGCAGATGCCCGTCGTCATTCACCGCGCCATCTACGGATCCCTCGAGCGGTTCATCGGCACACCGAGAACTTCAAGGGCAACTTCCCGTTCTGGCTCTCTCCTTACCAGGTCGGCATCGTCCCGATCCGCACGGAGCACAACGCCTATGCAAAGAAGGTTGAAGACCTGCTTCGCGACAACGGCATCCGCGTGGAGGCCGACTACAGCGACAACAACATGAAGACAAAGATCAAGACCTTCCGCGGCTACAAGGATCCCTACGTCCTTGTCCTCGGCGACAAGGAGGCTGCAGAGAACACCGTCTCCATCAACATCCGCGGCAACAAGCAACTCAACGGTGTGCCGCTTGAAAAGTTCCTCGAGCTGTGCCAGAAGATGAACAAAGAGCACAGCCTCGATCTCATCGATTCGCTCGACTGAGTAAACAGAACACTGACCTTAGCAGACGGCTGCTGCCCA
>ONMH01000116.1:1414-14749 GCA_900318875.1 uncultured Lachnospiraceae bacterium | reverse complement strand
ATCTCCACCAGCTCACTGTGCAAACTGATCCTCGAAGTTCTCCCGGTCTCTCAGGATCCAGGGAGAGAGCTTCTTGTAGAATTTCTCGACCCGCGCCCAGTAGGTGTCCGGATCCTCGATGACAGCGCCGATGTGTCCTGCCCCGCCAATCCAGAGGAATTCCTTCTTGCAGCCTGCTGCCTCAAAGAGCCTCGGCATCATGCTCGGCGGCACCACCTCGTCGTCCTCGCCGTGGATGAACAGCGTCGGGGTGACAGAGTCCTCCACCGCGCGCACCGGAGATGCCTGGAAGAAGTCAAACTTTGCCCGCAGTCTGCAGACGATGCGCAGGAAGAACATCATTAAGCCAGTCGGGATGAGGTGCTTTTTCTGATTGTACTGGAACCGGAGCTCATCCTGGGCACTGGTATAGGCGGAGTCCGAGACAACGGCCTTCACCTGAGAGGGGAGCCTTTTCCCCGTTACCTGCAGGATCGCTGCGGCACCCATGGAGACGCCGTGCATCACGATCTCCGCATCCCGGTCCTGCTGCACAATCCAGCGGATCCAGCGCTGCAGATCCCCGCTGTCCGGAAGGCCCATGCCGACGACATTGCCCTCGCTGGCGCCATGCCCGCGAAGGTCCGGGAGCAGAACATGCATCCCGTAGGCCTCGTAGTACTGCCGTGCAAACAGGCCAACACCCTCTGCGCTGTCCCCGTATCCGTGCACGCAGATTGCGTACCGGTGGCACTCCTCATTTTCCTGGGGGATGAAGTTGGCATGCAGCTGCAGTCCATCCTCAGAGGTGAGGAAGATGTCCTCACGCTTCGGATGATTGTTCATCCACTCCCTGCCCTGTGTCCACTCCCGCTCTGCAGGGGTGTCATCCAGGCTGGAATCGTGCTTTCTGGGTGTGAACGCCAGACGGTAGTAGAAATTTGCCGCTCCAAAGCACGCGCCGACGGCAGCCCATGCCGCCAGATCCAACAGGAACTCCGCATTCTTCTTCGCTGATGACATCTGAAAAACCTCCATTACTCCGCAGTCGGCTCTCCCAGCTGAAGACTGACGCTGATCTCAAAGCGGGATCCGCTCCCGTAGCTGCTTCTCACCTGGATGCTGCCTCCCATGGAGCTGATCACCTTTCTGGCAATCGAGAGCTCCCCGGAGGGATCATCAAACAGCACCGGCAGCTTTTCATCCGGGATGCCGCTGCCTGTGTCCTGAATCGTGAAGTGGAAGTAGCAGGAATCCCGCACCGGCGCGTCCGCCACTGCAGTCAGGATGATTTTACCCCCACTCGCCGTATTATGCACGGCATTCTCCAGAATTCCAAGAAAAGCAAGCTGCAGCCCCGGCTTGCTGCCGACAACCCGATCCGGTACCGTTCCATTGGTCTCGCAGGAGAAGATGATTCCCTTCTCCCGGCACTGAGGCCGGATCACCTTGCGGACCGTGGAGAGACACTCGGACAGAAGGAAGGGCGCGGTCATAATGCTGCGCTCTGCGGGGTCGATCTTTGCGATCTCCTCCAGATCTGTCAGCATGCCAGGCACAGCACCCGCAAGGTCCTGGATTCTCCCGTCGATCTTCTGGAGGCGCTCCGCCGTCTCGTTCTTTTTGGCCTCCGCCGCAAGACTCTGAATCGCATTCATCTGTCCGGAGACGAGGTGCCGCACGCGGTCGACGGTCTTGCCCTTCTCCTTCTCGCGGACTTTGCTGTCCGTGTCCTGCTTGACAAGGCCCAGCTCCTTCTGGCGGATTTCCTCCTGTAGGCGGCCGATCTGGGTCAGATACCCCTGACGGTTGCCCTCCTGCTCCGCACGGATATCCTCGATCTGCTTTTTACAGCTCTCCTCTGCTTCTTCCTTTTCCTTCCGGAGTGCAGCAAGCTTATCCTCGCAGTCCTGCCGGACTGCATCGGTCTTCACATCACACTCCGCTGTCAGGTGCTGGCGGAGGGCTTCCTGCTCCCTTGCGGCAGCGGTCTTCTGGGCGGCGAGCTCCTGCTTCTGGGCAGCCGTCTGCTCCTCAAGGTCATGGATCCTCTGCTCCAGTGCCTGCTCCTTCTCCTCTTTCTCACTCCGAAGGGCCTCCAGGGTGCTCTCTGCCTCCTTCGCCTCTTCCTGTGCTTTGGCGAGGGCTTCCTCTGCCGTTCGCTTTTCCTCCTTCAGCGCTGCCCGCTCCGCATCCGCCTCCTGCAGGGCCTTCTCCCTTGCGGCATCCGCTGCGGCCTGCAGCTTTTCCTCCGCCTCTTTGTGGGCAAGGGAGACCGCATCCTGGGCCTGCCGGAGCAGGCGTCCGGTCTCCTCGATCTTCTTCTTTGCCGCCTCCGTCTGCTTTTTCGCCTCTTCCCGCTCCCGGACAGCATCAGCGTCAAGGCTGAGCAGGCGGTTCTGGATCTCCTCCTCCCGGATGGTCTTCAGATCTGCCTCAATCTTCTGGTGCTGCCGCGAGATGTCCTCCAGGAGGGCTGTCATGTCGGAGAACAGAAGGTACAGGATGACCCGGTTTCCCTTCTCCTCCCGGCAGGCACACCTTGCCGTGACCTCAATGGGGATCTTCTTTCCCTCCTTTGTCACCGCAGTGATCCGAAGGGTTCCGGGATCCTTCCCCTCCTCCTTCATGAGCCCGCTGCAGAACTCCCGCAGCAGCCGCTGGTCGCCCGCCTCAAACATGAAGAACGGATTGATGTCCGACCTGTCGTAGAACTCGTTCTGGTCGTATCCCACGGTCCCCGCAAGGCAGGTGTTGGCATACAGCTCCCGGAGCGTAGATGCATTGGTCCCGTTCCCCGCCAGCACCATCAGCCCCATCGGGACGTTCTCAATGAACTCCCGGATCTGGTCCGCCTCGGAGGGCTCGTACCTTCTCGACATGCCGACATAGATCAGCCGGTAATCCGCCCCCTGCCTGCAGATCGAGAGAGAGCAGCGCAGGTTGACCGTGTCCTGCTCCCGCCGGGGGATCAGGTTGACATCATAGACCACCGTGTTCGTCTCTCCCGGCACCAGGGCGGACTTGATTGAGGCGATGTCCACGCTGCAGGGATCCGGATGGCGCCCGACAAGGCTCTCTGTAAAGTCCTGAATCTCCTTCCGGGTCTTTAAGTGGAATATTTCGTCCGGTGTCACCCAGACGATGTCATCTGCCAGAGCCGCTGCGGCGGTCTGTGCATTCCGGTCCTGATAGAGACTGTAAATGAAATTTTTACCAAAATCGATAGGGGTCATAAGAAGATTTTTCATCCCTTTCCCGGGGAAACCGCTCCCCGCGGGCTTTTCCGATTTTCCGCTCTTTCGTGGAAACTCCACGGGCGCTGGTGTTATACTCAGGAAAACAAAGCACCCCGAAAGGAGGCTCACCTATGAGTGACACGATCAACATCAATCCGGATGCCCCGTCCGATGACGAGGGCAGCGATCTCATCTCGCTGAAAGATGAGAATGGCAGGGAGCAGCAGTTTGAGCTTCTGGATCTGATCGACTATTCCGGCACGCAGTATGCCGTTCTCGCGCCCGTCGAGGGAGAGGAAAACGACGATCAGGTCCTGATCTTTGAGGTTGAGGACGCGGACAAGGAGACCAACGTCCTGACACCGGTAGACGACCAGAGTCTTGCCGATGCGATCTTTGAGCTGTTCCGCAACCGGAACGCGGACCGCTTCGAGTTCGACTGACCTTACAGCCAGATATCATCTGCACGAAAACAGAAAGGCATCCTGCGGCGAAAGAGAGAGCAGGATGCCTTCTTCTGTTCTCTCAAAGTTGAGGGGTTCTCCCAGAAGGTCCACTTCTGCGTCCGGCTCCCGGACTCCCAGGATGGAGAGGGGATCTCCTCCGAGGAGATCAGGGCAACAAACGTGTGCGCCGCGTCCTGCCTTGCAATCGCAAGAGTCTTCCCCTTCGCATACAAAAACTGCATCCCTCCCTCGGAGAAGGCGGCATGTTCTCTCCGGATTTCAATCAGGCGGTGATAGAGGGCGTACTCCTTCATATGTGTCTGTTTCCAATGCGATAACATGACGAGGGCATAAAAGCCGATAAGCAGTACGAACCTCATTTTCCGGTCTGAAGCGCTTGAATCCCATGTACTGTCCTCCTGATAGAAGAGGAGCTGTCTTGCTTGTTGCATTACAAATATGTCGGATTTTTTGAAGTTAAGAACGCTTTTTTCAAAATTTTTTCCTTTTGCGGGCGGCTTACCGGGGCAAGCCCCGGGGCTTGAACCCGCCGCCCGCATTTTATGTCACATGAGAAGGCGGATCTTTCCGGTTCCGATCCGGACCGTGATGTCTCGGAAGATCTGCCCTCCACCTCTCCATCCGTGTGCACCCAGAGCGGCCGGTCCGCCCGCAGGCGGATTTCCCTTCCCCGCTCCATCCAGAACACATCCTTAAGCTTCACATGGGCACCGCTGTATGCCATCGGAAACGCGCGGAAGAACACCATCTTGCTGTGCAGCGGGTTGGAGATACACACATCGAGCAGCCCGTCATTTTCATCTGCATCCGGGCAGAAGCGAAAGCCCCCGCCCTCGTACTGGGTGTTCATGCAGACCGCAAAGAGCCCCCGGTGATAGCGGGCGGTCCTGCCGTCTGTGCAGATCTCCAGGTCCGCGAGCTTTGTGGAGAAGATGAGCCGGATCGCAACAAAGATGTAGATCAGCTTTCCGATGTGCAGGCGGTTCAGCACCGGCTTGAAGTGGGACACCTCCACGCCCTGGCAGATGGCAGCATCGTAGCCGATCCCGCAGCTGACGGCAAAGCGGCGCACATCCCCGTCCTTCCTGCCCTTACCAACGGGCTGCAGGTCGGAGATGTTGTGGTAGACGACCTCTCCGAGGTCCAGGGTGCGTTTTTCCTCTCCCCTCAGGATCCCGGAGAGCACCTCCTCCGGCTTGTCTGAGAGGCCAAGGGACCTGGCAAGGTCATTGCCGGAGCCCGCAGGGACGAGCCCAAGCCGCACGCGGGAGAAGTCGTCCACCGCATTGATTGCCTGGTTGAAAGTGCCATCTCCGCCCACAATGACGAGGTTGACCTTCTCCTCTCCTGCGGTCTTATGCAGCACCTCCCTGCAGACGGCCTCGATGTTCTTCTCCCTTGTCGACTGGTGCACGTAGATCTGCGCACCGCTGGCATCGAGCATCGGCTGTAAGACCGCGAACTGCTTTCCGGTTCTTCCGGATGCCCCTGCCGGATTCACCACGAAATGAAATACCATGATTTCCTATCTGCGAACGGAAAACCGGCTGCGGTTTTCAGCCATCGATCTTTCTGACTTCCCTGTCGTACGTGAAGATGCCGTTCACCTCATCCTCCACATCCGTCCATTGGGTGTAGACACTGCCGCAAAGGCCCTTCGGGATCAGTGCTGTCATCTCGCTGTTCTTCTCCCGGTAGGTCCGGTTCAGCGCCTCTCTGCTCTCGCACACCCCGTACCCGTAGGCTTTCTTTCCATAGCTGTGCTCCGGCACGTAGCAGACCGCCCCGCCAAATTCCGAGAGCACATTTGCCCGCTCCTTTTCCGGATGAACAAAGAGCGGGAAGAAGTAATTGTGCATGCTCACAAAGTCGCCGCCCCGCTGGTCGTACCAGCCGCTCGCCTCGTCCACAAGGCGCGTGGGATCCAGCTTCTTTGCAAGCTTTCCCATCTCATTGGTGTCAAACTGTCCCCAGCCCTCATTGAAGAGCACCCAGGTACAGATGGAGGGATGATTGCGAAGAAGCCGGATGGTCTGCTCCATCTCCCTTTTGTACTCCTGCCTTCCCTCCGGATTTTCCCTTGCGAGCAACAGGCGTGCCCGGTCTGTGGAGGGAAGTCCCAGAAGCGCCACCGGCGTTGCCAGGTAGGTGACGATCCAGTGCAGGTATTTTCCGCCGCCGTTTACCATGTCCTGCCAGACGATCAGCCCCAAGCGGTCGCAGTGGTAGTACCAGCGCTCCGGCTCGATCTTCAGGTGCTTGCGGACCATGTTGAAGCCGGTCTTTTTCATCTCACGGATGTCGAAGATCATGGCCTCGTCGGAGGGCGCCGTCAGGATGCCGTCCGGCCAGTAGCCCTGGTCCAGGACGCCCTTCTGAAAAAGCACCTCGTGGTTCAGGCAAAGGCGCGGAATCTCCTTCCCGTCCTCAATTCTCTTCTCAACCGTGAAGCTTCGAAGGGCAAAGTAGGAGCGGACCTGATCCTCCCCCATGCGCACATCGAAGTAGTAGAGATAGGGCGCATCCGGTGTCCAGGCCTTCTTCTCCGGAATCGGGATCCGGACCGGACGGTTCACCGGCACCGTGACGCTGGTCAGCGTCATGCCGGGAGAGCTCTCCCTGTCATAGATGGCAGGCACATAGACCGTCACAAAGGCCTTCCCGTTCTTCTCATCATTTGTCCTCACCACAAGGTGCAGCGCAGAGGCATCCAGATCCGGCCGGATGTCCAGTTTTGTGATATAGCTCTCCGGAACCTCCTCGAGCCAGACGCTCTGCCAGATGCCGCTCGTTGCGGTGTAAAACATCCTGCCCCTGTCCAGCTTCTGCTTGCCCCTCGCGTGATAGGAGGTATCACTGGCATCGGTGACGCGGACAGCGATTTCATTTCTGCCGCGGTGCACATATGGTGTGATCTCACAGGAAAAGGGAAGATATCCGCCCGTGTGGGAGGCAACGGGATGTCCGTTGACAAGGACATCCGCCGTCTGATCCACTGCTCCGAAGTGGAGGAAAATCCTGCCCCGGATCTCTCCCAGCTGAAAAGTTCTGTCGTACCAGAGCACCTCATCCGGCTGAAGCTGTCTTCCCACGCCGGAGAGTGCGCTCTCCGGGGAGAACGGCACCAGAATGATGCCGTCAAAGCTTCCGGGGATGCGGCGGAGCTTCTTCGCCTTTCCCATGGCATAGGACCACTCTCCGTTCAGGGAGAGATATCCGCTGCGCACCATCTGCGGCCGCGGATACTCCTGCAGGACGTTCTTTCTGTCAAGGGCTCTGCCCCATTTCGTATAAAGCTGATGCACGGCTTCGCTCCTTCTTCCCGTCAGTTGCCGGATGCTCCGGCCTTCCTGTCTGTCTTCTTTTCAGAAGGCGTTTCCTCCCTCGGGGGAATCCTGCAGTAGAGCTTTGCCAGTGCATGGATGCTGTTCGCCAGGGCATCGGAGAGGACATTCGGGAGGAGTCTCCACTGCCAGTTGGATCCCTGCGTGCCCGGCGTGTTGATCCTGGCCTCCTTCCCCAGAACCAGGTAGTCCTGGAGCGGCACAATACAGAGGTCCGCAACGGAGCGGTACGCCTCGCGGATGAAGTCCCAGACAAAGGCTCCGTAGTCGGTGTTCTCCGAGTGGATGTACCGCCTTGCGAGGTCCCTGTCGTGGTCACTGCACTCCTCGATCCACTCCCGTGTCGTCTTGTTGTCATGGGTTCCCGTGTAGACCACACAGTTGCGGATGTGGTTGTGGGTCATGTAGTAGCTGTACTCCGTCCAGTCAAACGCGTACTGCAGCACCTTCATGCCCGGAAAGCCGGTCTGGGCAAGGAGCTTCTCCGTGCTGGGTGTGATGGTTCCCAGGTCCTCCGCGATGATTCTGACATCCCCGAGCTGCTTCTTCACCTCCCGGAAAAAGGCAATGCCCGGTCCCTTCTTCCGCTCTCCGTTCTCCGCGGTCTTCTCCTCTGCGGGGACTGCGTAGTAGCTGTCAAAGCCGTTGAAGTGGTCAATGCGGATCACGTCCATCAGCTCATAGTTGCGCTGGAGTCTCCTGATCCACCATGCGTACTTGTCCTGCTTCATGCCGGCCCAGTTGTAAACCGGGTTCCCCCAGAGCTGGCCGGTGGGAGAGAAGGCATCCGGCGGACAGCCGGCGACACTCACCGGCTGATGGTTCTCATCAAAGTCAAAGCACTCCGGATGCGCCCAGGCATCGGCACTGTCCAGTGCGATATAGTAGGGCATGTCGCCCACGATTTCCACGCCCTTTTTCTTTGCATAGGCATGGAGCCTGTCCCACTGCTTCTGGAACTCATACTGGCAGAACAGGAACAGGTCGAGCTCCTCTGCGTGCTGGGTCTCCATCAGGCGCAGCACCTCTCTGTCGTGCTCGAGATAGGCCGGCTCCCACTCGGTCCAGCTCTTCTGGCCGCTCACCTTTTTCAGCATCATAAACATGGCATAGTCGTCCAGCCAGTACTTCTGCTTCCTGATAAAATCCCGGTATGGCGCCTGCTCCTCCGGGTTCTTCTCTGCAAAAAATCGCTTTGCGGCAATGGCAAGGAGCTTCATCCGGTTCTCATAGAGGGCGCCGTAGTCCACCTTCCCAGGATCTCCTCCAAAGGAGAACGCGTTGGTCTCGTCCCAGGTCAGCAGCCCCTCCTCAATCAGGGTGACGGGATCAATGAAGTAGGGATTGCCCGCAAAGGCAGACGTGGACTGGTAGGGGCTGTCTCCAAAGCCCGTGGGCCCCAGGGGCAGGATCTGCCATACGCTCTGTCCTGCCTTCTCGAGGAAGTCCACAAAGTCATAGGCCTCCTTCGAAAAGCACCCGATGCCAAAGCGGGACGGGAGTGAAGAGATCGGAAACAAAATGCCGGCTTTTCTCATGTATGATGACCTCCGAAGAAAACAAGTTGACTCCTGTCTATGATACCACAGGAACGTGTCTGAGGCGGTCTGCGTTTTCGCGCTGCGATCAGGTTTCCGGGGCGCAGCCAGGCACCATACGGTCCCAAAAATCCTTTCTGGAGCACCCCGGCAGCTTCCGCAGGCTGCAGTCCCTCATGTCCCTTCCGCATCCGGCAGCCGGATTCCGGGAGCACCTCTTTCCTTCTTCGTGCTCTGCAGGATCCTGCGCAGCACCTTCTGCTCAAACGGGTCCTCCCCGGCATCTTTCTTCATGCGCAGCAGCGCCCTTCCCTCTCTGGAGAGATCCGTGAATGCCTTCCGGTAGAGCTCCTGATTGCGGCAGACGAATCCCTTGCAGGATGCAAGCGCAATGAGGTACACCCAGTCCGCATCCGTCCGTTCCCTCGTGCGAATGGCATCAAAGGCAGCCTGTGCCTTCCGGTCGGTAACGGCCTGTCCTCCTGCAAGCATCCGGAGTGCCTCTTCCGGGTCCTCCCTGGAGGGAGAAAGTAACAGCCGCAGTCCCTCCCCCGGCTTTAACAGGTAGTAGTCCGCATAGTATCCGCTCTGGAACTTTCTCGTGATAAACCCGGCCCTGCAGAGGGCTTCCACCGTGCGGGCGATTTCCTCCCCGGGCAGCAGTCGGTATCTTCCCGCCCCGGCGCTCTTCCGCACCCCCGACTCCAGGTACACCTTCGTGCCCCGAAGGCTCTGAATCAGGGCCCGCTCCGTGATGCGCTCCTCGTTCACAAGAAGGCAGGCTGCGATGTCCTCCACAAGAAAGTTCCCTGCAAACGGCGCTGCCGCCTCGCGGAAGCGCTCCTGCAGGGTGCGCTCCTTTTCCTCTGCCTTTTTCCGGATGGCAAGGAGCTGCTCCCGGCAGGCCTTCTTCCAGCTGCCAACAGACGAGGAGAAGGGTTCACACGCCCAGGAAATGCGGAACCGGTGTCCCAGACACTCCACACGAAGGTCCGTGTTCCCAAGAAGGACGCCGGCGCCCTCTGCCCACGGCACCTGGATCTCCTCCTCCCCGGCAAGGTCTGAAAAGTACCTGCTGCACGCCTGATACCGCTTCCCGGAGGTGAGCCTTCGAAGGTTCCGGAGCGTCTCACTCGGCTTCTCCGAAAGGAGAACGCCGTCCTGTACTGCACAGCTCTGCGCCTGCGTCTCAACAAGGTAGGTCCGATCCCTCAGCGTATAGCTGCACTTTGTCCATCCGGCGTACCGGACGCCATTGAGGACAGGATCTGCAAGGCTCCGAAACTCCTCCTGCAGTGCACCTGCGGGCTCTGCTCCCACAGGAATGCCGCTCTTTCCTGTCCAGACAAAGTGCCCTGCCCGGCAGGGGCAGCTCCTGCCATGGCAAAGGGATCCTTCGAAAGGCAGAAGGTAAATCTCTCCCCCTGCAGATAGAGCGCTGCACTGCCATTCTCAAAGATAATCTGCACTCCCAGCTCCCTGGACAGGGCTTCGAATGCCTCCCGCCTCTCCCTGCTCAGCCAGTTTGCGCGGGCTTCCTGTGACAGGATGCAGTCCCTGAGGTACCGGAATTCTTCTTCCGGGAGTTCCCGCTTCCTAATCACGGCAAGAACCGTGCCATCCTTCCCCAGGAGCTTGACGTTTTCCTGGCTGCTCAGTCCCAGCAGAATCTCAGAGAGATTTCTTCCAGGAAGTGCGCTGCGCATCTTTTCGAGGAGCTTTGGCAGCCCCGCACAGTCATTACCTTGAATCGAAATTGTGCCCCTCATCTTCTCTCCTTTCCGAGACCATCCGCAAGAAAGCCGATGAGAGCTGCCGCGAGTTGACAACCTCCCGCATCGGCAGGATCTGCATGCACGCCTTTGCCGCAGAATCCCCCTGCCCCCACATGGCTTCTTCCTCCGTATTCAGCCAGTACGCATACCGGACCCTCCTGCAGATGTTCTTCAGATCCTCCGAAAAGGAGGGATTGCGATTGTTCCGCGCATCTCCTGCAAAAATGACGATCGTATCCTTCCGGAAGATCTGCCGGTGCTCTGTCCAGAGGCTGTGCAGCGGCCGCGAATAGTCGGAGTACACGCCCCTTCTCGGGATCATCGACAGGACCTTCGGCAGCGCCTTCTCAATCTCCCCTGCGCCAAGCACCGGAGAAATATCGTAGAGGGAATTCACAAAGGCAAACGCCCGGCAGCCGTTCGGGAAGGCCTGCTGCAGATAGTAGAAAAAGGTCAGCATCATGGCCGAGGCGGACTGACAGGAACCGGACACGTCCAGAATCAGCACCAGATCCGCTCTCCCCGGTCTCTTCTTCCTGCGGATCAGGGAAAGCGGGACCCCGCCCGTCCGGCACGCCGCGCGGATCGTCTCCCGAAGGTCCAGTGCACCCTCCCGGAGCGTCTGTAGATTCCTGGTGAGCCTCGTCCGGAAGCGAAGGACATTGTCACGGATAAAGTCCGCGATCTGCCTCCTCTGGGAGGAGGAGAGGTCTTCAAACGCAAGATCCATGCCAGGCGGCAGAAGCCCCACTGTGCCCGGAAGGAGCACAACCGCACCGCCTCCCTCAAACACCTCCCGGTGCTGCTCCGATTCCTTTTTGATCTGGAGCCGGCTCATCAGCTGCTCCATCTCTCTGTCGATGTTCTTCTGCGTCTCCTCGTGGTCTCTCTTTTCCGCAAGGATTCTGTCCTCTAGTGCTCTCATCGCCTTTCTCTCCTCCGGCATCCTCTCTGTCACAAAACGGTCCAGCTGCTCTTTCCGCACCACATCGGCATCCTGGCGCTTCTGTGCAATCCGGTACAGGCCCTGCCAGTTTCGGAAGGCCTCCCGGTCTCCGAAAAGGAGCGCATCCTGCGCCCTGTCCCTGAGGATCGCCATGGCCTCCTCAGCCAGGTCCGCCCGCTCTCCGAAAAATACCCCGGTGAGCACCGGCTCTCTCTCAATGGTCTCCCGCATCTTTTCCAGAAGTCTGTGATCCGCCCGGGTGAGAAGATCCGGGTTCTGTGACCAGAATTCCTGCTCCAGCGCCTGCCTTTTCTTCTCAAAGCGCTGCCTCATCTCTTCCAGCTGCTCCTCCAGGCTCCCGCGTCTTGCCGCATAGCGCGACTCCTCCTCCCTTCTCTGCCGCCCCGCCTCCTCCAGATTTCTGCGATCCGCAGCGTTTCTGCGGATCTTCTCCCTACTCACTGCAAAGGTATGAAAGTGCTCCGGAAAGGCAAGATACTGCGCCGGGTTCTGTGAAAACACCGGACGGAGCACACCGCAGACCTCCTCCGGGTCTGTCACATCCGTATTCCCAAAAGAGAGGAGCTCCAGCCCGCGCTGCACCTGCGTGACATCTGCCGCATACCCCTTTTCCTGCAGATATGCCGCGAGTTCCGTCAGAATCTCCACCATCATGCTCCCACCTCCGGCATCTGCCGCAGAATTCCGGATGCGCGGATCTTCTTCGCATCCTCCGGGGTCTTTGCAAGAAGATACAGGCCCGCCTCGGGATCCGGGTCCTCCCTTGAGAGAAGTTCCCGGATCCAGGCCTTTGCCTCCGGCACCGAGGGCTCCCGCTTCAAGGCAAGGTTCTGCATCCTCTCCAGGCACTGCGCCGCCCAGGCTGCCGCCTTCTCCGGAATGCTCCCGTCCAGCATCAGGATCTCCTTCATCTCCTCCGCCGTCTTCCTGCGGATGTACAGATAGGAGCAGCGGCGCTTTGTCGCATCTGAGAGCTCGCGGTACCGGTTGGAGGTGAGGAAGATGAGCGGGCGCCTCTCCTCCGGGCAGGCGATCGTCCCGATCTCCGGAATCGTGACCGCATACTCGCCAAGGACCTGCAGCAGGATGTACTCCACCTCCTCACTGCTCTTGTCCACCTCGTCCAGAAGCAGGACGCACCGCTCCTTCGCCTCCAGCGCCTGCAGAACCGGGCGGGCAATCAGGAAGTCCCTCGATCGGAAGCTGATCTTCGCAGCGATCTCCATTGCCTCCGGAAGGCTCTTTCCCGCAAGTTCCCGGTCCAGCGCCCCGCGCATCGCCTCAATCGCAAGGAGCTGTCTCTCATAATCAAAGCTGTATATCAGGCTCTGGTAGTCAAGACCTTCATAGAACTGCACCCGGAGCAGTTTTGCATGCATCATTTTTGCAACTGCCTCCGCAAGGCAGGTCTTTCCACAGCCCGGATCCCCCTCCACGAGCAGAGGGATGTTCTGCACCAGCATGCCACCCACGGCATAGGCGATCTCCTTTGTTGCCAGATATCCCGCCCCTCTGAGTCCCTCGATTACCTCATTTGTTCGCATTTTGTCCCTCCTTGTGTACTAAATACGTACTTCTGTTCTGTATTTATGTTTAAATCATAGTCGAAAGAGTGTCCACTGTACATCGGGAAGTTGCACAGAAATTTCTCGATGTTTTCAGTTATTATGTCGAATATCCGTTCGCTTCATGAGGTTCTCGACAATTTGTTTCTATCATGGAGTAGATCTTTAGAAATAATTGTTCTCACAAAATCGATCGAAACGTTCTTATTTCCGGCACGCAAAAAAGCCGTCCGGACTCCCTGCTGTCAGGAAGCCGGACGGCTCTCTTACTTCTGTCATTCTGTTTTGCGGTTCTGTCTTCAGCCCTTCACAAATGCTCTGGTCTTTGCGGCAATGCCCGCGCCGTCGAGGCCGAACTTTGTGACGAGCTCCTTTGCGGTGCCGGACTCGCCGAAGCGGTCCATGATGCCGACCCTTGTCATCCTGGTCGGGCAGTTCTCAGAGAGCACCTCTGCCACGGC
>ONMH01000116.1:0-1373 GCA_900318875.1 uncultured Lachnospiraceae bacterium | reverse complement strand
GCCCCTGCCACGCAGATGCCGGTTGCGACGATCGTCACATCCCTGCCCTGTCTTAAGATCCGTCCCTTTCCGATCTCAAAGTCCATCCCCTCGTCGAAGACGACAGGGACCGCATAGCGGCCAAAGCGCAGGTAGACAGGTCCCACATAGGAAGCCGCTGCCTTTACGCAGGCCCTTGCCTCCACGTCATCGGCAGGATTTAAGACCACCATCCCGGGGATCGCCCGCATCAGCGCGATGTCCTCGTTGCACTGGTGGCTTGCGCCGTCCTCGCCGACCGTGATGCCCGCATGGGTTGCACCGATCTTCACGTTGAGGTGGGGATACCCGATGGAGTTTCTCACCTGCTCAAAGGCACGGCCCGCCGCAAACATCGCAAAGGTCGAGGCGAACGGGATCTTTCCGCAGGTGGACAGCCCCGCCGCCACCGCCATCATGTTTCCCTCTGCAATGCCGCAGTCATAAAACCTCTCCGGAAACTTCTTTGCAAAGTACGAGGTCCTCGTGGACTCCTTCAGGTCGGCGTCCAGCACCACGATATTTTGATTCTCCGCACCCAGCTCCTCGAGCGCGTGTCCATAGCTCTCTCTTGTCGCGATCTTCTTTGCGTCTGCCATCGTCACGCCTCCTTCGCAAGCTCTGCGTCGATCTTATCAAGGTCCTGCATGGCGGTCTCATACTGCTCCGCATTCGGTGCCTTGCCGTGCCATCCGGCCTGGTTCTCCATGTAGGAGATGCCCTTGCCCTTTACGGTGGAGGCGATGATGACGGTGGGCTCCCCCTTAAGTTGAAGGCCTCAAACTTCTTATCGATCGGCTTCGGGCTGTTGACGTCGTCGATCGCTCCGTCGATCTGCAGGTTGTTGTTGTCGACGATGACGCACAGATTGTCCAGGTGCTTGTCGCCTGCAAACATCGAGGCCTCCCAGACCTCGCCCTCCTCGAGCTCGCCGTCGCCAAGAAGCGTGTAGACGCGGTAGTCCTTTTGATCGATCTTCCCCGCAAGGGCCATGCCGCAGGCGGCAGAGATCCCCTGGCCAAGGGAGCCGGAGCTCATGTCGATGCCCGGAAGGTACTGCATGGAGGGGTGGCCCTGGAGCCTTGCGCCGAGGTGCCGGAAGGTCTTCAGCTCCTCCTTCGGGAAGTACCCCCGCTCTGCCATGGCGGCATAGAGGCCGGGGCAGGTGTGGCCCTTCGAGAGCACAAACCGGTCGCGGTCCGGGTCCTTCGGGTTCCTGGGATCGATTCTCATCTCCTCAAAGTAGAGGAAGGTGAAAATGTCAGCGGCAGAGAGCGATCCGCCGGGGTGTCCCGCCTGTGCGGAATACACCTCGGTCACGATATCGCGCCGCACTGCATTTGCCGTCTTTTTCA
>ONMH01000113.1 GCA_900318875.1 uncultured Lachnospiraceae bacterium | reverse complement strand
GAGGCCATTTGCAAGCACTTTTTTGAAAATCAAAATTTACGTATTTCAGCGCCCTAACAGGCCAAATTCACACGCAATTATCTACAGCAGCATGAGCTTCTTTGCCTCCAGTGCCGCCGACACCTTGTCGGAGACACCGAGCTTTCGGTAGTTCTGCTTGATGTGGTAGCGGACGTTCTCAGTCTTGAGACCGAGCTTCTTTGCAATCTCAGGGACAGAGAGGCCCTCGGTCTGGAGCTTCAGGATGGCAAGGGCGTTCTCACTGAAGTCCGTCCTGGATGCCACCTGCTTTGCGTACGCGGAAGGATAGCGCTCTGCGGTCTTGTCCGTCTCCCGCATTACAAGGCTCACCCAGGCAGAGTCCTTTCCGACCTCCTCCAGGTTCTTCTGTCCAAAGGCGTGCAGAGGCTCCCTGATGGCGACGCCAAAGCCGGAGATCAGCCGCACCAGGCGGTACTTTGAAGCCGTGGCAACTGCCCGCTCGAGGTCATTCTTCCATCCCGTCTCTCCCACGCGGTACTGCACGATGGCAGACAGAAGGAGCGTCTCCGTGTGGAGATAGGTCTGCTGATACTTCTCCGTGTAGTACAGCATCTTTGCGATCAGGGCAGCCGCCTCGCTGTACTGCTGCAGGGCAATATTGCAGCGGATCTTTGTCAGGTACTCATACCGCTGCAGGGAATTGAAGCCGACGTTGCCATCCGGTGCGGTCTTCATCCATTCCCGCACGGCATCGAGGTTTCCTGTCAGGATGCTGATTCTGCACTGCAGCGCATGGACATTGGGAAGGAGGGTGGGCACGCCGTCCTCCCGGACCTTCTTCTCAAAGGACTCCAGGAGCGAGGCTGCCGTCTGCGGCCTTCCGCGCAGGGCATTGAGCCTTGTCTGGGTGCCGATGGAGGCAAAGCCGACCTCCGGTCTTCCTCCCTGCTCCGTCTGCATGTACCCCTCAGAGAGGAGGGAGATGGCCTGGAAATCGTTCTCTGCCCGCTCAAAGAGGATCTCCCCCTCAATGATGCGGGAAAGTCCCTTGCCCCACTCCCCGAATCCCTCTTCCAGGATTCTTCGCTCTTCGGGGTTCTGGAAATCCTCCGCATACATCCAGAAGTCCTTGCCGCCCTCCATGAAGGAGGGCATGTTTGTGGTCACGGAGATCGGAGGAAGCGTCATCCCCCTCTCGTACAGCTTCTCCGGGAAGGACTTCATGAGTTCCATGGTTCTGCTGTTCCCGCGGTGCGGCAGGGAGATGTCGAGGTAGGCAAGACGCTCGATCGCCTCCCGCCGCTGTCCGCCGACCGTCTCCTCCGCATAGGTCCTGAGCCTGTCATACCAGTACTCGCTCTTCTTCACATCGAACAGGCAGCTGCAGAGCATGGACATGCCGGCCATGAGTACCGGAGTCTTAATCTTCTCTTCCGGCAGGGAGAGGTAGCTCTTTCGCATGGCAAAGTACTGGCCCGTGCTGACATTCTCCCACGCGTTGCGCTCCAGGATCTCTGCCACCTTGTCCTCGTCATGACACTGCTCGAACATCTGCAGTGCCATCACGCAGTCGTTTTCCTCTTCGTAGTAGAGGCCGGCGTTGTACTCACACTGGTGCATGACCTCCGCACCCAGCTCCCTGTGTGCTCTCTGGCGAAGGCCGGCGAGCATGTCGGCATCGATCCGGTAGATCTTTCCCTCTTTCTTCAAGAAGCTCCCTGCCTCTCTCGCCTCCAGGAGGCGCTGGGGCGTCACGCTGCTGCCTGTGATGGTGGCAGCAAGCTCCTCATCAAAACTGTCCACGCAGGAGACCTTCATCAAAAAGTCCTGCAGTGGGCGGTCCCAGTTCGGGATGATGCAGTAGTCACAGTAGTTGAGAAACTCCTGGAAGAGTCTCCCGTCCAGGAGCTCCTGTGCACTCTCCCCCTCCAGGAGGAGCTGCGCGGCACGATGCAGGTATCCTGCGCGGTGCCCGCAGACCTCATCGAGCTGATGTACTTCTTCTTTTCCGATGTTTGCGATGCCGCTCTCCGCAAAGTACTTTTCCACGTCCTGGTCCGTGCAGAGCAGGTCCTTCTCTGAAGCCAGAATGAACTTCCGGTCCACGCTGGCCTTTAACAGCCAGGCGGGGACGGCGCTCTCGCTGATCAGAATCAGCCAGATGTCCCTGCGCGAGGTATTCCGGATCAGTTCCTGCTGTCCCCTCGGATCCCTGAGGTACTGCAGATCATCAATGACAACCGGCTGCCCCGTGGTGACCCCTGCAAAGAGGTTCTCCAGCTCGGGATATGCCTTCTCCGGGCTGATGCCAGCCAGCGGGCAGCTGCTGTAGCGCTTGTTGCGGAAATAGTTCCTGATAGATGTGGTCTTGCCGCATCCGATCCCGCCATAGAGATACAGTGGTCTCCCGGTGAGCCGGCTCTGCTGCAGTTTTTTCGTCAATGCCGGTGTCGGCAGAATCATTTCTTCCATCCGTCTACTCCCCTTCCTGCACGCATGCGGCTCTGTGACGATTTGCCAGCATCATTATACTGCATCGTTCAAAAATATCATCATTATGAATATAATTTAATCATTGTGTTTCTATGATGATTTGCGGCAAGTGCTGCACCGGGTATTGTTTCCTCCGCTGCAGGCTTTTCACATCTTTCCTTTTCGCCTTTCATTATATGTCCTTCCTCAGCCGCGTAAGGATACAAAATTGAACTGTTTTTCTACAGAACAGGTAGTTGACAAATGAGAAATAATATATTTTTCCACGCAAAAGGAGCAGCATCGCTGCTGCTCCCCTGAAATTCTGTGCCGTTTTCTCCTCAGAGGACGGCCTTCTCCTCGGATTCCGATTCCTCCAGGAAGTGCGGATAGTGCGCACCAAACCTCCTCGCCCCCGCAATGATTCTGCGAAGCCTGCTCCCGGAGATGTCCTTTTCAAAAGCAGGATCTGATGCCGCCTTCAGAAGAAGCGGATAGATGGCATTTCCAAATCCCGCTGCGATCCGGAGGAAGTGGTAGTTCTCCATTTTGATGAGGGCGCTGTGAAGCGGGCTCTTCCAGTCCCTGTCAAGCCTCTCCCTGGCAATGGAGAGGATCAGCTCACACCGGCACGCAAGATAGGGCTGACCGAGCAGGCAGGCGGTGTCCAGGATCTCTCCCGCAAGTGTCTCTGCCTCTTCTGTCCTGCCCACATGCAGCAGGTACACCGTCCTCTCCAGTTCCTCACAGATGAGGGAGAGCTGGAATGAGCGCTCCGGCAGGCTCTCATACCACCTGGCGGCAGACTCCAGATCTCCCATGATCAGGTGAATGCCTGCACGGAGGGCGGAGAGATTCGTCAGGATCTGCGTCTCCTCCATCTCCTGGGCGCTCTTTTCCATGCAGTCCAGAAGGAACAGGGACCGGTCCGGGTCCCCGGAGAAGAGGTTGAGTCTTGCTGCACAGGCAACCGCGGCAAAGGATATGTCGGGATCGGTTTTCTGTGCCCGCATCCAGGCGCTCATCGACAGGGTCATTGCCCTGCAGTCGTCCTCGGCGCGCTCTGCAAGAAATTCTGCCCGGATCACAGACCGAACCGCATCGTGGGAGGCACCAAAGAGAAGAGAGAGCCCCTTCTGTACGTCTCCTCTCCAGAAGAGGTCCTCACAGGGCCAGAAGTCCCGGATTCCGTTCAGGAAGGAGGGATAGCTCTCTGACAGGGAGACCTCGGGAAGGGGAATGCCCCGCTCCGTGAACTCCTCCGGAAGGTCTGCAATCCTCTCCAGTACCTGGCGGGAGCTCCTCTGCGGAAGGGTGAGCTCCAGTCCCACAAGCTGGGAGAGGGCCTCCCGCTGTGCGCCGTCCTGCTGCTCTCCTGCATAGGCTTTCAGTTTCTCATACCAGGCATTGCTCTGCACATAATCCTGTTTTTCTGCACAGAGCCTCGCATTGGCAGCCATGAACCGGGGGGCCTTCCGGATCATGCTCTCCGGGAGGGAGGAGAAGGCATCCTGAAACAAGGGATCGGACCCCTGCCAGATGCAGTGGTGTTTTCCCTGCATCAGCACCTCTGCCGTTCGGGTGACATCCCCGCAGGAGCGGTAGAAGGCGAGGGCTCCCCGCATCCGGTTCTTCTTCTCATAGCACAGCCCCGCGCTGTACTGGCACTGCAGAACGGTCCTGCGGCCCAGCTCCCGCTCTGCCTGTGCCTGCAGGGCACGGCGCATCAGGGGCTCGATCTGCCACAGCTCACCGCTGCAGCTCAGGAAGGACCCGATCCGCATGGCACGGCGCAAGATCATGCGGGTCTTCTTCTCGTCCATGACAAGCACGGCGCTGGCAAGCTCCAGGTCGAAACAGTCCATGCAGGAGAGCCGCATCATGGCATCCTGCAGATCGCAGTCCCACTCGGGGATCACGTACTGGCCAAGCTCCCGGCTGATTTTCTCCGGGAGCAGCTCCTGCGTCACTTTGTTTACATCGTTTCCCGCCTGCAGAAGCGGAAGGGCACGCCTTGCATATCCTGCCCTTCCTTCGCACATAGCGCAGAAGTGCTTCCCATCCTCCCTGGAGAGGGCAACCCCGTTTTCCCGGAAATACGACAGG
The DNA here is from genome assembly GCA_900318875.1 of uncultured Lachnospiraceae bacterium. Taxonomy (GTDB): domain Bacteria; phylum Bacillota; class Clostridia; order Lachnospirales; family Lachnospiraceae; genus CAG-791. The sequence goes on along the minus strand of ONMH01000113.1, from coordinate 4,110 downwards.
ATCACCTCGTCGGAGAGGGCAAGATCCTCCTCGTGAATGACAAGGAAATCCCGCCTCTCCATGATGTCACCGATCCAGGCGGGGACGCTGGCATCGCTGATCAGGACCGGGTAGTTCGCGGGATTCTCCGCGATCTTTCTCGCGCGCTCCTGGCGGATGGGATCCGTCAGAAGGTTCAGATCATCGAGGACGACCGGCAGCATCCTGCCGCCCCGAAGGGTTTTCCCCGTTTCCGGAAACGAGAGGCTGCTGGAATCACGGCACGACAAAAAGACCGCCGGCGGCTCGTGCAGGCACACGTTCACCAGCGTGGTCTTTCCAAAGCCTGCTGCTGCGGTCAGAAAGACAGGCCTTGCATCTGCCCGTGCTGTCTCAAATTTCTCTATGGCCTTCTGATTGATGGGACAACCACTGCTCTTCAAAGTATCCCGCCTTCCCTGCTGCATGCCGTGGGGATTTCGGCATTCTGTACAAGTTTGTATGGATCCATATAAAAATTTTAATAAACCTCTCTAACCGTGGCGACTCCCCATGCAGGTAGGACTGTTCTGAAATATTTGAAAATTCACATAACTATCAATATATACTATGTACTCATAATTCGTCTTTCCTGTCTTTTCTTCCGTGGATTGTACAGATTACGCGAGATGGCTATAATGGTGCCATAAGCTTTCCCTGCGAAGGCAAAAGCCTTACAGGGAATTCCAATATCGATCTTTCACGATTGCAGAGGCCGCAGGGCGGCCAGAAAGGCCAAGATGGAACAGAATCAGCGAACGAACGGAATCGGCACAGACTGCGTGCAGGCAGGATATCATCCGGGCAACGGGGAGCCAAGAGAGGTCCCCATCTACCAGTCCACCACCTTCAAGTACGACACGAGCGAGGACATGGGAAAGCTCTTTGACCTGCAGGCATCCGGGTACTTCTACTCCCGCCTGCAGAATCCCACAAACGACTACGTCGCAGCAAAGATCGCAGCGCTCGAGGGCGGCACTGCCGCCATGCTGACAGCCTCCGGACAGGCAGCAAACTTCCTCGCGCTCTTCAACCTCTGCGAGGCGGGCTCCCACGTCGTGGCATCCAGCTCGATCTACGGCGGCACCTTCAATCTCCTGAACGTGACCATGAAGAAGATGGGCATTTCCTGCACCTTCGTCTCCCCGGACGCCGCCGAGGAGGAACTTGACGCCGCCTTTCAGGACAACACCCGCGCGATGTTCGGTGAGACCATCGCCAATCCCGCCCTTACGGTTCTTGACATCTCCCTCTTTGCAAAGGTCGCCCACGCCCACGTGCCGCTCATCGTCGACAACACCTTCCCGACACCCGTCAACTGCAGGCCCTTCGAGTGGGGCGCAGACATTGTGACCCACTCCACCACCAAATATATGGATGGCCACGGGGCTGCCCTCGGCGGTGCCATTGTGGACAGCGGCCGCTTCGACTGGATGGCCCATAAAGACAAGTTCCCGGGGCTTACGACACCGGATGAGTCCTACCACGGCATCGTCTACGCAGAGAAGTTCGGAAGAGAAGGTGCCTTCATCACAAAGGCGACGAGCCAGCTCATGCGGGATCTCGGTCCCATGCAGTCCCCGCAGAACGCCTTCTATTTGAATCTCGGCCTCGAGTCCCTGCACGTGCGGATGCCGCGCCACGTGGAGAACGCACAGGCCTGTGCCGAATTCCTCGAGGCTCAGCCTGAGGTCACCTTCGTCAACTACCCGGGTCTTCCCGGCAACCGGTACTATGAACGGGCAAAGAAGTACCTGCCCCACGGAGGCTGTGGCGTCGTCACCTTTGAGCTCAGGGGTGGGCGCCCCGCGGCAGAGGCCTTCATGAAGCAGCTCCGCCTCATCGCCATTGAGACCCATGTGGCGGACGCGAGGAGCTGCTGCCTGAACCCCGCAACCTCGACCCACCGGCAGCTTACCGATGAGCAGCTGAAGGAGGCAGGCGTACCTGCAGGTCTCATCCGCCTCTCCTGCGGCCTTGAGGACAAAGAAGATCTCATCCGGGATCTTCGTCAGGCGCTCGATGCCGCAGGCAGGGCCATGGCCTGAGTTTTCTCTTCTGCTATTGCTTCAGGAGACACCGTCCCGTTCCCGGGCGGTGTCTTTTTCGTCCGCAAAGAAGACCTCTTTTGCCTTCACGTCCTGCCGAAAGCGCACGTCGTGCTCTGCAAGAAGCATCGCCGGGTTAGTCCTCCAGTCTTCCGTCGAAGGCATCCCGGGCAAGGTCGAGCTCCCGGAGGATCGAGAAGAAGAGGCTCTTCTCAATGCCCTGCGATCGGATGTACTCCGGAAGAGTTCCCTTCAGGAAGGCACTGTCCTGGGGAAGGTATGAGATCCGAAGCTCCGGCGCCATGACGATGCTCCCCGCCCGGTGCGCAATGCTGCTTTTCTCCCCGCTGCACAGAGAACGCAGATAGGAGAAAAACGCGATTTTCAGCGGATTTTCAGATTTTCAGAAGACTGCCTCCCTGCAGGGAGGGGAAGGTGATTCTGTCCCTGCAGAGCGGATCTCCTGCGTCCCCTCTGCATCTGCAAACTTCTTTCCGCAGACTTCGCACCGGTAGTGCCCATCCTTACGGACAAGGGTATGAGCTGCGGGGATCGATACGATCCGGCACTCCGAACAGGGCGTCCCGTCCGGGCGTACTGCAGAGGCTGTCAGAACCTTTTCTCCGTCCTGGGTGCAGTCTGGCTCCTGCACGATGTTCTCCGTCACCCTGCACGATGCAGAAACCGCATGGGTGCTGTCGTTCTCGCAGACAAAGTCCACCTCACAGCAGCTTCCATCCTCCGACCAGGAAAAATGTGCCTTTGTGTAGCGGTGTCCCAGAGCGGGAATCTCCGCCTCACAGGTATCCTGATAGGTTGTCCCGCGGAAGGTGACCTCCGCCGTGTATACGACTGCGCCGGCCTCCTCGCAGGTGGCAGCCCTCCGGGCCACGGAGATCTGTGCTGGCAGGATTTCCCGATGCCCCTCTTCGTACAGGCAGGAGAAGACGACGCTGCAGGCACTGTGCCCCTCATTCCAGACGAAATAAGGCTCCCCGAAGGCATGCACGTCCCTGATCTGAAAGGCCACATAGCTCGATACCAGACTGGTACCGGTACTGCTCTCCGACGGCACCATGGCGCGAACAAAGTAGAGGCCTGGTGCCTCCGGTTTCTTATTCAGCGCATTCTTGCTGCTGTCATAGTACTCATACTGGACGGTTCCCGTGAGGGCTTTTGCCGAGGGCTCCTTTGGCGCCTCCGCCATCGTCCAGCTCTCCATGGTGAGAGGCTCCATCCAGCGGTTCTCCGTCACGGTCTCTTTCCCCGAGTCCTCATTCTTCTCCCGCGGGATGGAAACGGTCTGCGGCTGTGTGACGGAACCGTCTTTCTTCTGCGCATACAGCGTGATGCTGTCTCTTCCCTGCGGGACAGAGACCTCCTTTGCAAAGGGTCCCTCCGGGCGCTCTGCAAGAAGAGACCCGTCTGCTGCCGTGAGCGGAACGCTCCCCGCATAGGTCTTTTCCTGAAGCGGCTCTCCATCAGCAAGAAGTTCCGGTTTCTCTTCGTCATAGGCCACCTCTGCCGTGACGAAGAGGGTCCTTCGAAGTCCCGTGTCCGAGGTCAGAAGAAAGCGCTCCTCACAGGGGGACTCCTCCGGGGACAGTCCCTCCTTTGGCGTGATGACAAGCTCCGCGGCGGCTCCCGCTGCGAGCTTTGCCTCCAGGATCCCAGAGGTCCCAGAGGAGACAAAGACCTCGCCGCCTGCAAGAAAGTGCCCGGTCTCTGCCCAAACATAGACAACAAGGTCCTCTTTGCTCTCATTCGTGACGGTGACGCGTTTTCCCGGTACCTTCCTGCTTCCACAGGTCACGGAAAAGGACAGCTGCTCCCTGTCCAGGGAGAGCGCCTGCGTCGCAACGCTTGCGGATTCCCGGACCGCCGTCTTCGGCTCCCTGGCATACGTCTTCTGTCCCCCTGCGCACAGCAGGAAAAGAAGTGCTGCTGCCGTGACACGCAGCACTCTGCCCTGCCTGTTTCCCATCTTCCTTCTGTTTTCGCTGTTCCCCTGTCTGTATAGTCTCATTTCCATATCCTTTACTGA
>ONMH01000112.1 GCA_900318875.1 uncultured Lachnospiraceae bacterium | reverse complement strand
ACATGCGGTTTCCCGTGGTATCACAGTCAAGTTTTCTCAGTCTTTTTGACGCAGTATGGCTTCGTTGTTTCAAAGGCGTGACAGAATCCCCGCTCCCGCCCCATTCTCCTGCCGTCTTTTCCGGTCTGCTTTCTGGTTCTTTCCCCTCGGTCTTCCTGTTCTCAATGCCTTTCTTTCCTTCCTGTTCCCTCTCCTGCCGTCTTCCTCTCTCTTCATTCTCTCTTCTCTCTCCCGATCCCTGGTCCGCGAACCCGTTCCTTCCTTGTCTGTCATCTGTCCCCGGCGTTCGATTTTCCAGGCAAGAAAAAACAGCTGCTCTTCTTTCGAAGAACAGCTGCCGTCATGATCCTGTTGGGATTGCTTATGCTTCCTGTGCAGCCTTCAGCTCTGCCTTGAGCTCATCGACCTTGTCGAGATGCTCCCAGGGAAGATCCACATCGGTTCTTCCGAAGTGGCCATAGGCTGCGGTCTGCTTGTAGATTGGTCTTCTCAGATCCAGCATCCGGATGATTCCAGCCGGGCGAAGGTCAAAGTGCTTGCGGATGATCTCGACGATTTTCTCGTCATCGATCTTGCCGGTGCCGAAGGTGTTGACATTGATGGATGTAGGCTGCGCAACACCGATGGCATAGGAGAGCTGAATCTCCATTCTGTCAGCATAGCCTGCTGCCACCAGGTTCTTGGCAACGTATCTTGCAGCGTATGCCGCAGAGCGGTCAACCTTTGTGCAGTCCTTTCCGGAGAACGCACCGCCGCCGTGACGGCCAACACCGCCATAGGTGTCGACGATGATCTTGCGGCCGGTCAGGCCTGCATCGCCGTGAGGTCCGCCGATGACAAAGCGTCCGGTGGGATTGATGTAGATCTTGGTGTTCTCGTCAACCATGGCAGGATCAACAACCGCATCGATGACATACTTGCGGATATCCTCGTGGATCTGCTCCTGGGTGACCTTCTCATCGTGCTGGGTGGAGATGACAACAGCCTCCAGGCGGATGGGCTTGTTGTTCTCATCATACTCGACAGAGACCTGGCTCTTTCCATCTGCTCTCAGATAGGGAAGAGTGCCGTTCTTTCTGACCTCGGTCAGCTTTCTCGTGAGCTTGTGTGCCAGGTTGATGGAGTAGGGCATGTACTCGGGAGTTTCGTTGGTAGCGTAACCGAACATCATACCCTGATCGCCGGCACCAATGGCCTCGATCTGGGCATCGGTCATCTTGTCCTCTCTCGCCTCGAGAGCCTTGTCGACACCCATGGCGATGTCGGGGGACTGCTGATCCAGTGCAACAAAGACCGCGCAGGTATCTGCGTCGAAGCCCTTGGAGGAGTCATCGTAGCCGATCTCACGGATGGTGTCGCGGACGATCTTCTGATAGTCCACAACTGCCTTGGTGGTGATCTCACCGGTTACAAGGACGAAGCCGGTGCAGGTTGCCGTCTCACAGGCAACACGGCTCATGGGATCCTGTGCCACGCAGGCATCCAGGATGGCATCAGAGACTGCATCGCAGATCTTGTCGGGATGTCCCTCTGTGACAGACTCGGAAGTGAAAATGTACTTTTCCAAAATCAAACCTCTTACTTTCTGCATGCATTGCATGCTGCTCTCACAACGCGCGAACAAAAAAATAAATCCGCTCGGCTCTCAAACCGGACGGATTGGCGTTCATCCAAATCCCCTTATTGTTCGATTGCCCATCTCACGGTTTCCCGTGCGTGCTCCCGCTCAGGTTGGCACCGTTCTGCATCGCTGCAAAGGTTGCCGTGGCTTCACAGATCCTATGTATCTCCACCACTCTGAATAAGAGAAACGAACAGATTTGTTTCTGCTCGCATATTCAATTGACGATGTGTATCGTAACGCGGTCCCCTTTTTGTGTCAATGAACCGAAGCGCCACAAAAAAGGCGGTTTGTCCAAACAAAAGACGCTGCGGCAGGACCTGCCGCAGCCGGCCGGATATCCTGTCCCGATAGGTCCGGATTCCCCGTCCCGTGTCATAAAAGTCCTGTGAACACCCATGAAATTGCTGTGAAATCGGGCGGCGGCAAATTTACATTTGGTCTCCGGATGGGTACAATGGTTTTTACTGATTCTGATCCAAAGAAGGAGAATATATGTCCGATTTTTCCAGGTTTCAGCCGCAGGGCTTCTACGGCGGCGAGGACGGAAAGGAGAAGGAGCTGGGGTATGACCCCAAGTACGACCACACCTCCCACTACGCCCACGTAAGCAGCGTGCTCGGCATCACGGCGATCGCAGCAAACTTCTTTCTGCCGGTCGTCCTCCCGATCGCGCTGGGATCCCTGTCGGTGCTCTTTGCCGTCTTTGCAAGGGGGAAGCGCTTAAAGCTTCCGGCAGAGGCAAGGCGCGGCGCCACGTTTGCCCTTACTGCCATCATCCTGAACCTCATCCTCACCGTCTCTTCTCTATACACCACCTATGAGTCCCTGCAGGACCCCATCCGCAGAGCCCAGATCAGTGAGACGCTGAAGCAGATCTACGGCATCAGCCTGGAGGATGCGGTTTCCGACTTCGATGCCGCCTTCGGCACCAACCTCATGGAGCAGTTTGGCATGGAGAAGAGTTCTTCTGACTCCTCCGAAGAAAACTCCTCCTCCGAGGATTCTTCCTCTTCTGATTCCTCCTCAACCGAGGAGATCACCCCCGATGGGCAGGAGGAGGCAGCGCCGATCCCCGGAACCGCAAGCTTTGCCTTTCTTCCCGACGGAAGTTTCGACGAAGTGGAGGTGCTGGCATGACGCTTCACGAGATCTCCTCCGGCCTCAAGGCAAGAGGCCGGTACGCGCTGGCAGGGCACCTTGGCACCGCCTTTGGCGCCACTGTCACCTACCTGCTTGTCTCCTTCCTTCTGATCCGGATGGTTTCCAACGTCTTCTCCGGGAGCGATGTGCTCTCCTTTGTGCTCTACGAGCTCATGACCTGGCTGATCCTGACCTTCGCAGGGGTCTTCTCCTACGGCCTCTGCCGGATCTTCATGAGCTGGCAGTACGGACAGAAGGCGGAGTTCCAGGACCTGTTTGCAGGTTTTCACGAGAGCACCAACACGATCCTCGAGATCCAGGCGGTTCTCTCCGGGGCAGAAGTTCTGGCACTTCTCCCCTCCGGGATTGCAGCAACGTACCTGGCAGGAAGCTATGCCCTGCCTGTCACCATCCTCCTGTATGTCCTGGGTGCCCTCTTTGCCCTGTATCTGCAGCTGACTTACGGGCTCTCCTACTTTATCCTGCTCGACTACCCGCAGGGAAAGCCCAGGCAGGTGCTGAAGGCCTCCCGAAAGATGATGAAGGGAAACCGGGGCGTACTGTTCTACCTGTATCTCAGCTTCATTCCGCTGTTTCTTCTCGGGATCCTCTCCCTGTTTATCGGAGATGTATACGTCCTCTCCTACTTCTACTCCACAGAGGCGGCGTTCTACCGGAGTCTCATGGCAATCCGCTCCGGGAACTATAGAAAAGCTCCTTCCGGGGATGTACAGGGCGTCTGAGAGAATCGATCCTGCGCAAACGCAAAGACCTCTTCCTCCATCGCGGAGGGAGAGGCCTTTTTCTGTCCGTTTTTCCATCAGGTTTCCGGTTTTTGCATGGCGGCAAGGATCTTCGGGAAGCGGGAGGCAAAGATCAGGATGCAGCAGACGGCTGCCGTGCCGTCTGCGATGGCCTCCGCGGCAAAGATGCCCATGGCGCCGAAGAACTTCGGCAGGATCAGGGCAAGCGGAACGAGGAGAATCACTTTCCGAAGGAGAGCGATGAACAGGGACACCTTCGGCTGGTTCAGGGAGACAAACATGTTTTGACTTGCGCGCTGGGCACCGAAGATCGTCATGCCAAGGAGGAACACCGGCATCACCTGCTCCACGCAGGAGGTCAGTGCCGCATCCTGCGTAAAGAGGGAGGCGGCAATGCCTGGTCGAAGGATGAAAAAGAGCGTGAGGACGAGGTTCCACGTAAACATGACCCCGAACATCACCATTGCGCCCTCCTTCACACGGTTTGCGTCCCCTTTGCCGTAGTTATAGCTGATGACGGGGTTTGCGCCCTGGGTAAAGCCCTGAAGCGGGATGGAGACGATCTGCATAGCCGTCTGCATGATGGTGAGTGCCGAGACGTAGATGTCTCCGAAGGAGCGAAGGCCGCTGTTCAGAACAAAGCCCACAAGGCTCTCCGTGGAGCTCATGACAAACGGGGAGACGCCGAGAGCACAGATGCTCTTTATGATCTCCCGGTCCGGCCTGAGGCTCTTCTTCTGGATCCTCAGGGCAGCCCTCCCGGAGAGGAGGTAGGAAAGGATGAGAAAAGCACTCACCGCCTGGGAGAGAACGGTTGCAAGGGCTGCCCCGGCGACCCCCATCCCCAGGACAAACATGAACACAGGATCGAGACCGATGTTGAGGGCAGCGCCCACAAGGACGCAGACCATCGCCCGGACGGGCTTTCCCTGCACGTTCAGAAAGCCGGAGAGGCCCGTGTTCACCATCACAAAGAAGGTGCCGGCAAGATAGATCGAGAAGTAGGAGAGGGCGTAGCCGATGGTGTCCTTTGAGGCACCCACCGTGTACAGAATCGGGCGCATAAAGGCATAGCCAAGAGCCATGAGGCAGGCGGCGAACAGGATGAGGAGAAAGAAGCTGTTCCCGAGGATTTTCTGTGCCCGCTCCCCGTCCTTCTTCCCGAGGGCGATCGCCGCAAGGGGTGCCGCGCCGCCGCCAGAGAGCACGGCAAAGGCCGCAATCAGGATGATCGGCGTGTTCACGATGCCGACACCCGCAAGGGCCAGTGTTCCCGCCCCTGGGATCCTGCCGACGAAGATCCGGTCCACGATGGAATAGAGGAGGTTGACAAGCTGGGCTGCCACCGAGGGCAGCGCCATCTTCATGATGAGTGGGAACATCGGTGCCGTTCCGAACTGCTCCTGCATGGATTTCCTGTCTTTTGCGTTGTTCTTTGTCTTCATCCGTCCCACCCGAAAAAAGTACCCCTCCCGTCGCTGTCAGGGAGGGGCGTGATGCTGCAAACAGAACTGTCTTCCTACTTGTTCATGGAGATCAGGTTGCTGACCGATCCCAGAATGAGACCAAGGCCGATAAAGCGCACGATAAGGGACGCCGCATAGAACGAATTACACAACAGCAGGACGCCGAAGAGCACTGTCACGATGCCGCCCACAAGAGAAGGGAGGTAGCGGTGTCCGAAGACGTCCTTGTTGCGGGCTGCCGTGGTCATGTTCATGATGCCATTCACAACCATCACGATGCCGACAACGAACGGGATGATCGAGGCGAGGACATCCGGTCTTGCGATGATGTAGATGCCGACGATCATTCCGACCACGCCTGCCGCGATGCCGGCGCCGCCATTGTTGTCCCGGATCGCGCCGATCAGGGCGGCAATACCGGAGATCAGAACGCCCCAGCCGATAATGCGGCAGACGAGGATCATGGTCGCATTCGGGAAGAACAGAAGGACAATGCCGAGAAGGATGAACACGACGGCAGAGAGAATGCGGTTGGTGCAAAGATTGTGTGACATAGGATACACTCCTTTGGTTGTTTTGTGATTGATAAGGCTATTCTATCAATAGCGGCAGAGTACCACGTCCATTTGTCAAAATGGGCGTGAGTGAATGCCGTCACTGATTCTGAAGATACGTTTTGATATTCGTCAGACTGTTTTCACTGACCGAAGTAACAAGATAGCTGTTGCTCCAAAACAACGGTTTCTCATAGTACGGCTTCAAAAGAGTGTCGCCATACTGTTTACGGGCAAATCTGCTTGTCTTGGTCTTGATGACATTTACCAGTTCACCAACGCAGGTAAAAGGATCTGCTTCAAGCAAAAGATGGACATAATCCGCTTCGCCATCCATTTCCAGAATGACAAGGCCTTTTTCATCACAAATCGTTTGAATGGTTTGATACACCAGATCTTTTATAGGCCCAAAAAGGATAGGCTTCCTGTCTTTTGTCACCAGAACCAAATGGTATTGCAGCAAAAAGCAGCTGTGCCTGTTGGTGTAATATGGCTGATTTTTCTTGCGCTTGTACATGATTATTCCCCTCAAAAGCTGAACATTCATTTGAACATCTGTTATAATAATACTAGTAATTAACATGCTTGTAAAGAGGACATCCATTATGCTCGGGTCTTAAACAGTAGGGCATATTTTTATTGTTGGCAATTTCAGCAGACTAT
>ONMH01000192.1 GCA_900318875.1 uncultured Lachnospiraceae bacterium | reverse complement strand
TCTCTTGGCATAAAGGACAGCTCCACAAAGGGCTTCATCCCTGCAGAGAGCACGTTGTCGTAGGCGATGCCGCAGGCGCGGAAGTTGAACTCCCGGAAGTGCTCTGCCCTTGGCACCGGCATCTGGACGGCCAGGGTATTCACAGTGGACATGTCGTCGTCAAAGATGCCGTGGAAGCGGACATACCGGATCCCCAGCGTGTCGTGGATGAACTTCAGCTGCCTGGTGTAGTCCGTTCGAAGCGCAAGGAGCGCATGCCCTGAGCCCACGCAGAACTGCCAGTGCTTCTTGTTGGGGTACCCCTTCTGTGTGCTTCTGATGTGAAATTCTTCTGTCTTCATAGATTCCTCCAATCCCTTTTGTCCGGGTCCTTCCCGGATTTTCTCCTTCCCCTATCTTCTCATCCGTAACCATGCGGCACAAGATGAAGGTACGTTGGCTCTCAGAAAACATGCTGCTGTTTCCTCACTTCCGCTCCCTGCAGTCGCCCCTGTTCTGCCAATGGCGATGCCGCAAAACTCCGGTCATCAGAAATTTCTGCGATCAGTTCTTGTAGCCAAAGTTCGGGATGGAGAGCCAGCGCTGTCTCATCCAGTGTGCAGCAAGCTTCGGTCTGCGGTCCCTGGTAAAGAGGCCTTTCTTGTTGCCCTGCACCCGGACGATGCCCTGGCTGGTCGCAAAGTCCGCAAAGTTCCAGACCTGCTCTCCCATCACAAAGTCATAGCTGTCAAAGACCCTGCTGTACATCTCATAAAATGCCGTCTGATACTCCTCCGTAAACATGACCGGGGTCGTGTCGTGCAGGCCCATCACCGTGTCCGCGCCGTACTCCGTGAACATGACGGGCTTTCCCAGCTTCTGCCAGCGGGAAAGCTCTGCGCGAAGGCTCTGCTCTGCTGCCTCAAGATCCCCGCCCTGGGCATACCAGCCGTAGTAGCGGTTCAGGCAGATGACATCAGAGAGCTTCGAGGAGACATCCGTGTCCGGTCCCGGGACGCCGCCGCCCTGGACGGAGACCATGGTGCAGGGGCGTTTCTGCGGATCCAGCTCCCTTGCAAGGTCAAAGAGGGGCTTGAAATACTCGTAGGCGCCGTCGGAATGCGCGTCAGGCTCATTCGCGATGCTCCACATCACCACGCAGGCGTGGTTCTTGTCCCTGTCGATCTCATCCCGGAGTACCTCTCTGTGGTGCGCCGCCGTCTGAACGCCGTGCTCCGGATCAAAGGTAGAATAGCGCTGGCCTCCGAAGTTTGCACCGCCTCCGAAGTCAAAGTTGATGCCAACACCCGGGGTCTCATCGATCACGACAATGCCCTCCTCATCGCACAGGCGCAGCATCTCCTCGCTGTAGGGATAGTGGCTCGTGCGGAAGCTGTTCGCCCCCTGCCAGCGCATGAGATCCAGATCCTTGACCCACAGCGGCAGGTTCTGTCCCCTGCCGTTCGGGAAGCAGTCCTCATGCTTTCCATAGCCCTTGAAGTAGAACGGCTTTCCGTTGATGAGAAACTTCGTCCCCTCGACACGGACGGTGCGGACCCCATAGGGCAGCTCGTACACATCCTCTCCGAAGCGGGCCTCCACCCGGTAGAGATAGGCCTTCTCCGGGACGCCGCTGTCCTTTGCGTGGTCTGCAATCGGCTCTGCGGGCTCCCAGAGATGGCAGTCGGAAATCGTCAGGGTTCCCTTTTCGCCCTCTGAAAAGGCAACCTGGTTTCCCTCCCGGTCATAGACCGCAACAGAGGCCTTTCCCGTCCCTTCCGTCTTCATCTCATAGTGGAGAAGGGCTGTGACGGGCTCCCCGTCTCTGCGGGTCTCGATCCCCGGGATCTCCGGCACCACCGACAGGTCCCTGATGGCATCCACAGGCGTCGTATAGATCTTCACCGGGCGGATGATGCCGGCGTAGTTGAAGAAGTCAAAGTTCGGATGATTGCGCTTTTTTGCGGTCACACCGCCGGAGGAACTGACGCTCACGCCGCTGAGCATGTCTGCCTGACCGCCCACAGGGAGCGTCGTGTAGTCAATCCGGTTGTCCACGGCAATGGTGAGGAGGTTCTCCCCCTTCTCCAGGACGTCGTTGATCTTTGCCTCAAAGGGAAGGAAGCCGCCGCGGTGCTGGGCAATCTCCTGTCCGTTTAAAAAGACAATGGCGTGGTGCGTGACCGCATCGCAGCGAAGCCACACCTGCTGCCCCTGCACGGCCTTTGCCGGCAGGCGGAACGTGGTCTGGTAGAACACCCAGCCGTAGTGCTCGCGGAAGTCCACCCCCTCCTTGATGTCGTTGTAGGAGGAGGGCACCGGCATGGTCATGGCGTCTTCCAGCGCCCTTCCATACCACTTCTCCTCAAAGCCCTCCCCGTCCTGGTCCAGCTTAAAGTCCCAGACCCCGGAGAGATCCATCAAAAGTCTCGATTCTGTCATTACCGGATAAAGCATCCTAACTCCCTTCCCGGGCTCGGAGTTCTCCGCTGCCCGCCTTACGTTTCCTGTTTCTCAGATTTCAATTCTTCCCATCGCATCCGGCTTCTTCGGAACCGCCGCCATCCAGTCGAGAAAGCCAAGGGCAATCGGAATTCCTGTCCAGCAAAATGCCAGATAGACAAGCCCCTTTGCCCAATGCCCCGCGTAGAACTGGTTGACGCCAAAGATGGCAAGCAGGCACAGCCAGAGATAAGGCGTTCTCTTTACCAGCTTCGGATGGACATGGGCATCCCGGAACCGATAATACCGCTCCCCGATCTTTGCAAAAAGGGTTTTCTTCTCCGAAATCCCGTACTTCTCCTTCAGGGCGGACAATTCCTCCTCCAGCCCGATCAGCTCTCTGACCTCTCCGCTGGAGAGACGCTCCGATTTCGTTCCCTTCATGATGCCTCCCTGGCCGCTTAGCAGCCACCGCTATGCTCTGCCGTGTGTACAGGTTTCTGCGCCTCAGCTCTTTACCTTGTTTGCTTCTGCCATCGCGGCCTGGGTATTGCCGCTCTCGTACTTTGCCTTGACGTCCGCGATCTCCCTGCGGACCTCCTCCATCTTCTTCGCATCCAGCGGATAGAAGTGCATGGCAATCACGTTGACAATCAGGCCGCAGAGAATCAGGCC
>ONMH01000111.1 GCA_900318875.1 uncultured Lachnospiraceae bacterium | reverse complement strand
CATAGCGGTAGGACTGCAGGCCGTTTCCGTTGAGCCGTGAGACGAGCGCTGCGGTATTCTCCGTCACGGCGCCGTAGTTGTAGCCTGCCGTCGCTGTCCGGAAGAAGGAGAGCTGTTCCTTCGTATAGGCAGGCTGCAGCTTCTCTCCCACTTCAAACACGTGCTGGCCAAAGGCTACCTCGTATCCCGCATCCGCCCAGAGGCGCTTTTCCCGCAGGCGGAAGGAGACGGTGACTGTGTACTCCCCGGGGTCCTCCGGCAGGGAAAAGGGCAGGTCGTAGGTCTTCTCGGTAAGGGGCGGGACACTGACGAGCACCGGCTTTTCGAGAAGGAATTCCCCGTCTTTTTCAAGCCGCACGCCGCATGCAAAGTCCGATGCCGGCGTGAACAGGTTCCGGTTCTTTACGGTGAAGTGCTTCTCATCGATCTTAATGCGCAGGTTCTGGTAGTTGTACTTGATCTCCTGGAGCTTTGGATACTCATAGCGGTCGCCAGCGACGATCCCGTTTCCGGAGAAGGTATAGTCGCAGGGGCGCTCGCCGAAGTCCCCGCCGTAGGCCTCGTACGGAGTTCCCCAGGCGTCCCTCTGCAAAAGGGACTGGTCGCAGAAGTCCCAGATAAAGCCGCCCTGATAGCGGGGCTCTGTCTCCTCGAGATCCGTGTACTTGAACATGCCGCCGTTGCTGTTTCCCATGCTGTGGGTGTACTCACAGCAGAGAAAGGGCTTCTCCGGATGTTCTTTGAGGAACGCCCGGATCGAATCCACAGAAGGGTACATCTGGGACTCCATGTCGGAGGTGTCAGGGAAGCTTCTGTCGTGGAAGATGCCCTCATAGTGCACCGGGCGGTCCGGGTCAAGGGCGCGGAACCGCTCTGCCATCTCGTGGATGACGCTCCCGCCGAAGGACTCATTGCCGCAGGACCAGATGAGGACAGACGGATGATTTCGGTAATTCCCGCAGCAGGCATCCACCCGGGCAAGAAGGGGTGCCTCCCAGACCTTTTTGTCTCCGGGGACCGGGGACGCCGTGCCAAGGCGAAGCGCCGCATCCCAGGTGCCGTGGGTCTCCATGTTGTTCTCTGCGATGACATACAGGCCGTACTCGTCGCAGAGGCGGTAGAAGGCGGGATCGTTGGGATAGTGGCTTGTCCGGATCGCGTTGATGTTGTTTCGCTTCATGATGGAGAGGTCCTTCCGGATCTGCTCCTCTGTCATGCCGGCGCGCCCTGCCCGGTCTGTGAACTCATGGCGGTTGACGCCGTGGAACGAAATGCGCTTTCCGTTGAGGCACATAAGGCCGTTCTTTATCTCAAAGCGGCGGAAGCCGACTCTCTCCCCGAGGTACTCGATGCCCTCGCCGGAGGCGCTTTTGATGGTGATGCGCAGGGTGTAGAGATTTGGCTTTTCTGCGCTCCAGAGGGCCGGGGAGGTGACGGGAATCCGAAGCTGTGTTTCCTCTTTTGCGGGGACCTCTCCGGATGCCGAGACCCTGCCCTCTCTCGAGAGCTCATAGGAGAGCACGGACCCTTCCGTCCCGGGCTCCATGCGAAGCGTCAGCTTTGCAAGAAGCTGGGCATCCTGATACTGATCATCGAGGAGCGTGCGGATCTGCAGATCCTCCACATGCACCTTTGGAAGGGCAAGGAGGGAAACGCTTCGGAAGATCCCGGAGAACCGGAACATGTCCTGGTCCTCCAGCCAGGAGCCCGAGGTCCACTTGTAGACCTGCACGGCGAGCTTGTTCTCACCGGAGACAAGATACGGGGACAGGTCAAACTCTGCGGGCGTAAAGGAGTCCTCGTGGTAGCCGACAAAGCTCCCGTTGCACCAGAGGGCAAAGCCGCTCTCGACACCGTCAAAGCGGATCCGGATGGGGCGACCCTCCCAGCCCTGCGGCACCGCAAAGTACTTCACGTACGAGGCGGTCGGGTTGAAGTGCACGGGGACCCCGCCCTCCTTCACATCCTCTCTCCCATCCCAGGGGTACTGGTAGTTGACGTAGGCGGGGGTATCGTACCCCTGCAGCTGGATGTGCCCGGGGACCCGGATCTGCGTCCAGTCGTGGCAGTCAAAGCCTGCCTTCTCAAAGCCTGCGGGGGCTGCTGCGGGATTTTCTGCATAGGAGAACTTCCACAGACCATTCAGGGAGAGCACGGCGCTGCTCTTCTCCCCGTCCATCTCCCGCTTACTTTCGTAGAAGTGGTGATCCGAGTGCACGGGAAGGCAGCCGATCTGGAAGATGGCAGGATCCGAGAGTGCGCGAAGAGAGAAGGCGTCATCTTTTTTCTCCTTTGTGATGCGCCGCAGGATCTCCTCTGCGGTGAGGTGCCGCCCAGGAAAGTACGTGCAAAGGAAGGTGTCCAGAGCGCCGTAGAAGTTCTCGATGCAGGTGCGCAGGGGATTGACGCCGGTCCGCTTCCCGGCATCCAGGCACCGCCTGCGGAAGCGGTTCAGGGTTCTTGTCGAGATCGGCTGGGTGGTGTCGCTCGTCGTGCAAAGCGCCGTCTGGAAGCGGATGTCGAACAGCAGCGCCTGCACGAGCTCGTCGTCGGTGAGGTCCCAGATCTCCTGCAGGATCAGGGCACCTACGGTCACGTTGACGGGATTCGACGGGGAGATGGACTCCCTGCTGTAGAGGTCCTCAAAGAGGTGCTCGTTGATGCGGGGAAAGATCGTCTCCGAAAAGTTCTTTGCCCAGGAGCTGTTCAGGACCTCCCGCTCCCTGTCGTTCAGGGTCAGCATGCGGTCCTGAAGACTGAGCTGCTGATAGTTGTTTGATGAAAATGCCATGGCAGGCGTTCTCCCTTCTTGCTTTTTGTGTGTCTGTGCGCGGTTCCCTACTCCAGGGAGGCAAACAGCCGGAGCAGGCACTGGAACACGCGCTTTGGAATGCTTCTTCTTCCCCTTGCCTTCTGGGTCACCTCGGGATGATCATCGGCATCTTGAGCCCGGCATATGTGTGCTGCCCGTAGACGTACAGGGCGAAGAGGATGGCGAGAACCCGGATCAGCTGGTCCACAGGAGAGGAGACACCGACCAGCCTGTCGATGATGAAGTAGAACCACCAGATCTGGAGGGTGATCGCAAGCAGGACGAAAATCAGGCGGATGATGCTGTTTCTCGTCTCCGTCTTCTTCTCCGATCGCATCTCAGGATGCGCTTTTGATTCTGGTTCTTTTTCGTCCATCCTGCATCCTCCTGTGTTATGCTTTCCTTTGGCCGGGACTTCTGGCCAAAGGGAGGTAGAAAATGAAGAAAAAACTTGCACTTGTCACCGGCGCTTCCCGCGGCATCGGCGCTGCCATCGCAAGGGTCCTTGCGGAGGACGGATATGATCTTGTCCTCACCTGTTCCCACACCATGGCAGACCTGATGACGCTCTCGAGAGAGCTGGAGGAGGAGTTTTCCATCTCTGTAAAACCCGTCCTCTGCGACGTGTCGGATGCCAATGCCGTGCGGCTCATGTTTTCGAAGATCACAGACCTGGATGTCCTTGTCAACAACGCGGGGATCTCCTACGTGGGGCTCTTGCAGGACATGACGGATGCCGACTGGAACAGGAGCATCGGCACCAACCTCTCCGGGTGCTTTTACACCTGCCGGGAGGCAATCCCCCTGTTTCTGAAAAAGCAGGAGTCGGAGGAGGTGCCGGGGCGGGTTCTGTCCATCTCCTCGGTGTGGGGAAGAGTCGGCGCCTCCTGCGAGGCAGCCTACTCCGCCTCCAAGGGCGGCGTCAATGCGCTCACGATGGCACTCGCCAAGGAACTTGCCCCGTCACGGATTCCCGTCAATGCCATCGCCTGCGGGTGCGTCGACACGGTGATGAACAGCCATCTCTCCGGCGAGGAGAAGCGTGCGCTCGCAGACGAGATCCCGGCAGGGCGCTTTGCCACCCCCGCGGAGATCGCGGACACCGTGCGGCTTTTGCTGAAGGCACCTGCCTATCTCACCGGGCAGGTGCTCACTGTGGACGGGGGCTGGATCTGAGGAAATTCTGCAGAAGGACTGCGCAAATCTTGCTGTCCCGCATAAGGAGAGCCCGGGCAGGCCGCCTGGGCTCCTTTTTCTGCCTTCCCCGCTGCCGTCACTCATGTTTCTGTGATTTCAGAATCCGGATGATGCGGCTCGTTCCGAGGCGGTCTGCCCCGAGCTCCATGAACTTCTCCGCATCCTCCAGGGAGGCGATGCCGCCGGCAGCCTTGACCTTCACGTGCGCGGGGGAGTACTTCCGGAGAAGTGCCACGTCCTCAAACGTGGCACCGCCTGCATTGAAGCCGGTGCTCGTCTTGATAAAGTCCGCGCCGGATTCCCCAACAACTTCGCACATCTTTATCTTCTCTTCTCTGGTCAGCAGGCAGGTCTCGATGATGACCTTGAGCGTGCGGCCTTCCACCGCCTCTTTTACCTTTTTGATCTCCTCCAGGACTTTGTCATAGAGGCCGTCCTTTACCCAGCCCACGTTGATGACCATGTCCACCTCGGAGGCGCCGTTTGCAATCGCATCCTTCGCCTCAAAGACCTTGGAGGCAGTGGTGGCGTTTCCGTTCGGAAAGCCGATGACGACGCAGACGGGGATCTTCCCGTCAAGATAGGCTGCCGCCTGTCTAGCGTAGCAGGGCGGGATGCAGACCGTCGCGGTACCGTAGGCGATGGCGTCATCGCAGAGGTCCCGGATCTGCTCCCAGGTGCTCTCGGGCTTTAAGAGTGTGTGGTCACAGATTTTCACAATGCGGTCAATGGTCTTCTGATCCATAGCGGTCGTTCTCTCCTTCTTTCGGGATGGTCTCCCCGGGTTGCTGTCAGGATATCCTCCTGTTCCGATGTTACCATTATACACAATGGAGACCCAAAAGGGCACCGGCTGCAGAGGAAACGCCCCCCTTCCGGCTTCCGGCGTCATTTCATGAATTTTTATCATTTTTCAGAATGTGTCCTTGCTATTTAACTACACACCTGTAATATTCACTGTAGTGAATAAACCATACAGCAACCGTAACGCTAGTTACTGCGTCGCGGATTTTTGTGAAGGAGAAAGGGATACAAATGGACAAGAGAATTCTGAAGACGAAGCGCGCTCTAAAGGACGCCCTGCTGAAGCTTTTGAAGGAGAAGAGTCTGGAATCCATCTCGACGACGGAGATCTGCCAGGAGGCGCTGACGTCGCGCAACACGTTTTACAACTACTACTCTGACAAGTATGCGCTGGTGCAGGACTGCTTTGCAGACCTGGAGGCGGATGTGGCAAAGCGCTTTGAGAGCTATCAGAGCGAGAACAATCCGGGCGGATCCCTCACCCTCACCTTCCAGAACCTGGTGGATGCCCTGATGGACGCGGAGGGAAGCTATGACGGGACCCGGATCCTCTCCTCCTTTGATCCTGGCAGCATGTACTTCCGCTTTATGATGCAGGGGCTGGCAAAGTTGGAGGCAAAGTACGAGCTTAGGAACAACAGCATGCTGACCTCCGGCTACGACTACAAGCAGCTCAACGCCTTTGTGGTGCTGGGCGTCTACGGTTTTATCCACGGCAATCCCACCCTGAGCAAGGAGGAGATCCGCACAAGGACAAAGCGCCTTGCGGCGGACCTGGCGGAGAGCAGGATCTTTGCAAAGCACTGAAAAACAGCTGTGTCCCTTTTGCGGGGGCACAGCTGTCTGTATGATTGGGAAACTCTTTATTCACCGGGTTCCTGCAAGGTTCAGAAGGAGGCACCCTGCCATGATGAGCGCCATGCCCAGATATCCTGCCGGGGAGATGCGCTCGTGGAACAGGAAGAACGAGGTAAAGCTGGTTGCGATGATGCCGATGCCGCACCAGATGGCATAGGCGGCGGCCAGGTTGATCTTCTCCACGGCCTTCCCAAAGAGGGCGTAGCAGAGGACATACCCCGCGGCGCACAGGATGGTGGGAAGAAGTTTGGTAAAGCCGTCTGCGAACTTGATCATGGTGGTGGCAAAGACCTCGGCGGCGATGGCGCCGAAGAGAAACAGGTAGGATGTCATTTCCTGCCCTCCTTTCGAGGCAACATTGTGCGGGAAGCCGGGGAAAAATGCAAGCTGCTCTTTGGCCTTCTGGGGTGAAAAATGAGGCAGCAGCCCGTATAATAAGAGCAGGACAGGGAGGATCCTTTGGAAGGGGGACAGGGTTATGGCCGCGCTGCAGCTGATTCTGTTTGGGATATATGTCGGCTTCTGCACCGCCGTCTGCCGCCACCGGAGAGCGACCGGCGGGGCGCACTGCGGGTGGGGAAAGTGCGTGCTGATGCCGCTCCTTGCCCTGTTTGTCTTTGTCTCCCTCTTCTCTCCGCTCCGGTTTGTGCTCTCTTGGCGCAGCATCCCGGAAGCGCTTTTTCCCACAGATCACGCGTGGATCTTTGTGATCGCGGGGCTTCTTCTTGGCGGTGCCGGCGACACCTTTCTCGAGGTCGGGGAAACGTACTATGGCGCCGGAGTCATCGCATTTCTCCTTGGGCACCTCTGCTATCTGCATGCAGCCTGGATCCAGATCCGGCTCGGCGGAGGCGTCCGGATGCCGGTGCTGCTCCTTGCCTTTTTGTACCTCATTCCCGTCTTTACTGCGGGGAGAAAGCTCCTTACTGCGGTACACGGCGTGATCCGCGCAGGAATGGCAGCCTACATGGCAGCAATCCTCTCGATGAGCGCCTCGATGCTTCTTCGCGCGGGCGCGGTTCCGCCCCTCTCCTTTGTCCTCTGCCTTGCAGGGTCCCTCTTCTTTCTGATCGGGTACCACGCTTTTCTTGGGAGAAAGAACAGCGGGATCATGGAGACGTATACCGTGGCCCAGGCGCTCCTTGCATGGGGATTTGTACTTGCCATGTGAGGGCGGCGCAGAAGATGCGTCCTGGCTTTGCCGTGCCTGCTGCAGACATACTTCAGAATATCAAAAGAACGGGGTCTCTTTTGCCCCTGCCGGGAGGATTCCGTTCTTTTTTGCTCTGCCATCCGCACGGAGGTCAGTTCAGCCGGGAGATTTCACGGTCTGCGCCTTGCTTCCTGCTGCCGAACCGTTGCCGCAGCAAGAAGGATCAGCCAGGGAAGGACAGAAACGCGCCGCCATGCAGGATGGCCTGGGCATCGGTGATATCCTCTGCCGCGTTGCGTTCCGGAAGGTCCATGGAAAGGTATGCTGCATTCTGCGGGGTCATAGACGATCGGCAGGAATTCCTTCCCATGCTAGGAGAAGAGGCAGTAGAACAGCGTCCTGTTTCTGCCAAAGAGATTCATCAGATAGTGGCGCTTCTCTTTCTGTGCGGCCTGCAGATCGATCGTCTGCACCACCGGAGGCACAATTCCGACAAGGCCAAACTTCTTTGATGAAACGCACAAAAAAGCAGGCATCCGTCTTACGGAAGCCTGTTCTTTGCTGCTGCCAGCGGGAATCGAACCCGCACTCCATCGCTGGAACGGGATTTTAAGTCCCGCGCGTCTACCTATTCCGCCATGGCAGCATTTTGATATGGTCTTCTTATTACAGAAGAATGGACCCTCGGGGACTCGAACCCGGGACTTGCCGGTTATGAGCCGGCTGCTCTAACCAACTGAGCTAAGGGTCCAGATCCCCGCCGATTGGCAGATGCTGATGACTCCGACGGGAATTGAACCCATGTTACCGCCGTGAAAGGGCGATGTCTTAACCTCTTGACCACGGAGCCAGAATGGTTCTTTTGATAGCGCAAAACTTATTGTAAAACAAAAGCCCTGCTTCATCAACCTTTTTTGAATAAAAAAGCACTTACCAGCATGCTGGCAAGTGCAGCGCCCCGAGTAGGGCTCGAACCTACAACACCGCGGTTAACAGCCGCGTGCTCTACCTTTGAGCTATCGAGGCAAAGGGTTGGTACCTTCAAAACCGA
>ONMH01000108.1:6284-7550 GCA_900318875.1 uncultured Lachnospiraceae bacterium | reverse complement strand
TTTTTGCATGTTACTTAAAATAGCAGGCATCTCCAAAAGAGAAAAATCTGTACTTATGCTCCACGGCAACCTTGTACGCATGGAGGACATTCTCCCTGCCTGCAAAGGCAGATACCAGCATGACCAGGGTGGACTCGGGCAGGTGGAAGTTCGTGATCAGGGCATCCATGCACTTGAACCGGTACCCCGGATAGATGAAGATCGAGGTGTTGTCCGCACCAGGGTGGACAATGCCGTTCTCATCCGCAGCGGATTCCACGGTACGGCAGCTCGTCGTGCCGACGCAGATGACCCGCTTTCCGTTCTCATGGGTCCTGTTGATGAGATCTGCCGTCTCCGGGGAGACGTTGTACCACTCCGTGTGCATGTGGTGCTTGGTCACATCGTCTACCTTGACCGGGCGGAAGGTGCCAAGTCCCACGTGGAGCGTCACATAGGCGAGGTTCACGCCCTTGTCCTGAATCTTCTGCAGGAGCTCCTTTGTGAAGTGCAGGCCTGCGGTCGGTGCGGCGGCGGAGCCGTCGTACTTCGCATAGACCGTCTGATACATGTTCGGATCCTGAAGCTTGTGGGTGATGTAGGGCGGCAGAGGCATCTCGCCGAGGCGGTCCAGGACCTCCTCAAAGATGCCGTCATAGTGGAACTGCACGAGGCGGTTTCCGTCCTCCACGACCTCCAGGATCTCCGCGGTCAGGGACCCGTCGCCGAAGGTGACCTTTGCCCCGGGGCGAAGCTTCTTTCCGGGCTTTACCAGGGTCTCCCAGACATCGCCCTTTCTGCGCTTTAAGAGCAGGATCTCCACGCTGGCTCCGGTGTCCACCTTGGTGCCAAGGAGCCTTGCCGGAATGACCTTCGTGTTGTTAAGGACCAGGGTCTCTCCGGGCTCTAAGTAGTCGATGATGTCCCGGAAAATCCTGTGCTCCAGCTCTCCGGTCTTTCTGTCGATCACAAGGAGTTTGGAGGCATCCCGGTCCGGGAGCGGATCCTGTGCGATCAGCTCCTTCGGGAGGTCAAAGTAGTAATCCGAGGTCTTGTGCCCGATGGGGACCCCGTCATTCTTCTCCCTGGTCACGCTGTTTTCTGTTTCGTTTTCTGCCATCTCTTCTGTCTTTCTCTGTCTTACTCGTTTCTGAAATCCGCATCCCGAAGGAACGCCTTGTAGCCGCGGAACGCCTCATAGATGTCCGCCTTGCTCGTTGCCTCCCAGGGAGAGTGCATCGAGAGAACCGGCACACCGCTGTCGATGACGTTCATGCCGTAGAGGGC
>ONMH01000108.1:0-6264 GCA_900318875.1 uncultured Lachnospiraceae bacterium | reverse complement strand
CCGCTCTTTCCCCTGGAGCCCGTGAACTTGTTGAACACCATGCCCCTTCCGAGGAAGGCGGTGTTCTTCTCCTCAAAGCAGTCTGCCCAGTGCGGATCATAGGCGGAGGAGACATCCGAGGAGAGCATGCAGCTGTTGGCAAGGCAGCGGCGGAGCGAGAGCTCTGTGTACTGGCCCGCAAGGTTCATGACCTCCGCGAGGGCGTTCTCAAAGAAACGGGAGCGCATGCCGGTTGCACCCACGGACCCGATCTCCTCCTTGTCCACAAGGAGCGTCACACTGGTGCGCTTTACTCCACTGGTCTCGATCTGGGCGCGGAAGGAGGGATAGGCGCAGACCCTGTCATCCTGGCCGTAGCCCAGGATCATGGAGCGGTCAAAACCCGCATCCCTTGCTCTTCCCGCAGGGACCACCTCGAGCTCTGCGGACTCGAAGTCGTCCTCGTGGATGCCGTAGTTCTGCTCGAGGATTGCAAGCAGGGCCTTCTTGACACCCTCCTTCGGGGTCTCCTCGTGATCCTGTGTGGTCTTTCTCTTGCTGTCTGCATTGATGATCACGGGCTTGTTGCCGATGACAAGGTCCATGGCCTCTCCTTCGATCACCTTGTCTGCGGTCTTCTTCATCTGGTCCTGGGCCAGGTGGATCAGAAGGTCAGAGACGAAGAACACCGGATCATCCGGATCCTCGCCCACGTTCAGCTGGACGGTCTCCCCGTCCTTCTTCACGATGACACCGTGGATGGCAAGCGGCATGGTCACGTACTGGTACTTCTTGATGCCGCCGTAGTAGTGGGTGTCCAGATAGCCAAAGCCCGCCTTCTCAAAGAGCGGGTTCTGCTTGATGTCGAGCCTCGGGCTGTCGATGTGGGCACCCAGGATGTTGAGGCCGTTTTCCATCGGTTCCGTGCCGATCTCAAAGAGGACGAGGGACTTGTTCATCCATGCGCAGTAGATCTTATCGCCGGGCTTTAAAGTTCTCTTCTCCTGGATGGCGCGCTCGAGCTCCACATATCCGTGGTCCTCCGCCTCGTTTACGAAGGCATCCACGCACTCCCGCTCCGTCTTGTTGTCGGAGATGAAGTTCCGGTAGTCCTCTGCAAAGCTGCTGCAGGCCTTCTGGGTCTCCAGGTCATATATGTTCCAGGCATTGATGCGTTCCATGTTTGATACTCCTTTTCCTTCCATATTGACACCGGATGACCGGTGCTCTGTGTATTATGCGGGACCTCCTGAGCCTTGTCAAATCCCGCAAAAAGGCCTCCGGGACAGATCCTGTTCCGGAGGTCTTGCGTCTGTCTTCTCAGTTCGCCGCCTTTGCCTTGGGCACGTAGTCGTCCTCAAAGGAGGCGATCTTCTCCTTCTGCTCCTTTGCTGCCTTCTTGTCGTTCGAGTAGACCGCAACGGAGAGGAGCTGCTCCGCCTCAAGGTAGGGCGAGTCTGTCTGCAGCAGGTACTCCGTCTGCAGAGCGCCGTAGACATCCTTGTACTCCACCGTCTCCTGCGTCTCCTCGATGCGGTAGCTCTTTGCCGGGAGCTTGTAGCCATCCGGCACAAGGTGTGCACTCACAAGGTCATCATAGTAGTCGGTAAAGCAGCCGTGATCAAGCATCAGCCCTACGGCATTGGGCGTGTAATTGCCCTGCAGTACATCGTAGAGCATCAGCGCTTTCTTGAGCTTGTAGGCGCCGGGATAGCTCTCCTTCTTCGTGTCCGCATAGAGCTGATAGAGCTGGTCAGAAGCCACTGCGCAGTCCTGTTCCTTCTCATCCTGGCCCGGGAGCGTCTTTGTCTGGGGCGCATACTTGGACAGGAGCGGTCCGTACACCGCCTTCCAGGCGACGACGTCCTTCTGCACACTCGTATAATCCGGTGCTGTTTCCTTTGCAGAGGCGCTTACCGGAACGAGGAGACAGCCAAGTCCCAAGAGCAGTGCTGCCGCAGCGCCCCTTATGAACTTTCGAATTTCCTTCAACGTCGGTTACCCGCTTTCTGATGTTGCTTTGGCTTTTGCCGCAACGATATATGTTACCAGTACCAGTTTACCATCGATCGCTCCGGACGGAAAGGTTTCCCGCCCGGCTGCGCCGATGAAATCAGCATCTTCTTTTCCGTTTCCGCTTTTGTTTATGATCTTCCTCTTCTCAGACGCGGAGCTCGATGCCAAGGTCCTGCAGGCCGTTCAGAATCTTCTTCATGGCCTTGTCGACCTCCTCCGCAGCGAGCGTGCGCTCCTTGTTGCGGAAGGTCAGCTTGTAGGCCATGGACTTGAAGCCGGGCAGGATCTGGGCACCCTCATAGATGTCGAACAGTCTGCAGCTCTCGAGGATCTTGCCGCCGCGCTGGGCGATGACAGCCTCGATCTCGCCGGCCGTCACCTTCTTGGGCACGACCATCGAGATGTCACGGGTCATGGCAGGGAAGTTCGCAATGCCAGCATAGTGATGGGCAAAGGAGTCAAAGGCATCCAGGGCGGGCAGGTCGATGACCGCCACATAGACCCTGGTGTTCAGGCCGTAGGCCTTTGCCACATCCGGGTGCACCTCGCCGAGGTAACCGATCTGGGTGTTCTCATAGGAGACATCTGCCTGTCTTCCGGGGTGGAGATAGGGTCTTGCACCTTTTGCAAAGACGGCCTTCTCGTGCATGCCGGCGGCATAGAGGAAGTCCTCCACAACGCCCTTCATATCGAAGAAGTCGCCCTCTCCGTAGAAGCCCAGCGTCAGCTGCGGTCTCTCATCGCAGTAGTCCGTGATGGGCAGGGACTTGGGCAGGTAGATCTTTCCAAGGTCAAACAGGCGCACGTTTTCATTCCGACGCGCATAGTTCGTGCCAAGGCTTGTCAGGATTCCGTTCAGGGTCTGGGTCCGCATGACGGAGAAGTTCTCTCCCAGGGGATTGCGGATCGTGATCTGCTGCCGCTCCTTTGCATCTTTGGGGAAGCGCAGGGTGTCGAGGACTTTCGGGCCCTCGAAGGAGAAGGTCTCCTCCTCGGAGAAGCCGTAGTGCATGGCCACATCCCGGGCGATGTTCTCGAGCTTCATCTCCTTCGTAAGGCCGCCGACGGTTGCAGAACTCTTGGGCAGGGTGCTGGGCACCTTGTCATAGCCCTTGAACCGCGCCACCTCCTCAGAGAGGTCGCACATCTGCTTCAGATCCTGGCGGAAGGAGGGAATCGTCAGCTCGCGCTTGTCGGAGTCATAGACTAGTTCCAGCTTGTCGAAGACCTCCAGCATCTCCTCTTCCGTGTAGCTCGTGCCGAGGTAGGCGTTGATCTTCTCCGGCTCGAACGGGATCACGCGGAGGGCAGGGAGCGTGTCGTGGACATCCACGTAGGTCTTTGCGACCCTGCCGCAGCCAAGCTCCTCCATGAGCTGGCAGGCGCGGTCCATGGCGGCCAGCGCGTTGTAGGGGTCGAGGCCCTTCTCAAAGATTGCGGAGGCATCGGTGCGAAGGCCGATGCGCTTGGAGCTCTTGCGGATGTTTGTGCCGTCGAAGGTAGCCGCCTCAAAGAGGACGGTCTTGACGGAATCGGTGATCATGGAGTCCTCGCCGCCCATGATGCCGGCAAGGCCGATGGCGCGGTCTGCATCGCAGATCATGAGGACATCCCTGTCGAGCTTTCTCTCCTGTCCGTCCAGGGTCGTGAAGGTCTCCCCGTCAGAGGCACGGCGCACGATGATCTTCTTTCCGTGGATCGTGTCGTAGTCATAGGCGTGCATCGGCTGGCCGTACTCCATCATGACGAAGTTCGTGATGTCGACCAGGTTGTTGATGGGGCGGATGCCGAAGTTGGCAAGGCGGCGCTGCATCCATCTGGGAGAAGGTCCCAGCTTGATGTCCGTGCAGACTGCTGCGACATATCTTGTGCAGAGGTCCTTCGCCTCGATGTCCACGGAGACGTAGTCGGAGGTATCCTTCTCGCCCTCGTGCTTTACCGTGACGACAGGGGGAACGAACTTGTCTCCAAAGGTAACCGCTGCCTCCCTTGCGATGCCGAGCATGCTGTAGCAGTCGACACGGTTGGAGGTGATCTCATACTCAAAGTTGGTGTCATGAAGGCCGAGGGCCTCGATCGCATCGGAGCCGAGCTCCAGCTCCCTTGCCTGATCCTCCGGGAAGACATAGATGCCGTTCTCCGGTGCCTCGGGGTACATCTCCCTTGTTGCACCGAGCTCCTCGATGCCGCACATCATGCCGACAGAGGGGAGGCCTCTCATCTTGCCGGCCTTGATCCTGATGCCGTTCTCCGGCATCGGGCCGCCGTCGTGGCCGCCGGCTACCTTCCCGCCGTCCAGGCAGGTGGGGACGACGTCGCCTTCTTTGAGGTTCTGGGCGCTCGTCACGATCTGGATGCAGTTCTCTTTGGCGCCGTCCAGGCCGTCGGTCTCCTTCGTGTAGCCGTTCTCGTCATAGGCCTCTCCGATGTTGACCGTGCAGACCCACAGGTGATCCGCATCCGGGTGATGGGAGATGGCATCCACTCTTCCGACAACGATCTTCTCGCAGTTGCGGTCGAACCTTGTCCAGTTCTCGACCTTGGTCCCGGAGAGCGTCATCCTGTCATAATATTCCTTGTCCGTGCACGCAAGATCCGGCACGTAGTCCTTGATCCATGAAAGGGGTGTATTCATTGTCTTTGATCCTCCGTTCTCTTCCCGTCTCAGAACTGCTTTAAGAACCGAATGTCGTTCTCATACAGCAGTCTCATGTCGTCGATCTCATACTTGAGCAGTGCGATGCGCTCGAGACCGATGCCGAAGGCAAAGCCGGAGTACACATCGGGATCGATATGGCTCATCTCCAGCACGTGCGGATGCACCATGCCGCAGCCGAGGATCTCAATCCAGCCCTCGTTCTTGCAGAACGAGCAGCCCTTGCCGTGGCACTTGAAGCAGGAGATATCCATCTCCGCAGAGGGCTCGGTGAACGGGAAGTGATGCGGGCGGAAGCGGACCTTGGTGTCCTCTCCGAAGATTCCCTTTGCGAACTCCGCAAGGGTGCCCTTTAAGTCTGCAAAGGTGATTCCCTTGTCGACGACAAGGCCCTCCACCTGGTGGAACACCGGACTGTGGGTCGCATCCACCTCATCAGCACGATAGACTCTTCCGGGAGCGATCATGCGGATCGGGATTCTGCCCCGCTCCATCTCGTGGATCTGGACACCGGATGTCTGGGTTCGCAGCAGCATGTCGGTGCCGAGGTAGAACGTATCCTGCTCATCCTTTGCGGGGTGATTGGCGGGGATGTTCAGGGCCTCGAAGTTGTAGTAGTCCTTCTCGACCTCGGGGCCGTCGACGACCTCATAGCCCATGCCGATGAAGATGTCCTCGATCTCGCGCAGGGCGACCTGGTTCGGATGAAGATGCCCCTTCTCGATCTTCTTTGCAGGGAGCGTCACATCGATCTCCTCTGCGCCAAGGCGTGCCTCCTGGAGTTTTGCCAGGATCTCTTCCTGTCTTCCAGTGAGAGCTGTCTCGATCTCCGTCCGCATCTCGTTGACCATCTGACCGACCTTCGGGCGATCCTCCTTCGAGACGTCCTTCATGCCCTTCAGGATGGCCGTGATTTGGCCCTTCTTGCCGAGCAGAGCAACGCGAAGGTCATTGATCTCTTCCGGGGTTGTCACCTCTTCGAGTTTCTTCTTTGCCTCCTGCCGGATCCGTTCCAGATCTTCCTGTATCATTGATAAAACCTCCTGGTTGTGATTTCGGTACCTTTTCCAAGGCAGACTGCCGCCAGACAACGGCAGAATTGCACAGAGGACATTTTAACAGAAAAGAGGGATTTGTGAATAGGCCAAGTGGCAGGGGACCGAAGGAGCAAAAGCAGAATAGGCGCCATCTTGTTTCTGTTCCGCAGAATTTGTATCCTGATTTTTTATTCCTGCAGAAGCCATTCCCATGCAGGAACAACATAAGCTGTGCCTCCTCGCTGTTTGTAATCCCCTTGAGCAGGGTCCTGTCCCACAGAATTCGGTCTTCCAATGGCAAAAAAGAAACGGCAGCACCATCCGGTGCTGCCGCGAACATTCTCACAAACCCGAAATGCCCCCTACCTTTTGACTCCTAGCCTCAGCCAGGTGGGTATCATCGTTTCCCCGCTCTGCCTTCCCCTGACCCTGGTATAGAGTCCAGCGTATAGCTGGTACCGGAGGCGTGACATATGCGGAGAACCTGCCTGATTCCCGTTTAAAGTATTTGTAGGTTCAAAATAATAGGGTGATTGCATCCCAGGCACCATTATCTTAGCAAACCCGTACAGAGAT